>JAMOOQ010000035.1 GCA_027100635.1 Campylobacteraceae bacterium | reverse complement strand
CTCAATTGGATTATTTTAATGAAAATCATGAGATTATTTTGGAGTGCTTAGGGGATGATTATGAAGAGTTTTATGATTAGTTGTTTTATATTAGTTTAAGTTTAGAGGGGTGATGAATGTCGGTTATTATATCAAAATAATCTTTAATAAACTAAATTATTCATTTTGATTTTTTCCTAGTGAATTTAAAAATAATTTTATATTTTTTTTAGAATAAAAATCTTTTATTTCATTATCTTTATAGCCTTGATTTCTCATGATTATTATATTTAAACGTTCATTTGATGTAAGAGGTGTATTATCTTTTTTAGTTTTCAAAATATCAACTAATATTGATTTATCATTATTGTAATCTTCATCTTTACATATATCACAAACTTCATCATCAGGATATAATAGTTTATCCTCTAAAGTTTCAATTTTATTTTTAGACTCTGATAATTCTATTTTTATTTCAGATATATCATTTGCATATTTTTCTTTTAATTCTGTTAACTTTATATCTAGTTCATCATAATCTAGTTTACAAATGTAATGTTCTCTCATAGATTTAGATATCATTTTCCAATTTTTATCCTCTGTATAATTGACTAATATACCTAAACTAATTATAATTATCACTAATATAAAAATGATTATATTTTTTTTATTTTTCATTTAATCTCCTATAATAAAATTTATCATATAGTTAAGATTTTCTCCTATGACTATAAATAATAAACCAAAGCCTAAAATATATAAAGCTCCAATAAAATTTCTTAAATACTCATTTCTAGTATTTGCTTCATTATATATTTCCGAAAAATAAGATTGTAGTTTTTCATGATCGTTTATAGATTTATCTTTATCTTCAAATAATATTTTAAAAGCTTCATCATCTAATCAATATCTTTTATATAAGGCTTTAATTGAAATAACTTTTTCCCTGAATTTAAAAAATCACTAAATGAATCATTTTCTTTAATGATTAATGGACAGTTTATTTTTAATAAAATTTTTCCAATAATAAAAAATAAAGCACTAAAATAGAAACATATTAATGAAAAAGGTACATTAACTTGAATATATATTTTTGAACTAATTAGTTCCGAAGTTTTTACAAATATTGGAACTAAAAAGAAATATATATACATTGAATTTATAAATTTAGAAGAGTTTAATTGTTTTAAATATTTCCAATTTGAATACTTTTTTAATTTCAATATTATACCTTTATTATACGGTGGGTTCTCACCCACCCTACAAATTTTTATATCGCTCTCGTAGCAATCTTAGAAATTCTATTTGCAAATGCAATCTTATCTTTTGGTTCAATCCCTTCAGACAATTTAGCATTATCAAGTAAAATCCATGCCATATCAGCAAAGTTTTCACTATCTTCAAGGTTTGTTAATTTCTTAATCATCTCATGTTCTGGGTTGATTTCCAAAATTAATGGAGTTTCTGGAATATCTTGTCCCATTTGAGCAAACATAGCTGCCATTCCAGCCATTGGATCATTAGAATCTTTTACTACACAACTTGGGCTTGTTGTTAATCTATTTGTAGTTTTAGCCTCTTTAATCTCTTCGCCTAAAACCTCTTTTAATCTATCAGTCAAAGATTTAAACTCCTCTTGAGTTTTTTCCTCTTCCTCTTTTGTTTGAGTAGTTGGTGCTTCAATAGTTGTAATATCTTTAAATGCCCACTCTTTGAATGTTCCAAACATTGGAGTTACAATGCTATCAACCTCTTTATCATCAAGGATTAAAACTTCAATCTCTGCTTTTTTATAAGCTTCAAGTAGCGGAGAGTTTCTAAGAGTTACCTCATTTTCACCAATGATGTAATAAATCTCTTTTTTCTCGCTGTCACCTCTACTGATATAATCATCAAGTCCAACCATACCATCTTGATTTGAGCTTTTATATTTAATGATTTCTAAGATTAGATCTTTATTTACTTGATCTTGGTAAGCTCCCTCTTTCATCACTCTATTGTATTGTTCTGTAAATGTTGTTGCATCTTCATCTTTTAGCTTTTTGATTGCTGTTAAGATTTTTTTAACAGAAGTTTGCCTAATATTTGCCAAAATTCTATTATCTTGAAGTAACTCTCTACTTACATTTAGAGGTAAATCTTCGCTATCAATAATACCTTTTACAAATCTTAAATATGATGGTAAAAGTTCTTTATTATCATCTGTGATAAACACTCTTTTTACATAAAGTTTTACACCTGCTTGATAATCTGCTCTGTATAAGTCTATTGGAGCTGTTTTTGGGATATAAAATAGTGTTGTAAACTCATTTGCACCCTCAACTCTGTTATGAAGATATTTAATTGGTTCATCATCACCGTGAGCAAAACCTTTATAAAACTCTATATAATCCTCTTTTTTAAGCTCTGATTTATTGATTGTCCAAAGTGCTGTTGCTTCATTGATTTGTTCTGATTTATTTACTGTTTTTGTAACTTCATCATCACCTTCACCTTCTGTTTCTTCTTCAGTAAACTGTGCTGTAATAGGATATGGAATATGATTTGAGTATTTTTTGATAATCTCTTGAACTTTCCATTTTGTTAAAAATTCTTTCTCTTCATCTTTTAGTTTAATATAAATTACAGTACCATGAGTCTCTTTTGTAACAGGAGAAATCTCAAACTCACCAGTTCCATCTGTAGTAAATTTATATGCTTGGTCTTCACCAGCTTTTTTTGTGATTACATCTACTTGGTCTGCTACCATAAATACAGAGTAAAAACCAACACCAAATTGACCAATTAAATTAGAATCTTTTTTAGCATCACCTGTTAAGTTTTCTACAAATGCTTTTGTTCCTGATTTTGCAATAGTACCAAGGTGATTCATCAAATCATCTTCGTTCATTCCAAGACCATTATCCATAATTGATAAAGTACCATCAGCATCATCTAATTTGATGTTAATTTGACCTTTCCAATCTGTGTTTTTAAAGTTATCATCTGTAAGGTTAAGGTGGTTAAATTTATCTAGTGCATCACTTGCATTTGATACAAGTTCTCTTATAAAAATCTCTTTGTTTGAGTATAGAGAGTGAGTCATTAATTTTAAAAGTTGTCCGATTTCTGTTTGAAACTGATGTTTTGCCATTTATATTTTCCTATTTTATTATATTTTTTGATTTTTTTGTATATTAAAACCAATCGGAAGTGATGGCTTTAGCCTCACAAAAAGTTGGAGCTAAAGCACCAATTCCGAGTAGTTATTTATATGTTTAAAGTTTTTTACTCTACTTCTGCATCGATAACATCGTCATCTTTTGCTTTTTTATCTGCTGGATTTGCTCCACCACCTTGTTTTTCTTGCTCTTTTGCATAAACTGCTTCCATTAATTTATGACTAATCTCTGTTAAAGCTTTTACTTTTTCATCAATTTGCTCTTTAGTTGCATTGTCATCTTTAATAATCTCTTCTAACTCTTTTGATGCTTTTTCAATATTCTCTCTTTCTGTTGCATCAAAGTTTTCACCTAAATCTTCTATTGATTTTTTTGTTTGGTGGATAAGTGCATCAGCTTGATTTCTAGCTTCTACAAGCTCTTTTCTTTTTTCATCTTCCTCTTTATTTGCCTCTGCATCTTGTACCATTTTTTCAATTTCTTCATCACTTAATCCCGACGAACCAGTGATTTTAATCTCTTGTGATTTACCTGTTCCTTTATCTTGAGCAGAAACTGTAAGGATACCATTTGCATCAATATCAAAAGTTACTTCAATTTGTGGAACTCCTCTTCTTGCTGCTGGAATATCACTAAGTTCAAACATACCCAAAGATTTATTATCTTTAGAAAACTCTCTCTCACCTTGAAGAACATGGATAGATACTGCTGGTTGGTTATCTTCTGCTGTTGAGAATGTTTGAGACTTTTGAGCAGGGATTGTTGTACCTTTTTCAATCACCTTAGTTGTTACTCCACCTAGAGTTTCAATTCCAAGAGAAAGTGGTGTAATATCAAGAAGTAATACATCTTTTACATCTCCAGCTAAAACTCCACCTTGAATAGCAGCACCTAAAGCTACAACTTCATCAGGGTTTACAGATTTGTTAAGCTCTTTTGAAAAATATTTTTTAACCTCTTCTTGAACTAAAGGAACTCTTGTTGAACCACCAACCATAATTACCTCTTTAATATCAGAAGTACTTAAATCAGCATCAGATATAACACCAGTAATAGTTTTGATTGTGCTAGTTACTAAATCACCAATTAATGATTCAAATTTTGCTCTTGTAATTTTTGTAACAAGGTGCTTTGGTCCAGTTGCATCTGCTGTGATAAATGGTAAATTAATCTCTGTTTCAGTTGCACTTGAAAGCTCTTTTTTAGCATTTTCTGCACCATCTTTAATTCTTTGAAGTGCCATAACATCGTTTTTAATATCAATTCCTGTATCACTTTTAAACTGCTCTGCAATATAATTAATTAATCTATTATCAAAATCATCTCCACCAAGGAATGCATCACCACCAGTTGCCATAACTTCAACTACACCATCACCGGTTTCTAGTGCTGTAACATCAAATGTACCACCACCAAGGTCATAAACTACAATCTCTTCTGCATCTTTTTTATCAAGTCCATACGCTAACGCAGCTGAAGTTGGCTCATTGATAATTCTAAGAACATTAAGTCCTGCAATTGTTCCCGCCTCTTTTGTAGCTTTTCTTTGGTTATCATTAAAGTAAGCAGGAACTGTAATAACTGCATCAGTTACAGTCTCTCCAAGATATGCTTCTGCATCTTCTTTAAGCTTAATTAATACTTTTGCTGAAATCTCTTGAGGAGTATAAGTTTTACCAGCAACTTCAATTGCACAAGCACCACTTCTATCTATAATATGATATGGAAGATGTTTTTGAGCCTCTTTTGCATGGTCATCTTTAAACATTAAACCCATAATTCTTTTAATTGAATAAATTGTTTTTTCAGGGTTTGTTATCGCTTGTCTTTTTGCAGTCTCACCTACTAAAACTTCACCTTTATCTGTAAATGCTACGATTGAAGGAGTTGTATTTTTACCCTCTTTATTTGCTATAATTTTAGCTTCACCATTTTCAAAAACTGCCATTGCTGAGTTTGTTGTTCCTAAATCTATTCCTAATACTTTTGCCATTTTTATCTTTCCTTGTTTAATTATTATTTATTTTAAATTAGGGTACCTACAAGAGGCACCCCTACACAATTGTAACAATATTTAACATTGCACAATTGTAGGGGCAATCCCTTGTGGTTGCCCTTTTATCTATTTTGCTGTACTAACCATTGGTGAACGCAAAACTCTCTCTTTTATCATATAACCTTTTTGCATAACAGCAACTATATGTCCACTTTCATGCTCATCACTATCTACTTGTATAATTGCTTGATGAAGATTTGGGTCAAGTTCACCATCACAATTAATTTCAACGATATGATTCTTTTCTAAAACTTTTTTAAGTTGTTGAAATGTTAAATCCACACCCTCTTTAATTTTACTTAAAATTTCATTTTCCTCTTCAATCTCAACAGCATTAATTGTATTAATAGCTTGTTCAAATGAATCAAGAACACCTAAAATATCAGTGGCAAATTTTTCATTAGAGTATGCTACCGCTGCATTTTTGTCTTTTTGCATTAATCTTTTAGAATTTTCAAAATCAGCGTGAGCTCTTAGATATTTATCTTTATAATCTAATGCCTCTGCTTTTGCAACTGCAAGTTCATCAATTTCAGGAGTATCTTCTTTAACTTCTTTAACTTCTTCTGTCGCAATCTCTTCAGTTAAAGGATTTTCTATCTCTTCTTCTTTTGATTGTTCTGTTTTATCACTCATAAAACTCCTTTTATCAAATTTAATTATTGCATTCTTTACATTTTTAAAGATGCTTAAGAGAATTATACAACATTTAGTCTATATTTGTCAAGGGCTACTTTAATATTTTTAGTTAGTGAAGTTTAGTCTATCTCACTAAAGTATTAAAATGCTCTTCTGTTGTAGGGATTAATATAATCTCTCCTATCTCTAAATTTGTTTTTAAAAATCTATTTGCCTTACATATATCACCCATAGTTATATTATACTCATTAGCTAACTTATATATAGAAATATTATTCTCTACTATATAAGATAAAAAATACTCATCTTTAGGTTTTATTTCTGATAGAGTTCTTTCAAAACTTGGAACTGGTGCTTTAGCTCCAGCTTTTGGTAAGGCTGAAGCCATCACTTCCGATGAATTATCAATATCATATAAAAGGTAGAATTGAGCTAATTTATTTTTTGGAATAGTTATATTTGTAATCTCTTCTACCATAGAATTTTGATTTTTAATATGGCTATTCATCTTTGATAATATATTCTTATCAACTCCTATAATTTGAGCCAAAATTGACAAATTAGTTCCCCTTTTTACAAATACCTCAACAACTCCCTCATCATCATAATTAATAATTGTATTTTCTTTAAATTTAAATGCAAGTGGAATATTTGAGTTATATGGATTATTTTCTCCAATCATTGATAATAATAAAATTTTTTTTACATACTCTCTTGTCTCTTTTGGGATATATTTTTGATTTTCATCAAGTAAAACTACAATATCATCACTTCCAGCTTTTTTAATAGCCTTTGCCACTCTCCCCTCTCCACAATTATAAGCCATAATCGCCAAATACCACTTTCCAAAATCTTTTTTTAATTTTTTAAGATATTTAATTGCAGCAGTTGTTGATGATATTGGATTATATCTTTCATCTATATATTTATTTACACTTAAATTATAATGTCTTGCCGTTGATGGCATAAATTGCCAAATTCCAACAGCTTTTTTTGGTGATATTACATTTGGATTAAATCCTGATTCAACCATTGACATATATATAAACAAGTCACTTAATCCATCATCTCTTAGCATATATTTAAATGTTGGAATATAATCTTTCCCTCTTTTAATAGAGTTTTTATAAAACCTAGTTAAAGATTTCTCTTTTTTAATTACAAATTTATTAAAAGAATTATTATAAATATAATTATTATCTACACCAAATTGAGATAAAACATAATTATAAGTTGGATATTTATTTATAATGTAATTATCACTATATAAAAAGGTGGTTACAAAAAATAAAAAAAGTTTAAATATTCTTTTTCTTTTTTTCAACATTTAAACTTTAAATCTCTCTTTACTTTTACAATAATCTGCCAAAAAACAATCTTCACAAATTGGAGATAAAGCTTTACATTGATATCTTCCAAAAAGAACCATCGCTTGATGAAGAAGATGTAACTCTGTTTTAAATTTTTTTGATAACTGTTCCTCTGTAGTGGTTGCCGTTTTAGCATCACTTAATCCTAATCTATGAGCAACTCTAAAAACGTGTGTATCAACTGCCATTAAGTTTGCACCCATATATTCAATCATAACAACATTTGCCGTTTTTTGCCCAACTCCCGCTAATTTAATCAACTCTTTTTGCTCTAAAGGTATCTCATTATTATATTCTTTTACCACTAATTGTGCCATTTTTAAAAGATTTTTTGCCTTGTTATTAAAAAATGAACAGCTATTAATATACTTTTTTATATCATTAATATCAGCAACTGCCAATTCTTTTACAGATGGATACTCTTTAAAAAGAGCAGGAGTAATAACATTAACTCGTTTATCTGTACATTGAGCAGAAAGCATCACACTAATTAATAGTTGATATAAATTATCATATTGAAGCTCTGTTACAGAATCTGGATATTTTTCTAAAAATATATCTTTTATCTCTAAAATCTCTTTTTTTGTTGCCATTTTTATTTTTTTAGCTTTTTTTATCAACTTGTTTACCTTACTAAAGAATTTGTTATCTAAAATATTATAAAATATTACCATAATTATACAAATAGTTAATATTTAAAACTTAAGGAAATAGAATGAAGATAGTTAAAAGTTCTCTAATTATTATATCACTAGCATTGTCAGGATTACATGCAGGTGATACAATTGCAACAGTAAATGGTAAAAATATAACAGCAGATGATGCAGAGTTATTTGTAAAAGCTTCTGCTCCACAAGCAACTTTTGCAACTTTACCCAATGAACAAAAAGTTATGATTATAGATAGACTAATTGAAAGAAGTTTATTTATTGAAGCTGCAAAAAAAGATAAAGTAGATGAGTCTCCTCTTTTTAAAGAGAATCTTGAAAAATTAAAAGATGAGCTTTTTGTAAATTTATGGATGAAAAAACAGATGGAACATACTATTGTAAGTGATAGTGAAGCTAAAGATTTTTATAAAAAGAATCGAGATAAATTCAAAAATCCTCAAACTGCACAAGCTAAACATATTTTGGTTGAGACAGAAAAAGAGGCAAAAGATATTATAGCTTTAATGTCAAAACTTAAAGATAAAGCTTTAATGGATAAATTTATAGAGTTGGCAAAATCAAAATCAACTGGACCTTCTGGACCAAATGGTGGAGATTTAGGTAGCTTTACAGCAGATCAAATGGTACCAGAGTTTTCGAAAGCTACATTTGCACTTAAAGATGGAACTATTACAACAACTCCTGTTAAAACTCAATTTGGTTTTCATATAATCTATTTAGAAAAACTAAATCCAGCTGAAATAATAGAGTTTGATAAAGTAAAAGATAATATCATTCAATCGTTAAGACAAAAGCAGTTTAACTCTAAATTAACAGAGATTGCAAAAGAGTTGAAATCTAAGGCAGATGTAAAAAATCTTCTTGATACAAATAGCTCAAAGTAAAAGTAGCGGTTTAACTATTAACTAATTATTTACTTTAATTGGTTAATATATTACTTAACAAATTTTTATAAATAAAAGGAAAAAATATGAACAAAATTTTAAAAACATCAGTGTTGGCAATCGTATTAGCAACATCATCTACAATAGCAGGAGATGTAATTGGTACAGTAGATGGATTAGATATAACAAAAACAGAGGCTAATAAATTTCTTAAGGCAGTAACTCCAAAAGATAAAAAAGTTCAAACTTATGATAAATTAGACAAAGATCAAAAAAAGTCTATTATACAAAGTTTAGCTCCTGGTATATTAATTAAAAGTAAAGCAGAAATAGCTGTAACAAAAGAGGAAAAAGAGCAGTTAATTGCAAATTATTGGATGCAAAAAGAGTTAGCAAAATATAAAGCTACTGACGCTGAAGCAAAAACGGTTTATGAAAAAAATAAAAAAACATATCAAGCAAAAGGTAAACAATTGACTTTTGAAAAAGTTCAAGATTTTATTAAAATGCAACTTAAACAGAAAAAACTTATTGATGCTCTTATGAAAGAAGCTAAAGTGGTAATTAAATAATTTTTTAACCAAAGGAATTGATATATGTCTTTAAAAGTTTTAGATTCTATTGATGCTGGTGTTGTAACTGGTGATAATCTTAATAAATTATTTTCTATAGCGAAAAAGGAGGGTTTTGCCCTTCCTGCTGTAAATGTCGTTGGAACAAACTCAATTAATGCTGTTTTAGAATCTGCTAAGATAGTAAACTCTCCAATTATTATTCAATTTTCTCATGGTGGTGGTTCTTTTTATGGTGGTAAAGGTTTAGATGCTGATACCTCTGCTGTATTAGGTGCGATATCAGGGGCTAATCATATTCATAGTATGGCAAAAGCTTATGGTGTGCCTGTTGTAATTCATACAGACCACGCTGCAAGAAAACTTTTACCTTGGATTGATGCTTTACTTGATGCAAGTGAAGAGCATTATAAAAAATATGGTATCCCTCTTTTTTCATCTCATATGATAGATTTATCAGAAGAATCTATAGAAGACAATATTGCAACTTGTAAAAAGTATTTAGAGAGAATGAGTAAAATTGATATGACTCTTGAGATAGAACTTGGTGTTACTGGTGGAGAAGAGGATGGAGTTGATAATACTAATATTGACAGTTCACTTTTATATACTCAACCCGAAGAGGTGGCCTTTGCTTATGAAGAGTTAAGTAAAATTAGTGATAAATTTACAATCGCTGCATCTTTTGGTAATGTTCATGGTGTTTATAAACCTGGTAATGTTACTTTAACTCCAAAAATATTAGATAATTCTCAAAAATTTATCCAAGAGAAATACAATACTAAAGATAGTAGTAAACCTGTTTATTTCGTATTTCATGGTGGTTCTGGCTCATCACTAGAAGATATTAGAGAAGCAATTGGATATGGTGTTGTTAAAATGAATATTGATACAGATACTCAATGGGCATTTTGGGATGGTGTAAAAAATTATATTGAAAAAAATAATGACTATCTTCAAGGTCAAATTGGTAATCCAGATGGCGAAGATAAACCAAATAAAAAATATTATGACCCTAGAAAATGGCTTAGAGATGGTGAGCTAACTTTGGTTAAAAGATTAAAAGTGGCATTTGAAGATTTAAATGCACTTAATCGTAATTAATAATATAATTTTAGGATAGAATATAGTAGAGGCAATCCTTTATGGTTGCCTTTTGGAAGTTATTCCTAAAATTATAATTTAAAGAATCTAATATGAGAAACAACCCTTTTCAAATATCTCCAATAGAACAAATTAGCTTTAAAAATAAAAAGATATTTATTAAACGAGATGACCTTTTAAGTGATGACTTTTCTGGAAATAAAGCAAGAAAATTATATTTTTATCTAATTAATGATTTCCCTAATATTAAAAAAGTTATATCTTATGGTTCAGTTCAGTCAAATGCAATGTATTCATTATCTGTTTTATGTAAAAAAAGAAACTGGAAATTTGACTATTTGGTTAATCATATTCCCTCATATCTACAAGAAAATCCAGAGGGAAACTATAAATATGCTCTTGAAAATGGGATGAATTTAATTATTGGTGAAAATATTTCGGAAGTGATGGCTTCAGCCTCACCAAAAGCTGGAGCTAAAGCACCAGTTCCAAACTTGGAAAGAACTCTAATAGATAATGATACTTTAATTATTCAAGAGGGTGGTAGAGATTTAGAGGCAAAAGTTGGTATTGATATTTTAGCTTCTGAAATAGTTGAGTGGAAAAATAAAAATAACTTTTCTAATCTTAAAGTTATCCTCCCCTCGGGTACTGGAACAACTGCACTATTTTTATCAAAAGCTCTTACAAAAGAGAATATAAAAGTTTATACAATCCCTTGTGTAGGAGATAAAGAGTATCTTTTAGAGCAATTTAAAATGCTAGAAGAAAATTCAAAATATTATCCTGAAATTTTACTTTTAGATAAAAAATATCATTTTGGAAAACTATATAAAAATAATTATGAAATTTGGTTAGAGTTAAAAGAGAAATCTAAAATAGAATTTGACTTATTATATGATCCAAAAGGATGGTTAGTGATAGAAAAATATAGTGATATATTTAATGAAGAAACTTTATATATTCATCAAGGTGGATTGATTGGAAATGAGAGTATGATAAAAAGATATGAGCGTAAATATAAGTTCTAGTAACAATTAATTAACAATTATATGATAAAATTATATTTATAACTTAAAAGGATATATTATTTTTTATATTAAAATTATTTTTATATATATTATTTTTTCATATCAAACACTTCAAGCTAAAGATAATAGAGAGCTTAATAATGATATTAAAAGATTAGTACAAGAGATTAAAAAAGCACCTCAATCTCAAAAAAGAGTTCTGATTAATAAACTTAAAGTAAAAGTTAGAACTATCAATAAATTAAAAAGAGTAAAAATAATTAAAGAGATTAAAAAATCTTTAAGTCAAAGATCTAATACTATTAGATATAAAAAACCTCTTATCATAAATCAAAGAGATAATATGGAATCATCATTAAATATTATACCGATAATTCAAAAAGTTAAAATTCCTAAGATTGAAGTTCCAGTAGTAGTTCCAGTAGTAGTTCCTGAGCCAGAACTAGAGATACCTAAGGTTAAAGTTCCAGTAGTAGTTCAAGAACCTATAATTGAAACTCCTAAAATAGATAATCCTATTATAAAAAAAGAGCCAACTATTGAAATTCCTAAGATTGAGATTCCAGTTCCTGTAGTTGTCCAAGAAGATATAATTGAAACTCCTAAAATGAATAACCCTATTATTCCAGCAGTTAATGAACCAAAAGTTGAAATTCCTAAGATTAAAGTTCCAGTAGTTATTCCTGAGCCAAGAATTGAAACTCCACAAATTGAAGTTCCTGCTATTATTAAAGAACCTTTGGTTGAAACTCCAATACAAGAGTTTCCTCATGAGATTAAAAATCCACAAGAACCTACTACTCCTGTTGAGGTTAATAATAATCAACCAGAAGTTCAAATAACACAAGAACCAACAGTTCAAGAGCAACCTCAACATATTAGGAGAATCTTTTAATGTTAAGAGTAGTAATATTAACGGCTTTTTTAAGTCTATTTTTGTATGGATATGAAGATTTGGATATAGATGGAGTTGATGATTCTATTGATAAATGTTTAAACACATCTTTTGATGATGAGGTGGGAGAGGATGGATGTCCTTATAATCAGAGTTATAGAGGAAAATTAATCCTTAGTTTTGGCAAAAAAATAGCATATAGTAAGAGTGATTTACAAACAAATTCTCTTAATTTCTATGCTAATTATAGATATAATAACTGGTCACTCTCTTTGAGTACTTCATCTTATGATATTTTTGATAATCTTTATAATAATTTAAATCTTTGGGGAGACTATTATCTAATTGGAGGGTATAGTCATAAGCATAATAAATTTACAACACAATATTCTTTGGGTATGAAAATACCAAATAATGATAGTGATATTAGCTCTAAAGAGTTTGATTTTTTTGCATCTATAAATTTAAATTATAGATTAAGTAATGCTCAAAATATATATGGTAGTTATGGATATACTTTAACAGGTGATAGTGATAAACAAAACTATAAGAATTACAGTAGTTTGATGGTTGGAACAAGTTATATGATGAGTGATAAATGGCAAGTAAATTTTAATTATAACTATAGTGATTCAAGTTATGAAAATGAAGATAACTACCATAATATATCTTTTGGTAATTATTATGAAGTATCAGAAAAAGTTTTTATAAAAATGCGTTATGATAGAGGTTTAGATGATAACTCTTATAAAAATGCCTTTTCATTATCTATAGGTAGAGTTTTTGAATAGTATTCTTTTACTAGAAGATGACCCACTTTTGGCTAAAACTCTTATTCGATATTTAGAATTACATAAATATAATATTGATTGGGTTAAAAATGGTGAAGAAGCTTTAGATTATTGTTATAAAAACTCATATATAATTTACCTTTTTGATATAAATGTTCCTTGTTTAAATGGAATAGATTTATTAGATTCATTAAGAGAATATGGAGATAAAACACCAACTATTTTAATTAGTGCTTTGATTGATATAGAATCAATTACAAAAGGATTTATAGCAGGAGCAGATGATTATATAAAAAAACCATTTGACCCAGAAGAGCTAGTAGTTAGAATTAAAGCAAAAACAGAGTTTGGACAAAGAAATCTTATATTTAGAGAATTTGAGATAGATATATTGAATAATAATATTTTACTGAATAATATAGAGTTAGATTTAGGAATAGTTCAAAAAAGAATACTTATCTCTTTAATCAAAAACTATCCAAATCCTGTAACAAAAGATAATCTCTTTGATTTTTTGGAAAAACCATCTGATTTAGCATTAAGAGTTAATATATCTAAACTAAAAAGAAAACTAAGAATAGATATTAAAAATGTAAGAGGGATAGGCTATAAGATTATCTAATTCAGAACAAGAGTCTCTTAAAAAAAGTTTTATATTATTTTTTTTTGTTATTGAATTTTTTTTAAGTTTTATATTTTATAATTATACATTAATTGAAAAAGATCATTTAGAAAAAGAGATATTCTTAAAGATGAAAAACTATAGTATCACTTTAGATAAGTATATATATAATTATAGTATTGATATAGTTAATAAAAATAATAAAAAATTATATGAGCTGTATTTTAATAAAAATGAATTGTATATACTAGTACCTCTTCCAATGGATAGTTCATCGTTTATGAAAATAATATATTCTAAAAATGATTATTTTCTTAAATTAGATAGTATCTATAATACCTTAATCTTAAAATTTATAGTTTTAACTCTTATAAATATCATAATAGCTCTTATATTTTCTTTTTACTCTTTAAATCCACTTAGAAAATCATTACTAATGCTTCAAGAGTTTATGAGAGATATTATTCATGATTTAAATACACCAATCAGTTCTATTATGATAAATTTAAAAATGATTCAAAATCCATCTTATGAAATTAAAGTGATTGAACAAAGTGTTAATATTCTGGCATCTTTGCATAAAAATTTGGATAACTACTGTAATTCATCTATACTATTAAAAGAGAAAATATCTATAAAAAATATTATAACGAAACAGAGTAATTTTTTTATATCAATATATGATTATATAGATTGGAATATATCTATTAATGAAGATATAGAGATAGAGTCAAATTATGAGGCAATGGAGAGAATAATATATAACCTTTTAAATAATGCGTGTAGATATAATACAACTAATGGTTTTATTAAAATAATTTTAAAAAATAAAAAACTTATTATTATAAATGATAGTTATGGTATTGATAATCCATCCAAAGTTTTTGATAGATTTTATAAAGAGAGTGATAGAGGCTTAGGAATAGGTCTTCATATTGTTTCCAAATTATCTAAAGAGTTAGATGTTACAATAAAATTAGAGGTTAAAGATAAAATAGTTACCACCTCATTATCTTTTTAAACTAGTATGAAGTAACACTAAAGTAACAAATCTTAGTTATAATTTTATTATCAAAACAAAATAAGGATAACAAATGAAAAACATTTTTAAAATCAGTACACTTTCTATTATCACTATATTAGCACTATCAAGTTGTGGAGGTGGTTCTTCAACTTCATCTAATGATTCTACAACACCAATGGTAGCAGATACAGGAAGTAATGTAAAACAGGGATATTTTGTTGATTCAGGAGTTGAAGGTCTTGATTATAATGCAACTCCATCAGGTAAAACTGGTGTAACAGATGAAAATGGTTCATTTGATTATGTTGATGGTGATATAGTTAGATTCTCTGTAGGTAATCTTGAATTAGGAGAAGCAGAACCAGCAGAAGATGGTCTTGTTACACCAAAGAATATTATTCCTGATGATATTATTAGTGAAGAGGATAAAGTAGAGGCTGAAGGTTTAATGCTTAGAGTTTTACAATCAATAGATGCTGATAATAATCCTGAAAATGGTATCGAAATTCCGAAAGATATTAGAGAAGAGTTTACTAAGCCTGAATTTAAACCAACTCTTTTATCAGATTTTAATGAAGAGGGAATTATTGGACTTCATCCAAGAATGAAAGCTCTAATTGATGAAAATGGTGATGGTATTATTGATGTTGATTTAGATAAAGCTATTATACATCATGATGATAGTAAAAACAAATGGGTAAATGGTGAAAAACCAGGAGTAACACCTGCTGTTCCAAATGTGGATACTACTACAGATACAGAAGTTGATGATAGTGATGTTGAAACTCCTGATGTTGAAACTCCTGATGTTGATGCTCCTGATTTTGAAACTCCTGATGTTGATGCTCCTGATTTTGAAACTCCTGATGTTGAAACTCCTGATGTTGATATTAATGATATTAATGATAATGATTTTGATGCTCCTGATGTTGATATTAATGATATTAATGATAATGATTTTGATGCTCCTGATGTTGATATTAATGATAATGATTTTGAAACTCCTGATGTTGATATTAATGATATTAATGATAATGATATTGAAACTCCTGATGTTGATGAAGTACCTAGTACTGGTAAAAATGGAACAGCAGATGATCTTGAGGTAAAAATACCTGATAATAATATTTTTGATGTTGAAACTCCTGATGTTGAAACTCCTGATGTTGAAACTCCTGATGTTGAAACTCCTGATGTTGAAACTCCTGATGTTGAAACTCCTGATGATGCGGAAGAAGCTCCAGCAGAAAGAGAATCAACACCTAGTAAAAAATAAAATAATAGAAATATAATTTTATGGTACCTACAAAAGGTACCCCCCTACAAAATGGGTTTATATAAGCAATCCACAATGCCAATGAAATAAGGATTATTATGCTTTTGGACATGGTGCTTTAGGTCTCTCCGTATATTAGGGAGAGGCTAAAGAAAGCCATCTCGTCCAAAAAAAACTTAATTCATTGGCATTGGGGTAATCACTTGTGGTTGCCCTGTAGAAGTTAAATTTTTATGGTAAACATAATTTTCCTTAAGTAAGTAAGATATACTATCTCTACTAAAAGGTAGAGGTAGGTATTAATTTTTTTTTGACTCTCTAACATTTATTACTCTTCGTGCTAACCTAAATCTTTGCTGATAAAATGGTTTTGCAAGACTACTTACAATAACTTTTTTCTTTGTACTACTTGCGTGTACAAATTTATTATCTCCTATATAAATACCAACATGAGTTACTGTCCCTTTTTTAGCTTTAGAAGTATCAAAAAAGATTAAATCACCTGCTAATAATTTATTTTTTGGAACAAACTCACCAAATTTTGATTGCATTTTTGAGTTCCTAGGTATAGAAATACCTTTTTTCTTATATACAAATTTAGTATAACCAGAACAATCAAATCCAGATACATTGGCACCACCCCATATATATTTTATCCCTTTGTATGATTTAGCAATCTTAAGAATATCTTTTTGAGATATATTTATCCCCTTTATTGCCATTTTAAACTCTTTATAAAAAATATCTGATTTTAAAAAGTAGTATCTTGGGTCATAAATAATGGCTGATGAACCACAACTTGATAGTATAAGTAGTAAAATAGTAAATAAAAAGATATGTTTAAAATTAAACATAATGCATCCTTATAAAATTATGAAATAAAAGTGTGAAAATATAAAATATGTAGAGTCTTGAAATTTTGTTTTTTTTGTTTAATATAATGGCTTAATCATTAAGTTACCATAATAAGCTCCTATAAGTTTAATCTAAAAATAATTGAAAAGTCTTATATAAAAAATAATTTTGAATTGAATTTGGTTTAAAATTTGTATAATGTATAAAAATTATTATAACAAAAATATATATAATATCAGCTGAAAATATATATTTTTAGCTAATATACTTCTTTCAAAATTCGGAACTGATGCTTTAACTCCAAATTTATGTAAGGCTGAAGCCATCAGTTCCGATAAGTTTACTATTTTATATCTAACATTCGCTCAAGTGCAATATTTGCCCATTTAGTTGTATGTTCATCAATAGCTATCTCATTAATTGGATTATTATCTTCTATTGATTTTAATGCAAGATACAAATCTTCTAGTGTTGTTTCATTCATTGTTGGACATTCGGGTTTTGTTGAAGATAGTACAAAAGTATTCTTTTCTCTCATTCTATTTACCAAGTTATACTCTGTTCCAACTGCCACTTTTTGATTAATATCAAGCTCATTTACATATTTTATAAGCATAGAAGTTGAACCAGAAAAATCTGCTTTTTCTACAATTTTTGGGTCACATTCAGGATGAACAGCAATCAAAATATTAGGATATTTTTCTCTGTAAAACTCTATATCTTCAACTGTAAAAAGTTGGTGAACAGAACAAAAACCATCATAACATATCACATCACAATTATTTGGATCTTGATTATCACCAATTATACAAGATTTAAGCTCCATTGAGTTTGCAAAATTCTGCCCTAAACATCTATCAGGAACAAAAAGGATTTTTTTGCCACTCTCTAACCCTTTTTCAATAATTTTAAAAGCGTTTGAGCTAGTACAAACAAGTCCACCCATCTCTCCAACTTTAGATTTTACACTTACATCAGAGTTTATATATGTAATTGGCAAAATATTCTCTTTTTTAATCCCTGCTTTTACCATAAAATCTACACTTTGATCAAAAGTAACACCATCAATCATCTTTGCCATTGCACAACAAGCCATTTTAGGCATAATAACTCTTTTATGTGGAGCAATAACTTTTACACTTTGACCCATAAATCCTACACCACAAAAGACAACCCATGGATTTTTATCGGCTTTACATTTTCTTGCTAATTCTAAACTATCTCCTGTAATATCAGCCATATCAAATACTTCATCTCTTTGATAATAATGTCCTACAACTGTTACAGGTAACTCTTGTTTTAAGCGTTTTATCTCGTTTTTATAATCAATATCCATAAATACCTCTTTTTTTTTATAATAATTTTATCTAAATTGAGTTAAAATTCCAAATATAAATATTTTAAATTGGAGTATAATGGAATTTTTAAATCAAAATATAGTTTTATATATATCAGTATATATACTATCAAGTATACCTTTTGGTTATCTTTTAGCATTAAAATTTGCGAATGTAAATGTAAAGAACTCAGGGAGTGGTAATATTGGAGCAACAAATGTATTGCGAGTTGTTAAAGAAACAGACCCTATTTTAGCAAAAAAATTAGGTGCTATTACACTATTTTTAGATGCAATAAAGGGTGTTATTATATTAATAATAGCTATGTTATTAGATGTTCCAGAGAATACTCTTTGGGCAATTGCTATATTAGCTGTTATTGGTCATTGTTACTCTATATTCTTAGGTTTTGAGGGTGGTAAAGGTGTTGCTACAGCAATTGGAGTATTAGCTATAATGGTGCCATATTCTGCCTTAGTTGGAATTTTGGTTTGGGCATTTTCTGGTAAAGTACTCAAAGTATCATCAGTTGCCTCACTTATTGCATTAGTAGCACTTGTAATCTCTAGCTATATTTTCTATCCTCTAATGACTCATTCACCAATTTGGATAATTGCTATTATAGTTTTTTATCAACATATACCTAATATTACACGATTAATATATAAAGAAGAAAAAGCTATATGACAATTCACATAAAAAATCTTGAGATATATGCTATTATAGGTATTTTAGATGCTGAAAGAGTTTCAAAGCAAAAAATAATTGTAGATATGAAAATATTATATGATTATAATAAAAATAATTTTATTAATTATGCAGATATATCAAATTTAGTAGAAAAAATAATTATAAAAAGTAAGTTTTTACTTATTGAAGATGCGTTATTAATCATACAAAAAGAGATTATTCACCTTTATCCTAAGATGGAAGAGCTTGAAATAGAGATTAAAAAACCTGATATTATCCCTAATTGTATTGTATCTATCTCTAAAAAGTGGATTTTTTAATAATTATTTACGAATAAACCAAAAATATGCTATAATATTAAAAAAAAATTAAGCTTGTAGTATAAAGGAAGTTAATCATGAGATTGTTAATTATTGAAGATGAAGTGCCACTAAGTAAAACACTTTCGGAGGAATTAAGAAAGGTTGATTATCAAATTGATACAGCTGAAAATCTAGGTGATGCTAGGTACTATTTAGGAATAAGAAATTATGATTTAGTATTGCTTGATTGGATGCTTCCTGATGGTAAAGGGATAGATATTATAGAGGAGATTAAAGAAAAATTTTCAAAAACTTCTATTATTATGATATCTGAAAAAGAGGATAAAGAAAGTGAAATAGAAGCTTTGAAAAGTGGTGCAGATGATTATATTAAAAAACCTTTTGATTTTGAAATTTTACTCGTTAGAATAGAAGCTAAACTTAGATTTGGCACAAGTAATATCATCAAAATAAATAACTTAATAATTAATCCTGAAGAGGAAAAAATAATATATAATGATGAAGAGATAGAGCTAAAAGGAAAACCTTTTGAAGTTTTAACTCATCTAGCAATGCACAAAGATCAAATAGTATCAAAAGAGCAACTACTTGACGCGATATGGGAAGAACCTGAGCTTGTTACTCCTAATGTTATTGAGGTGGCGATTAATCAAATTAGACAAAAGATGGATAAACCTCTTAATATCACAACCATTGAAACTGTAAGAAGACGAGGTTATAGATTTTGTTTTCCAAAAAAAATAACTCCATAATATTAAATTAAATTTAATATTTAAATAAAGAATAAGCTTTTATAAGATATAACTCTTAAAAAGAAGAGGAATTAATATGGCACTTTTAATAAATGATGAGTGTATCGCATGTGATGCTTGTAGAGAAGAGTGTCCAAACGATGCAATTGAAGAGAATGATCCAATATATATAATTGATGCAGATAGATGTACGGAATGTGTAGGGGATTATGATGATCCATCTTGTATTGCTGTATGTCCTGTTGATTGTATAGTTTTAGACCCTAATAATCTAGAAAATATTGATGAACTTAAATTTAAATATGATCAATTACAAAAGGAAGAGTAGGTAATCTCTTATGAATAAACGAGTAGCTATTATAGATATAGGTTCAAATTCAGCTAGATTAGTAATATTTGAAAGAAGTAGTAAATTTGGTTTTCATCTTATTAGTGAACAAAAAAGTAGAGTTCGAATAGGTGAGGGAGCATATAAACAAAATGGGTATCTTCAGCCTATAGGTATACAACGAGCATATTTAGCACTTCAAAGTTTTACTCAATCAATTGATGAATATTGTGTTGATGAAATATTTTGTGTAGCTACTTCTGCCTTAAGAGATGCACCAAATGCAAATGAATTTATTTTATGGATAAAGAGATATTTAGGACTAGATATAAAGATTATTGATGGTAAGAAAGAAGCTTTTTATGGAGCTGTTGCAACTAGTAACCTTTTGCCTATAATCGATGCAATTACTATTGATATCGGTGGAGGTTCATCTGATTTATCTCTTATTAAAAATGGTAAAGTCACTGATACAATCTCTTTAAATCTAGGAACAGTAAGATTAAAAGAGCTTTTTTCAGATGAAAATACAGATACAAATAGAATAAAAGAATATATATCTAAAGAGTTAGAAAAACTTCCAAACAGTTTTAAAGATAAACAGGTTATTGGACTTGGTGGTACAATTAGAGCATTAAGTAAAGCAATTATGCTAAAAATTGATTATCCATTTAAAAAACTTCATGGTTTTACTTATAAAATAGAAGACTACAGAGATTATTTTAATCAAATAATTTTATCTGATAATGATAATTTAAAAAAACTTTATATTAAAGATGATAGAGTTGATACAATTAGGGAGGGAACTCTTATATTTGTTAAAATACTTGAAGCTATCAGTGCAAGGAATATGATAACTAGTGGGGTTGGCGTTAGAGAGGGGATATTTTTGAGTTTATTGCTTAAAAATTATAATTATATATTTCCTGATAATTTAAATCCCAGTTTAGTTAGTATGCAAGATAGATTTGATAATACAAATAAAAATTATATAAATAAAGTTAGTAGTTCTGTGGAATTATTAACTCTTTTAAAAACAAATTTAAATATAGAGTGTGATTATAAAGATGAGTTAATATCTGCAATTTTACTCTCAAATATTGGGAAGTCACTTACAATATATAATGCAAATGAACATGCTTTTTATATTGCATCTCAAGAGCTGAAATATAAATATACCCATTCTCAAATTATATTAATATCAATGCTTTTAAGAACAAATATAAAAGATATAAAAAAGAATGAATTATATAATAAGTATAAAAATATGTTACCTAAAAAGAAAATATTTAAATTATTAAATTTTGTATATATTGTTATAGTAGAGATTTATAATATCTCTAAAAATGCTAATATCAAGTTTAGATTTAATAAAAATATACTTTATATATCATCAAATAAATCTTTATATTTAGCCAAAGATAATATTAAAAAGATAAAAAGAATTAAAAACTTTGATATAATAATAGATGATATATCTAAGATACCAACAATTGATTCAATTATTAAGATTTAATTGGGTATAATCTTGTTTATTTTATTTTTGTAATCTAAAAACTATAAAGGAGATAACCAATATGCCTAAAATGAAAAGTAAAAAAGGTGCTGTAAAGCGTTTTAAAGTTAAAAAAAGTGGTCTTGTAAAAAGAGGAACTGCTTTTAGAAGTCACATCTTATCAAAAGTTGATGGAAAAAGTCATAGAAATATGAGAAGTCCAAAATATGTAGATGGTGCTGATGCTAAAAATATCAAAGAGATGATTGTATAATTATCTAAAAAAATATTAATGAGTTCCCCCAAAAAGGGCAAGTTCAAATATTATAGTATTTGACACCTTCAAAAGCCATAGAGCTATTTATCAGGTAAAGGAAAATATATGAGAGTAAAAACAGGTGTCGTTAGAAGCCGAAGACACAAGAAATTATTAAAACAGGCAAAAGGTTTCTACAGTGGTAGAAGAAAACATTTTAGAAAAGCTAAAGAGCAATTAGAACGTTCATTAGTTTATGCTTATAGAGATAGAAGAAACAAAAAAAGAGACTTTAGAAGACTTTGGATTACAAGAATTAATGCTGCTGCAAGATTAAATGATATGAATTATTCAACATTTATGCATGGTCTTAAATTAGCTAATATTGAACTAGATAGAAAAATCTTGGCTGATATGGCAATGAATGAACCTGTAAGTTTTGCAAAAGTAGCACAAGCTTCAAAAGATGCTTTAGCTTCATAAATATATTCTACCTCCTTAGCAAGATGAAATTTATCATCTTGCTAACAACTTTACCTATCCCTATTTTTTATTATTAAACTCTCTTCAAATTTATACTTAATTATTTATGCTATAATAAATTTAATTTAATTTACTATACGAGGATAATATATGGCAAATGAAAGTATAACTGATGATATTATAAGAGATTTTTTTCAAACTAATGAACTTTACAAAAATAATCAAGTAACTATGGAAAGACAATCATCAAAAAATATAAAAATAGATAAATTATTAAAAAATGCTTCAAAAAATGGTGAAGGTAAAGGTTACCCTGATTTTATCATTCAATATAAAGAGAATCCAAATTTTATAATAGTAATTGAATCAAAAGCAGATAAAAAAAAACATAAATCTGATTTGTTAAATAAATACAAAGATTATGCCGTTGATGGTGTATTATTATATAGTTCATTTCTTTCAAAAGAGTATGATGTTTTAGCAATTGCAGTAAGTGGCGAAGAAAAATTAAATATATCACATTATCTACAGCTAAAGAATACAAAAGAGGCTCACCCTATTTTTAATGATGATAAACTTTTAACTCTATTGGATTATGAAAATGGCTATAAAACAGATGAAAGAAAGTTTAATCAAGATTTTCAAGAATTATTAAAATATTCTAAAACACTTAATGATAAACTTCATACTTTAAAAGTAAAAGAGAGTGAGAGAAGTTTACTAATAAGTGGTACGCTAATTGCTTTAACAGATAAATCTTTTTGTAGTGCTTATAAATTAAAAAATCCAAAATCATTAGCTAACTATTTAATAACTACAATCGAAGAAAAATTAATAGATGTTCAAAATAGACATATAGAAAATATTATTTCATCATATTCATTTATTAAATCACATACAATTTTATCTATCAAAGAGAATAAACTAAGAGATATTATTGATGAAATTGATGAAAAAATTAATAATTTTATTAAAACATATAAATACTTTGATACTTTAGGACAATTTTATATTGAATTTTTAAGATATGCAAATAATGATAAAGGTTTAGGAATTGTCTTAACACCTCCTCATATTACAGATTTATTTACAGAACTTGCTAATATAAATAGAGATAGTATAGTTCTAGATACTTGTACAGGGACTGGCGGATTTTTAATATCTGCAATGCGAGAGATGATAATTGATGCAGGTGGCGATGAAAAAAAAGAGTTAGAGATAAAATCAAAGCAAATAGTTGGAGTTGAAATTCAACATGATATATTTTCTTTAGTTTGTTCAAATATGTATATTCATGGAGATGGTAGAAGTAATTTACTAAAAGGTGGATGTTTTGATATTAATATTAAAGAGGAAGTGGCACAATATAAACCGAATGTAGGTTTTTTAAATCCACCGTATAAATCATCAAAAGATGATATAGAAGAGTTAGATTTTATTTTAAATAACTTGGAACAGTTAGAAAAAGGTAGCTTGTCTATTGCTATTATTCCAATGTCTTGTGTATTAGCAATTAGTGGTAATAGGTTATTATTAAAAGAAAAACTATTAAAAAATCATACACTAGAAGCAGTTTTTTCAATGCCAAATGAACTATTTCATAATTCTAAAGTAGGTGTTAATACATGTATAATAATATTTAAAGCAAAAGAGAAGCATCCTAATGGTTTTAAGACTTATTTCGCGTATTGGAAAAATGATGGATTTTCTAAAAAGAAAACTGGTGGAAGAAATGATTATGAGAATAAATGGGCTAACATAAAAAAAGAGTGGATTAATAACTATAGAAATAAAGATGAAATTGCAGGACATAGTATAAAAAAAGTTGTTGGTTTTAAAAATGAATGGTGTGTAGAGGCATTTATGCAGACAGATTATTCATTATTAAAGCTAAATAATTTTAAATTATCTATAAAAGAGATAGTTTTACATTATTTCAAATATGAATTTTTAGAAGAGATTACAAAAGTTCCTAAAAAAGAGAATAACTCACTTCTCTTAGATATTAAAAATTGGAAATATTTTAATATTGAAACTATATTTAAGGTAAAAGGCTCAAAAAGTTTTACAAAATCTGAAATTAAGAATTATCAAGATGGAAAGTTCCCTTATGTCGTAACTTCATCTGAAAATAATGGAGTTCAAGGACTTTATGATAGATATACAGAAGAGGGTAATGTATTAACTATAGATTCTGCAACAGTAGGTAGTTGTTTTTATCAAAAATATAACTTCTCAGCTAGTGACCATGTAGAAAAGCTAATTCCTAAATTTAATATGAATATTTATAGTGCTTTATTTTTAGTCACTATAATTAATTTGGAGAAAATAAGATATGGATATGGTAGAAAATTTGCTCAATTAAGAATAAAAACAACAGATATTAAATTACCACAAGATAAAAATGGTAATCCTGATTGGAAGTTTATGGAGGATTTTATTATATCTTTACCATATTCAAGTAATGTATAAAAGGAAAAAAAATGGTAGTAGCAGAGTGGCAAAAACAAAGAGCCGTATTAATGAGTTTTCCTCATAAAAATAGTGATTGGAGTGATAATTTACAAAAGGCTTTAATCCCTTTTATCCGTATAGCACAAGCTATCGCTTATTCTCAACCTGTTTATATTATATGTGATAACAAAGAGGATATATTAAATTTATTTTGTAGCACTAGAAATATGAGTTTTATAGAGATAAAAACTAATGATACTTGGATAAGAGATTATGGATATATTTCAGTACTAGAAGATGGAGAGATTAAACTATTAGATTTTGAATTTAATGCGTGGGGTAATAAATTTGAATCAAATCTTGATAATATGGTAAATAAGGCGTTATATCAAAAAGGATATATGGGAACAACTCCACTTAAAACAATAGATTTTGTATTAGAGGGTGGTTCTATTGAGAGTGACGGAATAGATACTATTATGACTACTAGTAAATGTTTATGTAACTCTAATCGTAATGATGGCTTAGAAAAATTACAAATAGAAGATAAATTAAAAGAGTATTTAGGGGCAAAAAGAGTATTATGGCTAGATTATGGATATTTAGCAGGAGATGATACAGATAGTCATATTGATACACTTGCAAGATTTGTAAGTAGTGATACAATTGTTTATCTTAAATGTGATGATAAAGAGGATGAACATTATATAGAGTTAAATCTAATGGAAAAAGAGTTACAAGAGTTTAGACAATATAACGGAGAAAAATATAATCTCATCTCATTGCCTATGACAAAGGCTAAATATAATACTGATGGCGATAGATTACCTGCGACTTATGCTAATTTTTTAATTACAAATAAAGCTATAATAGTCCCATCTTATAATGATAAAAATGATAAAAAAGCTCAAGATATATTAAGAGAGATATTTCCAAATAGAGAGATTATCCCTGTGGATTGTTTAGCTTTGATAGAAGAGGGTGGTTCTCTTCATTGTTCTACAATGCAGGTAGCATAATGAAAGTAGCATTGATTCAACAAGAGTATAAAGGCTCTAAAAAAGAAACTATAAAATATACAAAAAAGATGATTCAAGAGGCTTCAAAAAATGGAGCTAAACTTGTGGTACTTCAAGAGCTTCATCAAAATGAGTATTTTTGCCAAAGTGAAGATGTAAAGTTTTTTGATTATGCACTAAGTTTTAAAGAAGATATTAAATACTTTTCTAAGATTGCAAAAAAGTATAAAGTCGTACTCATAACTTCTTTGTTTGAAAAAAGAACCGCAGGACTTTACCATAATACATCTGTAGTATTTGAGAAAGATGGAACAATTGCTGGAAAATATAGAAAAATGCATATCCCAGATGACCCACAATTTTATGAAAAGTTTTATTTTACTCAAGGTGATGAAGATGGATTTAAGCCAATTGATACAAGTGTTGGAAAGCTAGGAGTGATGATTTGTTGGGATCAATGGTATCCTGAGGGGGCAAGAATTATGACTTTAAAAGGTGCAGAAATTTTGATTTATCCAACTGCTATTGGATGGTTTGATGAAGATTCACAAGATGAAAAAGATAGACAACTTGATAGCTGGATAACTATTCAACGCTCTCATGCAATTGCAAATGGAGTTGCTGTAATTAGCTGTAATCGTGTGGGTTTTGAATCTGATAGTAGTGGTGTAACAGATGGAATTAGATTTTGGGGAAATAGTTTTGTAAGCGATGCTGGAGGCAAAATTATTGCTCAAGCGAAAACTTCTGAGAAGATATTATATGCTAAGATTGATTCTAATTTAACTAAAGAGACAAGAGATATTTGGCCTTTTTTACGAGATAGACGAATTGAATGCTATAAAGATTTAAATCAAAGATTTTGTGACCAATCAAGAAGTATTATAAAATGACAAATGAAGAAGAACTTGTAAAAATTATATATTTTAGCAGGGAGATAGAGACTATTTTAAGAACTAAATTTCAAGCTAAAGGTCAAGGTTTAGGTACTTATATAAATTCTGTAGAAAATAAAATAGAGAAACAGTTAGTTAAAGATTTAAGATATATTACCCATATAAGAAATAACTCTATGCATGATAGTTCATTTAAAGTAGATAATTTAAGTAAATATATAAAAATTGCTGAACAATCTATAAATAGATTAAAGAATTTAAATATTAATAGAGAAATACCTCGACCTGTTAATAGAAAAGTAGTTAAACCTAAGAGAATAAAGAATTTAAATCTTAATAGAGAAATATCTCAACCTGCTAATAGAAAAATGGTTAAACCTATTAAGAGAAAAGTAGTTACAATTGTTAATAAAAAAATAAATAATAAATCTCTTCCTTTAGATTCATCGGAAGTGATACCTTCAGCCTCACAGAAAGCTAGAACAAAGGTATTATTACCTCGTTCCACAAAGAATCGTAAGAATAATAGTAGTAATTTAGTAAAAGATTATAGGTTCTTAGCTATTATGACAATAGTACTTTTTGAAATTTTTTTAATGATAAAATAGAAAAAAGAAATATTTTGATAATAACAGATAAATCAAAGATTTTGTGACTAATAAAGGAGTATTATAATATGACAAATGAAGAAGAACTTGCAAAAATTATATATTTTAGCAGAGAGATAGAGACTATTTTAAAAGATAAATTTAAAGCAGAAGGTAAGGGCTTACATACTTATATAGATTCTATAGAAAATAAAATAGAGATACAGTTAGTTAAAGATTTAAGATATATTGCTACCATAAGAAATAAATCTATGCATGAGAGTTCTTTTAAAATAAATAATTTTAGTAGATATAAAAGAGTTGCAGAACAATCTATATATAGATTAAATAACTTAACTATTAATAAAAAAGTAAACCAATCTGCTTATAGAAGAAGAAATAACAGAGATAATAGGAGTAAGAGTAGAAATTTATTAAAAAATATTGTATTATTAACTCTTATCACTATAATGCTTTTTATCTATGTTTCAAATAATAATATTAAATCAACTTTCAATAATAAATTTTCTGAGGTAAAAGAGTATATTAATGATTCTATGGAATCTAAAGAGAAATTAAGCTATACTAAATATCAAAATACAGATAATATTATAGAGATAAAAAATGTAGAAATTAAAGAATTGATTAAAATAGAAAAAGAGATAGAATTAGATAAATTAGAATCTCAAAATAAAACAGAAAAAAGAAATATTTTAATAATAACAGATAAATAAAGGATAAATATGAACATTAAAATATTAAAAGCAGGATATATATATCAAGATGGTGAGTATCTCTGTGATAGTGCAATAGCATTTGATAAGAAGATAATTAAGATTGATTCATTAGAGAATTTAAAAGAGTTATATCCACAAGCAACTGTAGAGATATTGTCAGATTTAACGGTAATATACCCTGGGTTTATTAATACTCATACACATCTTGAATTTTCGGCAAATAAGACAACTCTTGAGTATGGTTCATTTGTCCCTTGGTTATATAGTGTTATAAAAAGTAGAGATGAGCTTATAAATTCATGTGATGATTTGGTTATGAGTAGTGCTATTAATGATATGCTTCGTTCAGGTATCACAAGTTTTGGAGCAATTAGCAGTTATGGTTCTGATTTGCAATCTTGTATAGAAGCACCTCAAAGGGTAGTTTTTTTTAATGAGTTAATTGGAAGTGACCCTAAAATGGTGGATGTGCTATATAATGATTTTTTAGAGAGGTTAAATCAATCATCTAACTACGCTGATTCGCTTATAACTCCTGCAATTGCTATCCATTCCCCTTATTCAGTTCATCCAATTGTTGCTCAAAAAGCTATTAATTTAGCAAAGCATAAAAAACTAACTTTATCTACACACTTTATGGAGTCTATGGCTGAAAAAGAGTGGTTAGATACAAATGAAGGAGATTTTAAAGAGTTTTTTTCTAAGTTTTTATCTCAAAATAGTGCAGTAACTTCAAAAGAGGATTTTTTAAATCTTTTTGATAATTACTCAACTCATTTAGTTCATGCAACACAGATAGATAATGATGATATAAAAAAAATAGCGGAGAATAACCATACAATTGCACATTGTCCACGCTCAAATAGATTTTTAGGAACAACAAATTTACCTCTTAAGAGTATTATAGATAATAAAATTAAATTTACAACTGCCACAGATGGGCTGAGTTCAAACTATTCTTTAAATATATTTGAAGAGTTAAAATCGGCACTTATGATTCATAGTGATATTTCTGTTGAACTACTTGCTGATGAGCTTATAAAAAGTGTAACTAAAAATGCGAATGAGGTTTTAAATTTAAATTCTGGAGAATTAAAAGAAGGATATAACGCAGATATAATCACACTAACTCTTCCTGATATTCCCTCAACTTTAAAGCATATATCATTATGGAGTATATTGCATACAAAAGAGGTTGATAGCGTTTTTATAGCTGGAAAGAAAGTTCTTTAATTGAGTATAATATCTGTAAGAAATTTAGTAACTAGCTTTGGCAAAAAAGTGATTCATAATGGGATTAATTTAGATATTCAACAGGGTGAAATTTATGCAATTTTAGGAGAGAGTGGCAGTGGTAAAACACTATTAATGAAAGAGATGATAATGTTGCTTACTCCAACAAGTGGTGATATTTGTATTTTAGATTACAATCTTAATGATATTAGTTATAAAGAGGCTCAAAAGCTTAGAAAAGAATGGGGTGTTTTATTTCAATTTGGAGCTTTGTTTTCATCCTTAACTGTGGCAGAAAATATAGGTATAAGAATTGATGAATATACAAATATTTCAAAATCTTTAAGAGATAATATAATTTTAAGTAAATTAAATATGGTAGGGTTAAAAACGGAGGTTGCATCTTTATTTCCATCTCAACTTAGTGGAGGGATGATAAAAAGAGTAGCATTAGCTAGAGCATTAGCAATGGATCCAAAGCTTCTTTTTTTAGATGAGCCAACTTCTGGATTAGACCCTGTGGGAGCAAGAGCTTTTGATAAACTAATTGTTGAATTAAGAGATTTATTAGGTATCACAATTGTGATTATCACTCATGATTTAGATTCTATATTCTCTATTGTGGATAGATTTTCTATTTTGGCTGATAAAAAGGTGATAGCAGAAGGAAAGTTAGAGGATGTTCTTAAATCAAATCACCCATTTATAGAGAAATTTTTTAAAAATGATTATGTATCAAATAGATACTCTTAGTTTAATCCTTATAAGAACAAGATCTCTCTTGAGCTATCTCTTCAAATTTCTTTTTTAGTTGAGGTTTTGCCGTAATAAGTTTTTTAAAATCATAAGTGGTAAGCTCCAACATCTCTGATCTTTTGATTGCAGTAACAGTGGCTGTTCTATTAACATCTTTTAAAAGAGCTATCTCTCCAAAAAAATCTCCTTTTTTTAAAATAACACTTATATCTTCATTTTGATTTGTAACTCTCACTTTTCCCGTCTAAGATAAAATACATACTATCTCCAATATCTCCCTCTTTGATAATCATCTTATCTTCACCAAATCTTTTAAAAAATAGTAATCTTGCAATATTTGATATTGTACCTTTATCTAAATCTTCAAAGATTGGAACTTTTGCTACTAAATTCCAACTTGCTACATATTTAATTCTAGCTAACTCTTGAGCAAAACCATTAATCAAAACACCAGCAGGAAGTGCAAACATACCAAGCCCAACAATAGATGCAATAACACCCATCAACTTTCCAAGTACACTAATTGGAACGACATCACCATAACCTACACTTGCCAAAGTAATTGTGGACCACCACATAGAAGCAATAATACTAGAAAATCCATCAGGATTTATATCTCGTTCAATAAAATATAAGATTGTAGATAAAAAGAATGTAAGTAAAACCATTAGATATAAAGATGCTAATAATAATTTTCTTTCATTTATTACAACATTTTTAAAAATACCCAAAGCATCAGAAAATCTAGCAATTTTTAAAAAAGATAAAATCCCAAATATGGTTTTTATATTATTAGATAATTCTGAATTAAAAAAAGTTAATATAAAAGGGACTACAGCTATAAAATCAATAATTCCACTAAAAGATTTAAAATAGAAATTTAATTTGTTCTTTTTTATAGATTTCTTTATACGAAATATAAAATCTAATGTTAAAATTCCAAAAAATATCTGCTGGGCAAAGATACTATAACTATGCCATATTCTGCCAACATCAGTATCTTCACTTGCAATCAAAAGAGTTGCCATTATTGTACTACCAATAATAATATATTTACGGTATGTCTTATTTATCATATCTGAATCCTCATATAATTTAAGATTTTTTTAGCCAATTTATTAAATCAATATTTAATAGATTAAATGCTTTTTGTGTAGCTTCTATATAGCCTGTTAAATCTTTTGATGATGTAGAAATTTGATAATCAAATTGTTTACTTTTTACTATTTTTTGGCTCCTCATATCAATTAAATTAAATCTTATTGATAAAATTGCTTTTGAATAATCTTTTCTTACTTTATGATAAAACTTATATACATTACTTTCTAATAAATAATCAGATTTTACATAAGATGAATAATCTATTGTATTTCTAAAAAGCTTTGAACTCTCAATTGTATGATATATATATGACATAATTAATCTATTTATACTATTTGACCATATACCATTTTGATATATTGCATCTTGATTATTTTGATAGTTAAATAATATATTTCTACCCATCATACTATTTATACCTTTTGGATATGCTATTTTAATAGTATTATATTTATAATAAGAGTTTTTTATTTTTTGTGTATTGGTTTTTGTATCTATTGTATATGTAGTGATAATCTGTTGTTTTGTACAACTTGTTACCACTACAATTAAAATGGATAATAATAAAAATTTCATCTTAAAATAATTTATCAATATTATCCATGGGTCTTGCAATTACAGCTTTATTATCTTTTATAATTATAGGTCTTTGTATCAGTATTGGATTTTTAATCATCGCTTCAATAAGACTATCTTCATCATTTTCATCTTCTAAATTAAGCTCTCTATAAATACTCTCATCTTTTCGCATAAGTTCTTTTGGTTTCATATTAAGCATTTTTAAAATATCTTTTATAGTATTGTTATTTAAATTAGTTTCTAAATATTTTAATATTTTAATATCAACACCCTTATCTTTTAATATCTCCAGTGCTTTTCTTGATTTACTGCAATTATTATTATGCCATATTTCTATACTACTCATCTATTACCTTACTTTTTTTATTTATTATAACATAAAATCAATTATTTTAGCAATATTTCATATGTTTTTTATTATAATAAATTTATCATGAAAGGTCTAAATGAAAAATATTATTATACTTATAACTTTACCATATCTGTTATTCTCTCTTGATATTACAGATGAGTCTTTTAGTTTTTCTTCTGTAATATCTGTTGGATTATTTGTTTTTGTGGTTATTGCTGTAGGTTACAGACAACTTAAACAAGCATCAAAAAAGAATGAAGTCTTAACAAATAAATATCAAAGATTACAAACAAAATATGCTAACGTTAAAGATGAACATAATGAACTCTTATCTAATTTAGGTTATAAATTAGAATCAACAACAAAAGAGATGATAAAAGCTAGAGATAAGATAATAAATGAACCAATAAAAGAGCTTACTAAAGAGAGTTTAGATGAGAAATTTAAGTCTTTGCAAAAAGCAGATACTATTTTAACTGATACAACACATCAAATTATAAGTTTTTTACAAGCAAAATCTGGAAAATTAGAGCTAAATAATCAAACTTTTGATATTAATTCACTATTTAATACTATTAATAGCTTTATATCTCAAAAATATAAAACAAAAGATATTGAAATAATATATAATATAGATACTAAACTCGGTAGATATATTATTAGTGATTTTAATTATATTAGTAAAATTTTAATAAATCTTATGAACAATGCAATAAAAAACACAGAATCTGGTGAAGTAAAACTGATTATCTCAAAGTTTTTTAAAACTATAACCGAACCAATAATAGAGTTTAAAGTAGTTGATACAGGAATAGGAATTAAAGAGGATAAGCTAAAATCTATATTTATGCCATTTAAAAATGATGGATTTAATAATAAAAATACTTTAAGTTTATTTATGTCAAAAGAGCTTGTTAGTCTAATGGGTGGAGAACTAAATGTAATAAGTAAACATAATAGAGGAAGTACTTTTTATATGAATATCCCTCTAATTCTTGATACAAATAAAGATCAAAGTTATAAACTAGAATCAGAGCATAAACTCGATAAAAAACATATAGCTATTATTGATAGAAATAGAGATACGGCTCGTACAATTAAAAATATGATACAACACTTTTTATATAGTGTTAGTGTAATATCTCAAAGTGATTTAGAAAATTCTGAAACATTAAAACAATATGATATGATATTTATAGACTACAAACTTATTGATGTCCTTTTTTTATCTAATGTGTCAAAAATAAAAAAAGAGAAAGATTTTAGAGTAATTGCACTTTCAAGTATATTAGATAATAATCCAAATAAAATAATGAACTCTTATGTGAAAAGATATATATTAAAACAGTCTAGTCCTTTAGATTTTTTAACACTATTCTTAGCTGAATATAACTCTTTGGAATTAGATGATAATGAAGATTCTATAGATATGAAAATTAAGAGAAAAGGTAAAAAAAGGATGAAAAGATATGCAAAACAGATTTTTGAAACGGAAAATATAGATAAAAGTTCTCTTAATAAGTTTGAAGGTGCTAACATATTAGTAGTGGAGGATAATCCTACAAATCAAAAAATTATTCTTAATATTCTAAAAGATACAGGAATAAAATATGCTTTTGCAGAGACTATTGATGGTGCTTTATCAGAATTAGATAAATATTATCATAATTTTGATCTTATTTTATTTGACATAAATATATCTAATCATAAAGGTCATATTCTGTCTAAAACAGTTAGAGAAAATAAAAAGTTTGACAAAATTCCTATAGCAACTCTTTTAGATAGTAGGGATAATAGAGATAATTTATATAAAAATGGGATAGATGCTTACATTTTTAGTCCAATTAAAATAGGTACTATATATACATTATTTTTAAACTATTTAAATAATAAATCATTAATAGAGCATAGGCATATATTAGATATTACACAAGGGATTATGCAATCAAATAATGATAGTTCTGTATATATCCAACTATTAAGAGAATTTAAAAATGTTTATGGAGATAGTGCAAATACATTTAAAAAATTTCTTGAAGAGGGAAAATATGAAGAGGCTAAAAATTTATGCTCAAATATGAGAGGTTTAATGAATATGATAAGTGCACATGATATGTTTACACTATTAACTCAGATTAATACTCTATTTAAAGAACAAGAGCATAAGAAAATTGATAAATATACCCATAGATACACTCAAGAGTTAGATAATTTAAATATTGAAATTGAAATTTATCTTAGAAGTATAGAAAAATAAAAGGATTCATTAACAAGAGTATGGTAAGATACTACTAAAATAAACTTTATCTTAGGAGCCTGTTATTATTAAAATATTAATTATAGAAGATGATCCAGAACTATCATTTGTATTATCAAATTATTTGAAAAAGTATGATATGCAAACTATATGTGCAGAAGATCCATATCTAGGACTCTCTCTTCTTACACAACATAAATTTGATTTGATTATATTAGATTTAACTCTTCCAGGTATGGATGGATTAGAGGTTATTCAGAAGATTAGAGATGATTTTACCATACCAATTATAATATCTTCTGCCAGAGATGATATTACAGATAAAGTTATTGGGTTAGAAAGAGGAGCTGATGATTATATGCCAAAACCTTATGACCCACGAGAGCTCGTTACTAGAATTAAAACAATATTGAGAAGAACAACTATAACTCAGCCAAAAGAGGAAATTCCTGAACTATTTCATGTAGATAAAAATTCAAGGATGATTACATTTAAAGGGATAATGATGGATTTAACAGCAGCTGAATATGATATTCTATCAATGTTAATTCATCATCAAAATGGTTCTGTTTCAAGAGAACAACTCTTATATGAAAGTGAACATATAGATGATGATAGTTCAATAAAAAACATAGATGTAATTATCTCAAGAGTAAGACATAAAATAGCTAAATTAGATGATTCTAAAAGTTATATTAAACCAATTAGAGGTGTTGGGTACCTATTATCTACAAAGCTCTAATTATAATGAGAAATCTATCAGTTACCACATTTATTCATATTCTATTTTCTATAGCTATTATGATATTGGTGGTTACTATTTTTCTTTTTTTATCTTGGGATAGAGATAGTACTAGAATAAAAGAAATTAAACATTATACTCTTATTGCAGAAACATTTTTATCAACAGTTGAACTAAATCCAAGTGAAGAAAAACTCAAAAAACTATATAAAAATTTTAATGTTAAACCAATTCCATCAGATATTGCAAAACCAAAAATCAAAGAAGAGGGTAAAACAATATTTACAGGAAAATCAATATATGGTCAAGTAAGAATATTTCAAACAAAAGAAAACCATTATATTTATATACAAAAATTGGGTTATAATCTAATGTTAAAAGATAATCGTCCAAAAAAATATACTTTACATAAGGTTATATCTATTGGACTGATAATCATCTCTATTTTACTTATATTATATATAGCAATTCTACGAAAATTATATCCATTGAAAAAACTTCATAAAGAGATAGAAAAATTTGCAAATGGAGATAAAGATATTGATATATCTTATAAAAATGATGATGAAATAGGTAAAATTGCTAAAAGTTTTAATGATGCAATTAAACATATCAATCAACTTACAGCATCTAAAAACCTATTTATGCGTAATATTATGCATGAACTAAAAACACCTATTACAAAAGGTAGAATAGTTGCTCAAACACTTGATGAAGGGCAACTTCAGAGTATATTAATTCGTGCTTTTGATAGAATGAATGAACTTATAAATGAGTTAGCACAAGTTGAGCGAATAAGCACAAGAACATTTGAACCTGTATTTGAAGATACAACATTATCGGATATTTTTGAAAAATCAAAACTTATGCTAATGATAGAAAATAGCAAAATTTCGGCACAATTTACCAACTTTAAGCTAAAAACTGATAGTAAATTACTATCTCTTGCAATAAAAAATCTTTTAGATAATGCAATTAAATATGGAGTTGATAAACAAGTAATTTTTATAGCAACAAGAAAATCAATAGAGATAATCTCAAAAGGTAAACCACTTACATACACACTTGATTATTATGTAGAAGCTTTTTCACAGGAAGAAAAAAGAAAAAATGGATTTGGACTTGGACTTTATATTGTAAACTCTATATTAGAGAAGTTAGATTACAAACTAAATTATAAATATAAAAATGAAAATAATATTTTTGAGATAATTCTTTAAAT
>JAMOOQ010000034.1 GCA_027100635.1 Campylobacteraceae bacterium | reverse complement strand
GCTATATCATTTATACTTTTTGCCTCTATATCCTTTCCTAATAGTTGAGCTATTGGTTTATCTTCAAAATATTGTGGAGTCATATAGAGTGGCGTACCTGTAAATCCCAAGCCATTGATGATCATAGTGACTACAGCATCCCCATGGCTTAGGGTTCTTTGGTCTCCTGTGACTATATGGTTATTGACTATTTCAGATATATTTAGCTCTTTACACATCCCTGCCACTAAGCCTAGATGTCCTAACTTTTTTGTTTTTATTTTATTTATTTTTGTAAAACAGATGGTATATTCCTAATATATATATTTATTTCTTATTATATTACTTTAAGTTTATAGGGGTGATGAATGTCAGTATGCAGATAAAGTTTTTAAGAATAAAGATGAAGTGGTACTTGGTTCTTTAAATATTAATCTTAATATAGGGTATAGCTCATATTTAATTGATGTAAGTTCTACTGAATTAAATCGTGCAATTGATTATAATGTGCTTGAAGCAACGATGGGGTTATCATATATTTTTAATAATAAAATAGGTGTTGGGATAGACACAAAAATGTTACTTGATGAATCTCAAAGTAATCTAACAATTGATAGCGATGAAAAGCCTCTAAATGATACGGCATCATTAGATAGAAAAGAGTTCACCCTTTATGGTAACTATTTTTTTAATGAAAACAGCATTATTAATATATTTTATAAATATTCTAATTTAGAAGCAAATGATAGCTATGATGCATTTAGACATTATGATACAACTTTTAACTATACAAGTAATGGGTTAGCTTTATCTTATGTTTTTATCCCAATTAATCTTGATAAGCATAAACTTTGGTTAAGTGCTGGTGGAGTATATAGCAGTGCTGATATAGAGATATTTGAAAAGATTGATGGTGTTGAGGATGATGTATTTATTGATGATACCCAAAATGGATTTGGTTTGAAATTAGGATTAGGATATATCTATAGATTTTCTGATAATTTAGATTTTAAAATAACTGGAGACTGGTATAGTTCTGATTTTGGTGAATTAGATGTAAACTCTAAAGTTTTGGGTGGTGTGCTAGAGAGTGCTTCATTAGATGAAACGACTTACTCTATAAGAGTTGGTGTGGGGTATAAATTTTAATTAGCTAAGGATTAGAAGATAAATAATTTGATAAGGGTTTTTGTAGTATCAAAATTTTATCCTTTGTAAATTCTAATTAGGAATAGAAGTAAATTAAAATCAAACTTTAGGGTATACCCCTACGGAATAACATCGTGTAGGGGCAATCCCTTGTGGTTGCCCTTTGGAGGTTATTTATATTTTAATCCTTAGATATAATATATTATAAAAGAGATGGCTTTAAAAAATAGTGTGATACTTTTGTAAAAAAAGGGTGATTTGATAGAGACTACTTTACCTTTAGATTAATGATTTATTTTTATCGTGGTAAGAAACCACGATTTATTAATCTTCTTTTTTAACTTTTTTGGTTGTAGCTCTATTTACAAAAAACCACATAGTTCCAACTAGTGTAAACAGTATAAGTGGTGGAAGATAAGGATACTCTTTAAACTCTTTAGCCAATTCAATAATAGTTTCACTTGCATAATAACTACTTAATCCAATAACTAAAACAAACACAATTGATGCAAAAAAATTATAAAAAATAAACTTTTTAAAATCATATTTAGAGATAGACATAGATATAGGAATTATTGTCTTAATTCCATATAAGAACTTCTGTATAAATATCGCTAAAGCACCATATTTTCTCATTATTAATGTTGATAGAGCAATCTTTCGTTTATGTTTTTGAAAATAGGGTTTTATATCCTCTTTATGGTATCGTCCAAGATAAAAAAGAAAAATATCCCCTGCAAAATTTGAAATTGTTGCAATAGTTAATGCAATAGTTATATCCATCTTACCCATAAATGATAAAACAGCTGCCGCAGCTACAACCACAAGAGAGCCACCAAAAGAGAAGAAAGCAACTGCTAAATATCCCCAAGTAGAGAGAGATGTTAAAGTATCTTCCATTATTTTTTTCCTTTTTTATCAGTTTTTTTATAGCTTTTAGCTCTATTTCGTTTTTGCATTTTTTGTTTGTGAAAATCAAATCCACCTTTTCTCTCTATAAGTGATTTCTTCTTTGGTTGTTTTTGTCGTGGTTGAGTATCTGTAAGTTCAAAACCATCATAAATATCTCTTTTTATATTTAGTTTTAGGTCTCTTTCCATTTTTCCAAAAGGGGTATAATCATTTACTGTTAATATAGATATTACTCCACCTTTTTGCTGGGCTCTTCCTGTTCTACCAACTCTGTGAGTAAAATCATCTGTGGTTTGTGGCATATCATAATTTATAACCAAAGGTAGCTCTTTAATATCTATCCCACGTGCTGCAATATCTGTTGCCACCAAAACACGTGTTTTTTTGCTTTTTAAAAGCCCTAAAGATTTGGCTCTATCTCCTCTTTTTACATCTCCATGAATTAATGAAACTCTTATTTTTTTGCTTTGTAGATAGGCATAAATTTTATTAGCTGATATTTTTGTAGAGGCAAATAGTAGAATTTGGTCAATATTTGAATCTTCTATTATTTTTACCACCAATTCATCTTTTCTTTTTTTATCCACTTTATATGCTCTATGATTAATCATATTTACTATATCTCTTCGGTTACTTACTTCAACAGTAGCAGGGTCGCGTAAAAATTCTTTGGATAATCTTTTGATATTTTGAGAGATAGTAGCAGAGAATATCATTGTTTGACGAGGTTGTTTACAATAACCCAATATTGCTTTAATCTCTGCCAAAAATCCTAGTTCAAGCATTGTATCGGCTTCATCTAATATAATAGTATTAACATTAGAGAGATTTATTTTTTTATTTTTGATAAAATCTTGAAGCCTTCCTGGGGTTGCTACTACAATATCACACCCTTTAGAGAGTCTATCAATCTGCACACTCTTATGAGAACCACCTTGAACTTTTACATTTGTAATATTTAGGTACTTTCCAAAACCATTAAGAGATCTTGAAACTTGGTCTGCTAGTTCTATTGTTGGTACAATAATTAATGCTTTAATAGTTTTATGCTCATCTTTCACCACTTTTTGAAGCTTATTTAAAATAGGCAAGATATAAGCAGCAGTTTTTCCTGTTCCTGATTTTGATGCACCTATAATATCCATACCTCTTAGTGCTAATGGAATAACTTTAGTTTGTATAGCTGTGGCTTGTTCATACTTCTGTAACTCAACGGCTCTTATAATATCTTTATGTAGATTTAGTTTTTCAAATGCTTTAATAATATTTCCTTTTGATTATCTTTATAATGTATATTATTATAGTATAATGTTGTTAATATATAGTAATTTAGAAAGGTATGATTTTAATGCAAATACCAAAAATATTAAGAATTATATCTAAATATCTGACAGATTATCATCAAGCTAAGGCAATTATTGTAGGGGGAAGTGTAAGAGATCATTTCTTGCAACTTCCAATTAAAGATTATGATATAGAGATTTATGGATTATCCAAAGTTGAAGAGTTAGAGGTTATATTATCAAAGTTTGGTAGAGTAAATCTTGTGGGCAAAAGTTTTGGTGTTTTAAAATTTGTTTATAAAGGTATGGAATATGATTTTTCTTTTCCACGCTTAGAGACTAAAACAGGAGTTGGTCATTGTGGTTTTGATGTAACTTGTGATGGTTCAATGGATTTTAAAGAGGCAGGTTTAAGAAGAGATTTTACAATTAATGCAATGGGTTATAATATAAAAAGTAGTGAGTTTTTAGACCCGTATAATGGACAAAAAGATATAAAAAATAGAACTCTAAAACATATTAATAGTAATTCTTTTATAGAAGACCCACTAAGAGTATATAGAGCAGTTGGATTTTGTGCAAGATTTGATTATAAGTTAGCCGATTCAACAAATATTTTATGTCAAGATATGGTAAAACAAGGGATGCTTGAGGAGTTGCCAAAAGAGAGAATCTATACAGAGTTTAATAAATTACTTTTAAAGTCAAACAAACCATCTATTGGATTTGAGTTAATAAGAGAGTTAGGAATTTTAAAATATTTTCCTGAGCTTCAAGCAATTATTAATATTCCACAAGATAAAAAATGGCATCCTGAAGGTGATGTTTGGATTCACACAATGATGAGCATTGATGCTATGGTAAATTTAAAAACAAATAATGGAAAAAAAGATTTAAGACTTTTTTATGCAACTCTTTGTCATGATTTTGGCAAAGCAACAACAACCAAAATAGTAGATGGAAGAGTTAGAGCAATTTCTCATGAACAAGAGGGAGTTGAGCCAACTCGTAATTTTATGTATCGTATCACAAATGAGCATAGTTTTATAGATTCTATTTTGCCTTTAGTCAAATATCATTTAGCACCTTCACAATTTTTTGCCTCTAAATCTAAAATAAAAGCTGTTGCAAGATTGGCAACAAAAGTAAATATTGAAGAGTTGATAGTTGTGGCAAAAGCTGATTTTTTAGGTCGTACAACCAAAGAGTCTCAACTTGGAATATATTATGCAGGTGATTGGTTATTAAAAATGGCAAAAAGTATAAATGTTCAAAATAAACCACTTAATAATCTTTTACAAGGTAGAGACTTGATTAAAATGGGGCTTAAACCATCAAAAGAGTTTAAATATATATTAGATAAGGTTTATGAATTACAGATAAATCAAGAGATAAAAATAAAAGAAGAAGCTTTAGCTTATGTTAAAGAAATAGTAAACTAAAGGTTTAAAAAATTGAAACAAAATATAAAAATATTAACTATTTTATCCATACTATCCACATATAGTTATGCTGGTTTTCTTGATGATAAGTGTTTGAATTGTCATAATCAGCAAAAAATTCCTAGTCAGTTAATATATAAAAAATATCTAATAAAATATAGTTCTAATAAAATTATAAAAAAGAAAATTATAGATTATTTGAATAAACCTATGTCAAATAAATCTATTATGCCACAGCAGTTTTTTCTAAAGTTTCCAATGAAAGATAGATTAAATATGACAAGAAAAGAGTTAGAGATGGGTGTGGATAGATTTATTGATAAGTTTGGGCTAAAAATTAGAATAGATGAATAAAGTTCGGTTATAGCTTGACTAAAAAATAAATATATTGTAATATAAGAAAAACTATAAAATAGGGGATTACAATGGAAAATAAAATTAAAAGATCAGTTGCCACTATTTTGGCTCATATTATTAAAATTGATAATAGAGATGTGGCAAAAGAGACACCTCTATTTTGTAAAATAATGGATCAAGATTTTGGTTGTGACAGAGGTGAAGCAGAAGAGTTCTTAACAAAAACAATCAATGAAGATTATAATATTGAAGAACATGCAAGATTTATAAGAGATGCTCTTAAAGATGATAGATTTGCAAAGTATCGTATATTAGAACAGTTAAATCATATTATATATTCTGATAAAATAGAAGATAATGATTATAAAGAGTTTGAAAAAATAAAAGATATACTATTTAAGGAAAATATATGAAATTTAGTGGTAAAAATGTATTAGTAACAGGTTCAAGTAGAGGAATTGGAGCAGAGATTGCAAAAGTATTAGCTGGATATGGTTTAAAAGTTTGGGTAAATTATCGTTCAGGAGAAGAGGAAGCCAAATCAGTTGTGGCAACAATTAAAGATGCTGGTGGAGATGCTGAGATTATTGGTTTTGATGTAAGTGATGAGAGTGCATTTGTGGGTGCTATCAAACAGATTGTAGCTACAGATGGTGAGCTTTCTTATTTAGTTAATAATGCTGGAATTACAAAAGATAAACTTGCAATGCGTATGAAAGTTGATGAATTTATGAGTGTTATAGATGCAAATTTAAAATCAACATTTATTGGTTGTAAAGAGGCTGTTAAGGTGATGAGTAAAAAAAGATTTGGTTCTGTTGTAAATATTTCTTCTATTGTAGGTGAAACAGGAAATGCTGGGCAAACTAATTATTCTGCATCAAAAGGTGGAGTTATTACAATGACAAAATCATTTGCAATAGAGGCATCAACTAGAGGTATTAGATTTAATAATATTACACCAGGGTTTATTGCAACAGAGATGACAGATGTGCTTAAAGATGAGGTAAAAGATGCCTTTATTTCAAAAATTCCATTAGGAAGATTTGGTGAGCCAAAAGAGGTGGCAGAGGCTGTTGCATTTTTGCTTAGTGATCACTCAAGTTATATAACAGGAGAGACGCTTAAAGTCAATGGTGGACTGTATATGTAAGAGGTTTTAATGGCTAAAATATTAATATTAGAAGATGATAAACTATTTAATGAGACTCTTCAGGACTTTTTAGAAGAGGAAGGTTATGATATAGAATTTGCACTTGACCCATATAGTGCGTTAGAGATTACATATAATAATAATTTTGATTTGTATCTATTTGATGTGAATCTTCCTTATGAAAATGGTTTTGAACTTTTAAAAAAATTAAGAGATAGTGGAGATATGACACCCACTATTTTTATAACTTCAAGAGATGATAAAAGTTCTTTGAATCATGGTTTTCTAGTTGGAGCTGATGATTATATAAAAAAACCGATAGATTTAGATGAGTTGCAACTAAGAATTTTAGCAATTTTAAGACGAACCACAAGAAGAGATAAAATTGAAATAGATGGGTATAGTTTAGATTATATCTCTAAAAGAGTTACAAAAGATAATCAAGATATTGAATTCAATAATAAAACAGTAGAATTTTTATACATCTTGTTAGAAGCAAATGGAGAGGTTGTCTCTTTTTATGAGATAGAGAATAGATTATGGGCAACGGCTAAGACTAGTAGCAGGGGTTCATTAAGAGTATATGCTACTCAGATAAAAAAATATTTCCCCCATCGTATAAAAAATATAAGAGGTGTAGGATACTACTTTGAGCAGTAAAACTCAGATTTTTACCACAATATTATACTTTATAAGTATATCTATTTTAATACTTTTTATTTTTTTATATCAAGAGGAATATGGATATAGTAAAGAGAATTTTATATTTATATCTTTTATGATTATACCAATATCAATGGGGCTAGGATATACTCTTGTAACATATATAATGGATAGAAAAGATAAACTAGATAAATCTTTATTACATCTCATAAAAGAGATAATTCATGAGATAAATATTCCAATTTCTACAATTAATGCAAATATATCTATGATAAAAAAGAGTGATAAAGATAATCAAAAAACTATCACAAGAGCTAATAGAATAGAGCTATCAACTCTAAGATTACAAAGATTATATCAAGAGCTTGTTTATGGTATAAAAAAAGAGATAACTACAATACCAAAGAGCCATTTTAATCTTGAAGAGATTTTAAAACAAAGAGCTGATATGATGATGGATTTACAACGAAATAAAATTATCTTAAAAGATATAAAGCCTCTTAAAATATATGCAGATAAGATAGGGTTTGAAAAAATTATAGATAATATTTTACATAATTCAATGAAATATAGTATGATAAAGAGTGATATTATAATATCATTAAATGGTACTAGTCTATCAATTAAGGATTTTGGAATTGGAATTGATGAGACCAAAATGATACAGATTTTTGAAAGATATTTTCAAGAAGATATTAATAGTAATGGCAAAGGTATTGGATTAGCTTTAGTTAAAAATTATTGTGACAGTGAAAATATTACTATTGATATTAAATCTCAAAAAGGTAAAGGGACAAATATAATTTTGGATATAAAATCTATTATATTTGATAAAACTAATTTTTAAGGATAAACTTATATGTATGAAAATGAGTTAAAAGCTCTAAAACGTTCGGGAAGATTTAGGACTAGAAAGATTTTTGATGAAGAGTTATTTGATTTTGCATCTAATGATTATCTAGGATTTACTAATAGAAAAAAATCATTAAATAAAGCTTTTAAATTACTAAAAAAATATAAAACTATCACACCAAAAGCTAGTATGCTTGTAAATGGTTATCATCAAATTCATAAAGATTTTGAAGATAAATTATGTGAGGTTAATCAGTTTGAAGCAGGTGTTATCGTTGGTAGTGGTTTTTTGGCAAATTTATCTTTAATTGAGGCATTGGTTCGCAAAAATGATATGCTTTTTATGGACAAAGATTACCATGCTTCTGGAGTTATGGCAACTCGTATGCTAGAAGGTAGGGTAGTTTTTTTTAAACATAATGATGCAAAAGATTTAGAAAATAAATTAAAACTATACGGGGCTAATAGTAAACGAAATATAATTGCAGTTGAGGGTGTATACTCTATGAGTGGTAATATTTGTAATAAAGAGATTATAAATATTGCAAATAACATAAATTCCATTTTAATAGTTGATGAGGCTCATAGCTCTGGAGTTATAGGGGAAAATCTTTTGGGTCTATATGATTATTATAATATTAAAATTAGACCAAACCATATTAAAATGGGAACGCTTGGAAAAGCTTATGGTAGTTATGGTGCATATATTTTAAGTTCACATAATATTATAGATTTTTTAGTTAATAGATCAAAACCAATAATATATTCAACCGCTCCATCAATTTTTGATACAGCTTTAGCTCTTGTAAATTTTAAATATTTAATAAAAAATAAATATAAGATAAAAAAGAAAATTCAAGCTCGTCAAAAAATTATAAATAATATATTAAATATAAATAGTAACTCTTTGATTATTGCAATAAAACAAAATAATAATAAATCCGTTATAGAGATTCAAGAACAACTTATAGATGCAGGATTTTTGGTAGGTGCTATTAGACAGCCTACAGTGACTATCCCTATATTAAGATTAATTCCAAGATTAGGAGAAAGTAAAAAAATGCTAAAAAAATTATTATTTAAGATAGTTTAGATAATATATCTGACATTCATCACCCCTATAAACTTAAAGTAATATAATAAGAAATAAATATATATTAGGAATATACCATCTGTTTTACAAAAATAAATAAAATAAAAACAAAAAAATTAGGGCATCTAGGCTTAG
>JAMOOQ010000033.1 GCA_027100635.1 Campylobacteraceae bacterium | reverse complement strand
TTTATCATCTCATCCTAAAATTGATAAATATTATAGAATGCCAGGGAATTTGGGTATAACCGTGGTAGAGCTATAATGTCAAATAAAATTTTAATATTACATGGATGGGGAGGAAGTGATTTTCCTCATTGGCAAAGCGAATTAGCAAGTGAAATTGCAAAAAATTATGGAACTATATCATTTCCATCTTTAGAGAATTTTAATTTACAAATTCAAAATTCAAGTACCAATTCAAGCAATTCAAGTACCGTGTATTGAATTTACACTTTTTCTAAGTCTATTTGTACTCTTCTTTCCATCTTTTATTATCTTTGGAGTTTTATATCATAAAAAGTGGCTATTCATCACACGGTACTTAAAATTGTAGATGTGCAAATAGTATCCAATATACTAAATCAGTTTGCAATATCGCCTCCTACAGTTTTTGCTATTACTAAAGGTGCTACAATTTTTGCACCTTTATTTGTAAGCATTTTACCTATCTCTTTAATTGTCGCACCACTATCAAATATATCATCTATTAGTAAAATTGATTTATTCATTATATCAATATTTATCTCAAAAGCATCTTTTATATTTTCATCTATTAATGCCTCTCAATATTTTATTAAAAATTATATCATAGAAATATAAATGAGACTTATTGTCCGTTGATTTATTGTCTTCTATTAAAGTATTATTAGGGTATGAAAAATAAAGAAAAAATATTACTTGAAGCACTTGCTAAAAAAATAAAGATTCAACGAAACAAGTTAAAACTATCTCAAGAAAAATTGGCTCATAAATGTGGATTTGATAGAACTTATATTAGCCTACTAGAACGAGCTAAAAGAAACCCATCTTATTTAAATTTAGAAAAGTTATCTAATGGATTAGAAATTACATTAAGTGATTTATTAAAAGGAGATGATTAAATTATGAGTGATAAAGAAAAGATAATTGAGCTATTTTATCAAAATATAAAAGGTAAAAAAGCTGATATATCAACTAATAATCAAAAACATGATGGCAAAAAAGGACATTGGCTAGAAACACAGATGGGAATTAAACATAATGGCGATAATGCCCCTGATTTATTTGGTTATGAAATGAAAAACCAAACAACCTCAGGAAAAATTACTTTTGGTGATTGGTCTGCTGATGAGTATATTTATATTCATGGTAGAGGTAAAAACCCTACACGAAATAGCACTAATAAAAACTATAATATTACTAGAGATAATTTTTTAGAAATATTTGGAAAGCCTAATTTCTTAAAAAATAATAGACTCTCTTGGTCAGGTATACCTTGTCCTACATATTTTGGAGATATATCACCTTTTGGACAAGCTTTAGATATAGATAATGATAATAATATTGTTATCATTTATAGTTTTTCAAAAGATATGAGAGAGAATAAATCAGAACTTGTACCTTTAAATATACAAATTGATAATCTTATCATTGCGAAATGGAAATTTCAAATATTAAAAAAGAAATTAGAAAATAAATTTAATCAGAATGGTTGGTTTACTTGCACTACAAATAAGGAAGGAATTTATCAAAATATTAGTTTTGGTCAAGCTATGAATTTTGATACTTGGATAAAATTATTTAAAAATAAAATTGTATTTTTTGATAGTGGAATGTATCAAGGGAATAAAAGACCATACTCTCAATGGAGAGCAAGTACAGGTTTTTGGCATAGTCTAATTATAGATACCTATTAATTTAGACTTTCAAATATATTCTTTGCCAAAGCCTCAATAACTGGCACAGCTACAGAGTTTCCAAATTGTTTATAGGCTTGGGTATCGCTAACAACTATTTTAAAATCTTTGGGAAAACCTTGTAAACTTCCTGCTTCTTTTGGAGAGAGTTTTCTAGGATTTTTATCTTTTTGTTCAATTAAAATTTCTGAACCATCTTTATAATATCTTGCACTTATAGTACTTGTATAAGGGGATTCTTTGTTAAATATAGAGTATCCAAAGCCATTACCTTTTTTCTTATGCTCTAGTTTTCGTCTTTGATGTCCTGCCCATAATTTATCAGAAATAGTATATTTATCATCTACTTTATCTTCTAAAATATCACCTAATTTTATTACTTTATTTAAAGGCTTAGGAAATTCAAAATTAATATCATTATCCAAAAATCCAATAATATAAATTCTTTCTCTATTTTGAGGCAGACCAAAATGCTTGGCATTTAAAACCTCTGAAAATACTTTATATCCCAAATCTTCTAAAGTTTTTTTAACTACTTTAAAAGTATTTCCTTTATCATGATTTCTAAACCCTTTGACATTTTCTAAAAAAACTACTTTTGGTTTATGATGCTCTACAATATTAGCAATATCAAAAAAGAGTGTTCCTCTTGTATCATCAAAGCCTTTTTTGAGTCCTGCATTAGAAAAAGGCTGACAAGGAAAACCTCCTAATAAAATATCAAAAGATGGTATCTCTTTGGGTTCTATGAGTGTAATATCTCCATGTGGTATTTCTCCAAAATTTGCACGGTATGTTGTTTGTGCAAATTTATCAATTTCAGAAGAGAAAACAAAAAAAGCTTTAGACTTAAAAATTTGTTGAAATCCTAGTCGTATACCACCTACTCCTGCAAATAAATCAATAATTTTATAATTACTAATTAACTTCATATCTATATTTTCACTCAATCTTTGAACCTTTTTATATTACTAAATAATTTTTAAGATAATATCTTTTATTCTCTTATAAGTCTCTTTATTTGCACAAAAACAATCGCCATAAACTAGCCAAAAAAATTTTAAATTTTTGCTTAGGCTTCTAAATTATCTATATCTTTGACATCAATAAAAGCATTTTGTATATAATTTTCTAACCCTTCACCCATATTATTGGCTCTATTATTTCCTTGGGTGATAGTTTGAATATTGTTTTGATAGTTGTTTGTTATATTTATAAATGCTTTTAGAATGTTTGACATTATTGTTTACCAGACAACTCATCAACCATTTTAATACTATCCATTGCATTAGTAAGAATCTTTTTCGTACTAGCAAGTGGTTTTAATCTTAAATTTGTATTTTGTTTATCAATAGTTTGGTCACTTACCACCTCCATAACCTCTTTTTCAAGTTCTGCTATAATCTCATTGATTTTACTCTCTATAAATTTAATATCCATTACTTTGCCTTTGGTCTAAAGATTTTAATTACTTCATCATTTGCTACCATAAACTTACCACCAATCAAATCAACACAATAAGGTATAGCAGGGAATACAGCATCAAGGCACTCTCTAATTGATTTTGGTTTTCCAGGGAGATTTATAATAAGTGAACCATCACAGATTCCAGCAGTTTGTCTTGATAAAATTGCAGTTGGGACATATTGAAGGCTAACTCTTCTCATCTCTTCTCCAAATCCAGGTAAAATCTTTTGGCATACGCTTAAAGTTGCTTCTGTTGTAACATCTCTTAGAGCAGGTCCTGTTCCACCTGTTGTTACGATTAAATCACAATCTAATGCACTTAATTCTTTTAGTGTTTTTTCTATCAAATCTTGTTCATCAGCAATACATCTATACTCATATTCACACTCATTTTGCAAATACTCTTTCATTGTATCAATTATTGCTACACCTGAAATATCTTCATAAATTCCAGCACTTGCTCTATCACTTGTTGTTACCACGCCAATTTTAATCTTATCCATAATTATCCTAAATATTTTTAGTAGATTATACTATAAATAGTTTTGAAAATAATTTAAAATTCTATCCTCTAGCCAATACTTAGGTTTAAATATAGTTCCAGCAATAAAGCCTAAATGTCCACCATTAGCATAAGTTTCAATTTTTACATTTTTGGGAACATCAATTTCTTGTGGCAAAATATCATTATTCATAAATGGATCATCAAGTGCATGAATAATAAGTGTATTTGATTTAATATGTTTAATATATTGCCTTGAGCTAGATTTTTTATAATAATCATGAACTCCATTAAAACCATGTATTGGAGCTGTATATATATTATCAAATTCCCAAAATGTTTTAATATTTTTAATATCTTGTTCATTTTTATTAAGTAAATGATTCATATCATGTTTTTTATATTTTGCAAGTAGTGTTGTTTTTAAACTTTTAAGCAGATGATATTGATAAAACTTAGAAAAGCCGGAGTTTATACTATTAGCTGTAATATCAAGTTGCATTGGAGCTGATACAGATACTGAGGCTACAATTTTTGACTCATCTTGAAGTTCACCAAGAAGTTTAAGAAGCATATTTCCACCAATTGAGTAACCTATTGCAAAAAGTTTATTTTTTGGATAATTTTTGTGTATACTATTGATAAAAGATTTTGCATCTTTTGTTTCTCCACTATGATATGACCTTGCAAGATAATTTGGTGTGCCTGAACATCCTCTAAAGTGCATTAAAACACAGATAAAATCATTATTAACTAAATTCTCTATCACCCCTTGAATATAAGGTGATTTATATGAACCTGCTAATCCATGAAAAATTATCACTATTGGTTTATTTTTATCTATTTTTTCTTTGCCATACCAAAAACAGTCTAATATATCACCATCATCTAGCTTGAACTCCTCTATATCAGCCTCTTGATGCTTATTTTTTCTAAAGATTGTAGAAAAAAGAGTCTGTATATGTTTATTAGATAGACCTTTTGCTGGTCTAAAGTCTTCATATTTATTCAAATATTATCCAATCTTATAAATTAATGATTTTTAGCATTTTTAAATTCAGCAACTTCACTCTCTACCATATAATCAATCATTCTTACATAAAGATCATTTATTAAATTAGGAGATAAATTTAAAGATATAGCTTGTTCTCTAGCTCTTGATACTACACTAGCTACTCTATCTTTTGCTTTAACCTCATCTATCGTATTTTTAAAATGAGCTACCTGTTTGATATAAGAGTTTCTTTTTGCAATTAATTTAATAATCTCTTCATCAACTTTATCTATCTCTTCTCTAGCCTCTTGCAAGTTTGTACACTCTTTCATAAAATAGATCCTTTTTGGTTTTTTATCATTATATCATAAAATTATCTATAGTGATAACGGCATTGTGCAATCATCAAATTATTTTTTATAACTAATCTATTTATTTTTTTACCAAGATCTGATTCAAGTTGATTAATAGCACGATTTAATCTATTTGCATTTACTTGATCCTATATTAAATAAGCAGTTTCTTCTATGGCTCTATAATCTTTAATAGAGATAAATCACCACTGATTATTTATTTTGTCTTGTTAGTATTACAGGCATAGAATTATCTACAACCCCATCAAAAGTAGAAGCTAAATTTTATCCTGTTTGAGAAAAATTTATATTTTGCATAAAAACCCCTTTTTATTAGTACATTTTTATTAATTTTATACTATAATTTAAAAGTTGATATTACGCACTTTATATAAATATTTATAATTATCCATATCTTAGGGTACCCACAAGGGGATATACCCCTACGGATAATCAACCTTTTATAGGGGCAATCCCTTGGTTGCCCTTGAATTTTAAAAATAATTTAAATATGCGTAACATTAGTTAAAACTTAAAATTTTAGGATTAGTATGAAAAACAATAGTAATAAAAAATGTACTTATGAACTTTCAGATAAAGAATTAGCTCTATCTGATAAGATTAAAAATAGATTAGAACAAGAAAATAATTTTGTAGATATTGAAATATCTCAAACACCTAGTATTATTATATACTCAATCAAAAAATTATCTTTAACGCAAAGTATTCCAATTATGCAAAGTTTTAACTTTGTGGTAAAAGATGAAGTTTCTTATGAAGTTACAATTCAGAATAAAAAGTATTTTATATCAAAATTAAATATTGAACTGAAAGATATAGAAAAACTTAAAAAAGCAAAAGATAATATTAGTACTTTAATTACATCTATTTTAAACAAAGAATTTAATATTATATCTAATATATTTGAATTAGTATATCTTGAAAATTTCTCATTTAGAGAAGTTTTTCTCTTTATTTCACTAGCTAAATATAAAGAGCAACTATTATCAATGGCAAATTATAGGTCTACTATAGCTATTTTTATTAGACATTCTGAAATATCAAAATTAATATTAGAATATTTTATAAATAAATTTCAGCCAAATATCTCACGAAATTTAGATACTATTGAAAATAAAATATTAGAAAAAATCCGAAATGTAGAGGCGATATCAGAAGATAAAGTTCTTAGATTAATATTAGAGATTATAAAAAATACACAAAGAACTAACTATTTTTTAAATCAAGATATTATATCTCTTAAGATTCATACAGACCAAATAGATTATTCACTTATAGGGATTATTCCAAAAATAGAGACATTTGTTTTTCATCCAAGTTTTAATGGAGTTCATCTAAGAATGGATAAAGTAAGTCGTGGAGGATTGAGATGGAGTAATAGGCACAATGATTATAGAGATGAGATAAAAGCGTTGATGATAGCACAAGAGGCAAAAAATGCTGTTATTGTTCCAAAAGGTGCAAAAGGTGGTTTTGTTATTAACTCTCTTAAGCCAACCAAAGAGGAGTTTGTAGAATATTACAAAATGTTTATAAGCTCTTTGCTTGATTTAGTTGATAATATTGTAGATGAAAAAATTGTTAGAAATAGTCAAATAGTCTCTTATGATGAGGATGATACATATTTTGTGGTTGCTGCTGATAAAGGAACTTCCACAATGAGTGATACAGCAAACTCTATAGCAATAGAGAAAGGATTTTGGCTAGGAGATGCTTTTGCTAGTGGTGGTAGCGTTGGATATGATCATAAAGCATTAGGAATCACTGCAAAAGGTGCTATTAAATCAACAGAGAGATTTTTTATTGAAAAGGGTATAGATATTTATAAAGATTCTATTACTATTGTTGGAATTGGCTCTATGAATGGTGATGTTTTTGGTAATGGATTGATAGAAAGTGATAAGTTTTTGCTCAAAGTTGCAATTAGTCACAAAGAGATTTTTATAGACCCAACCCCTAATGCTAAAATTAGTTATGATGAAAGAGTAAGACTTTTTAATGAAAAAAACTCAAATTGGGCAAATTATAACAAAGATTTAATCTCAAAAGGTGGAGGGGTATTTTATCGTTCATCAAAAGAGATTACCCTTACACCTGAAATAAAAAACCTAATAAATAGCACAAAAGACAAACTAAATGGAGAGGAGTTAGCAAGAGAGCTTTTACAACTTAAAGTTGATATGATATATTTAGGTGGAATTGGTACATACTTTAAGGCCTCAACAGAAAATAATGTAGAAATTGGAGATAAAGAGAATGAAAATATTAGACTTGATGCAAATGAGATAAAAGCTTCTGTGATTTGTGAGGGGGCAAATTTGGGTATGACATTAGCTTCTCGTATAGAATTTGCACTTCTCGGTGGTAAAGTAAATCTTGATAGTATTGATAATTCTGCAGGGGTAAATACTAGTGATAATGAAGTTAATATTAAAATATTTTTAAATAAGTTTGTATCAAAAGGGGTAATGAACGAAGAACAAAGAAATACAAGCTTTAAAGATTTAACAGATCATGTGGTTCAAAGTGTGTTAGATTCAAGTAGACTTCAGGCAATTGCACTATCTTTAGATGAAAAAAGAGCAAAAAAAGATCTTGAGATATTTAAAAAAACAATTCATGTTTTAGATATGAATTTACTATATTTTAGCAGAAAAAATTTTCATATTCCAAGAGATGTAGATTTTGATAAAATTCTTACAAAAGAGGGGTCAATCGCAAGACCAACTTTATCTTTAATCTTATTATACTCTAAAATTCTAATAGAAAATATTCTAAAAGATAGCAATATGGTAAATGGATCAGGTTTTGATAGATATATATTTAGATATTTTCCTCAATACTTTAATGATTTATATACAAATGATATAAAACAACATCCTTTAAGAAAAGAGATAATATCAATGATTATCTCAAACGATATTATAAACCATTGTGGTGCATCTTTTATTGCAGATTTTAATGATATTGGAGTGGATAAATTTTTGATGAAAATCAAAACATATCTGTTAAATAATAAACTATTTAATGCAGATAATCTAAGAGAAAAATTATATAATAGTGATATAAATATAGATAGTGCTTATAAAATTTTAATAGATTTAGAAGATAATATAGTTTATAGTGCATATACAATGCAAACACATCTGTCTCAAGATGAGATGACATTTGATAATATCAAAGGTTATAGAGAAGATATAATACAAAGCTTAAATCAGCTTGATTTTAATGCAGATATAAACTTTAATGATTGTAGTGAAGATTGTATATATAAATCATTTGAATATATAAAATTAACAACCGCTATTATTGAGATTAAACGAAATAATAATATTAATTTTAGTGACCTAACAGAAGTTGTATTTTCAATTGTAAAAAAATTAAATCTTATTCCTTTAATGCAACATCTTCAAAAACTTGAACTGAAAAATGAACTAAAGATTACTTTACAAAAACAAACATTACTCCTATTAAAAACAATTATTATAGATTTATCTCAAAAGGTTATAGATTTTAAAAGAGATTATGAATCTATATCTCAATGTGTAGATAATTACTTTTCTCATAAACCAAGATATATAATTAATGAAAATATTGATAGTGAATTATCATTAACACAGGCTATAATTATAGTTAATGGTCTTCTTTTATCTAATTAAAACGCAACACCTCTAGTTCCAAAGAAAATAGAACTAGAGGTATTTTTACTTTCAATACCTTAGCCAAAAAAGATTGACCAAAACGAAGTTTTGATACTCTTTATCTACTATAACAAAAGAACTATATAAAAGAAGAAGTAACTAAAAGTTCTCTAAAGCAGATAGAATCAATAGCATCATCAATTTTAGCAATGACTGGAAGGGTCATAATGTTAGGAATCTCAAGATGGAATGATGATGCCATTAGCTATAAAACTATAAAGAGATTTTTTGACAATAAACTGAATTGGTTAAGTATAAATTATCAGATAATTAAACCAAAACTTGGCGAAAATATAATTTTAGTGGCAGATGAAAGTACAATTAGCAAGTTTCTAAAATATAGTGTAAATGATATTAAATCTCTCTTCAGAACAGAGAAATATACTAGAAAAGTATTAAAATTATATGGGGAAAAAGTGGATGATATTTTAATTAATGAGGCAATTTGGAGAGTTTCAGCATTTTCGATGATTCATGGAGATGTGGCTTGATGATTTTGGGTTTTTTTGGCTAAGGTGTTGATTTGCAGGATAAATAAAATATTCAAAGATATTTTTTGATACTTTTATGATATAATCTTCCACTTAATGGAGATAATTATATGAATGATAAATACTTTTTAGATAACAACTTATTTGATACAAACTTCTTAGAAAATCTAAATAAAAATAGTGAAGATATTTCTTCTATTTTTACATCTATCAAAACACTCTATGATAGAGATAACTTCTATAAATATAATGAAACTACACTAGAAACTCAATTTATCCATAATGTTTTTAAAATATTAGGATATGAGTTTATTAGTGGAAATGCAGGAAGTGTTCAAGGGCAGTCGCTTGAGCCTGATAATACTCTTTTTGGTTCTAGTGATTTAAAAGATGAGTTTATCAATGATAATTCAAAGCTAGAAAATATATTGCTATTTGTTGAGTCTAAAGCCTACAAAGTAGAACTAGACAATACGAGCAAAGATAAAAAACTCAATCCTCATTATCAGTTACTAAATTATCTTCAAACATTTAAAATAGATTATGGATTTTTAACTAATGGCAGAAAATGGCGATTTTATGATAATTCAATTATATCAACTACTAAGACTTTTTATGAGGTAGATTTAGAAGCTATTATTGAGGCAAAGGATGAAGAGGCTTTTAAGTATTTCTATTTCATTTTTAGAAGAGAGAATTTTGATACTATTGATAATAAAGTTATTAATAAAATAGTAGAAGAGAATAAATCTATTAAGCAAGAGGTAGAAAATGATCTCAAAAATATTATCTATGGTATAGAGTATAGAGATTCTATATTTGAGATAATTGGTAAAAATATTTATAAAATAGATAAAACTCAGTCACTTCAAGCAACTTATCAAAATACTCTTTATCTTATATTTAGATTGCTTTTTATCGCTTATTTTGAAGATAAGAACAGGAAGATATTATCGCTACATAAATATTATAATAATATGTCTCTCAATAAACTTTATAGCAAACTAGAAAATTATTCTAATGAAGATAGTGAATTTAATTTTTATGGAGACCTTAGGCAATTATTTAGATTATTAAATGAAGGTGATGATTCTTATGAAGTACCATTATTTAATGGTGGTCTTTTTAATATAGATAATGCTCCACTACTTGAAAAAGGGAGATTTTTAAGTAATAAAAGTTTATATAATGTACTTAATTCACTATTAGTATTTGATAAGGGTACTTCAAAATTTAGAAGAGATTTTAAGAATTTATCTATTATAAATCTAGGTTCAATTTATGAGGGATTATTGGAGTATCGTTTTGAGATAGCCAAAGAGGATTTATATTATGTGGAGTATAAAGAGAGTAGAAAATCATCTAAAATAGTATCAGGATATATGGATAGTTATGATTATGGAAGTATCAAAAAAGAGTATATTACAAAAGAGAACTATTATAAAGCAGGAGATATTTACCTCACAAACTCATCAAATTCAAGAAAATCAACAGCAAGTTATTATACACCAACTTCACTATCAAGCTTTATGGTCAAGAGTGCAATTGATTTGGAGTTATCTAAAGGAAAAAAGCCAATAGAGCTTAAAATTATAGATAACTCTTGTGGTAGTGGACATTTTTTGTTGGAGTCTTTAAGTTATTTAACCGAAAAAGCAATTATCTCACTTCCAGAAGATACTCAACTTCAATCTATGGTAGCAGATGAGAGAGTAAAGATACAATCTAATCTTATAGGGTTTAAAGAGAAAATAGAGGTAAGTGATTATGATATAGTAAAAAGATTACTACTTAAAAAAAGTATTTTTGGAGTAGATCTGAATCCATTTTCGGTAGAACTTACAAAACTTGCCCTTTGGATTGATTCTCTTATATTTGGAACACCTCTTAGTTTTTTAGCCCATCATATCAAGCAAGGTAACTCTTTGATTGGTTCTAAGATAGAAGAATTTAACAAATATTTTCCAAAATCAGATGGACTATTCCAAAGTGATTTTATCTCTGAATTTGATAAGCTAAATGATGTTTATAAGATACTTGATAATATTCAAGATACTACAGCAGATGAGATAAATTTATCAAAGAAAAAGTATAAAGAGGAGATAGAACCAAAATTAGACAAACTAAATTTAGCTCTAAATCTCATAACTCTTATTAAATTTAAGACTATAGCAAAAGATAAAAAAGCTTTAATGGAGATTAAAGTAGATACAGCATTAGTAGAGAAGATTTTTGAGGGTAAAGATGATAAAATTATAGATACAATTAGAGAATATACTAAAAAATATAGCTTTTTTAACTATGAAGTGGAGTTTCCAGAAGTGACACATAAAAATGGTTTTGATATTGTGATAGGTAATCCTCCGTGGGATAAAACAAAACTTGATGATAAAGATTTTTTTTCACAGTATCGTTCCAACTATCGTACACTAAATGATAGCAAAAAAAAGGAGATAAAGTCTGATTTATTGACTAAAGATGATATTCGAGCCAAATATGAGAATGAGAGTGAGTTTATGTTTATTATAAATAACTACTTTAAAATTCACTATCCACTAAATAAAGGTGCAGGAGATGGCAATCTATTTAGGTTTTTTGTAGAGAATAATCTAAAACTTATAAGAGATGGAGGGAGTTTTACTTATGTACTTCCCTCTGGACTTTTACAAGAAGATGGTAGCACAAATCTTAGAATTGAGATATTTAAAAACTATCAACTTAACTATTTTTATGGATTTGAAAATAGAAATAGACTTTTTGATATAGATAGTAGATACAAGTTTGGAGTATTTCAATTAGAAAAATCTAAACTACAAGAGAAGCATATTATCAACGCTAAATTTATGCAGATAGAACCAAAAATTTGCTTTAATCAAAAAGATTTGATAGAGTATGATATAGATACGATAAAAGCCTTTTCACCCAAGCATTTAGCCTTAGCCGATGTTACAAACAAAATTGTCTTTGAGATACTAAAAAAAGCTTATACAAAATTTGAAGCTATTAATCCTAATTATTTTGATTGTAGGAGAGAGCTTGATATGACAAATGATAAAGATTTGTTTTATGAGACCAAGAGTGATATACCTCTATATGAGGGTAAAATGATACATCAGTTTAATAATAGATTTGCCAATCCTACACGATTTTTAAACCTCCAAGAGTTTGATGAGAGATTAAAATCTAAAGAGATTGATAGAATGGCAAAAGATTTAAGTCTAAATAGTGTTAAAGTTACTAAAAAAGATATTATTGAGAGAGGTTATGATAGGTTTATAAAATATGATAGAGAGTTTTTTAGAATATCATTTAGAGGTATATCTAGTGATACAAATGAGAGAACTCTTATTATGTCACTATTAAATAAAAATATTGGAATAGGTAATAGTATTTATAGTGAAATACCAAAAAAGTATATTAATAAAGCTTATATTGAAAATAGTAATCATAAAAAGCTATTTTTGATGGGTATATTTAACTCTATTATTGTTGATTTTATACTTAGGCTAAGTGTATCAATAAATGTAAATAAAACCTATCTAATGCGACTACCAATACCACAACCAAATGATAAAGAGTTAGAAGAGAATAAAGAGTACCAAAAACTAATTATCAATTCACTAAAGCTTACATTATATTATAATTTTGATGACTTTAAAGAGTTGGCAAAAGAGTATAATATATTAAAAAAGGATTTACCACAAAGTGAGAAACAGGTTAATATGCTAAAGATAAAAAATGATATTATTGTGGCAAAAATGTATGGTATTAATAAAGATGAATTTGAACATATTTTATCTACATTTAAAGTATTTAATAAGAAAAATCCTCAGTATATTAAGAGTTTATTGGGGAGTTTTGGATAAAATTCTCTCGTCACAACTATAGTTTTATCCTATCTAAGGTGGTATTTAAATCAAATAAATAGCCACTTTATTGCCACTATCAATGGGTTACTACTGCTTTATATAAATTTTAAAATGCTAATTATAGTAACATCAGATATACTGATTCTCTTATATATTGTATATTAATCAAATTAACTATTAACACAAGATATAATCATAGCAAATTACACCAAAAGGACAAGGATAGATATGGATGTTCAAATACATAATTATGATGTGGTTATTGTTGGTGCTGGATTAGCTGGATTGGCCGCAGCCAAAGAGCTTACTACAGCAGGTAAAAAGACAGCAGTAATTACAAAACTTCACCCACTTAGAAGTCACTCAGGTGCAGCTCAAGGTGGTATAAACGCAGCATTAGGTGCAGATGATAGTACAGAGCTTCATGAATTTGATACAGTTAAAGGTAGCGATTATTTAGCTGATCAAGATTGTGTAGAGTTTATGTGTTCAAGAGCTCCTCAAACTATTAGATGGGCAGAAAAAATGGGTGCAGTATTCTCAAGAGATGAAAAAGGCGATATTGCAATACGACCTTTTGGTGGTCAGAGTAAGCCTCGTGCTTGTTATGCAAAAGATAGAACAGGTCTTACACTACTTCAAACAGTATATGAACAAGCTCATCGTGCTGGTGTAGAAGTTTTTGATGAATATTATGTAGCAGATATTTTATATAAAGATGGAAAAGTATCTGGTGTTTCAGGATACAATATTAAAGATTCAAAACCTGTAATATTTAATGCAAAAGCTACAATGTTTGCAACTGGTGGATATGGAAGAGCTTATAAAATTAATTCTAATGCTCATGCTAATACTGGTGATGCACTTTCAATTGTTGCAAGACATGGATTGCCACTAGAAGATATGGAGTTTGTTCAGTTTCATCCAAGTGGATTAGGTGGAAGTGGAGTTTTAATATCTGAAGCAGCAAGAGGCGAGGGTGGAAGATTATTTAACTCTGAGGGTGAAAGATTTATGACTAAATATGCACCAAATGCAATGGAACTTGCATCTCGTGATGTTGTAAGTCGTGCTATTACTCAAGAGATTTTAGAAGGTCGTGGAGTTGGAGAGAATAAAGATTCTGTTCATATTGACTTAACTCACTTAGACCCAAATATTATTATGACAAAATTACCAGAACTTAGAGAATTAGCAATAACATTTTTAGGTCAAGATATGTTAAAAGAGCCAATTGAGATTGCTGCAACTGCACACTATTCAATGGGTGGTATTCCAGTTGATAGAGATTGTCATGTTAAAAAATCTCCAACAGAACTTGTGGATGGTTTTTATGCTGCTGGTGAGTGTAGTTGTGTATCTGTTCATGGAGCAAATAGACTTGGTGCAAACTCAGTTTTAGAGGCACTTTTATTTGGAAGACATGCAGGTGAAACAATTGTTAAAGATTTAGATGATGGAAAACTTTCATTAAGAAAAGCTACAATTGCAGATGCTGATAAGATGTTAAAAGAGTTTAAGAGAGTAAAAACTAGCAATGGGAAAGAGAGAGTTCCTGCTCTAAGAGAAGAGCTTCAAAATAGTATGACAGAAAATGCTGGTGTATTTAGAGTTGAAGAGACTTTACTTAAACAAAGAGATATATTAAATGATATTTTGGCACGATTTGATAATATTAGAATTGATGATAAATCAAACCTATTTAACACAGATTTACAAGAAGCTATAGAATTGGGTCATATGATTGAATTTTCAAGATTTATTGTTGAGGGTGCTATTGCAAGAAAAGAGAGTCGTGGTGCTCATTATAGAGAGGATTATCCTACTCGTGATGATGAAAACTTTATGCAACATACTTATCTTACTCTAAAAGAAGATAATTCAATTGCAATTGAGTATGCTCCTGTTGTTCAAGGTAAATTTGAACCAATAGAACGAACTTACTAAGAAGGAGAGATAGATGAGTCGTACAAAAAAACTAACGCTAAAACTGTTTAGATTTAATGCGGAGACAGATTATCTTCCATATTATAAAACTGTAGAGATGCAAGTGAGCGATCATGAGCTTGTTTTGGATCTACTTAACCGTGTAAAATGGGAACATGATGGGTCTTTTTCTTATAGAAGATCGTGTAGACATGGTATCTGTGGAGCTTGTGCTATTAAAGTAAATGGTAAATCTGTATTAGCTTGTAAAGAGAATGCACTTTCAGTTTCTGATATTTTTGGTGATGAGCTTATAATTGAGCCTCAAAGTAAAAAAAGAGCTGTAAAAGATTTAATTATTGATAAAGCTGATTTTTGGGATAAGCATGAAGCCGTTAAACCATGGGTTGAAACTGAGATAGAAGAGCATCCTAAGCATGAAAATAAAATTACTCAAGAAGAGGTTAATTCTATTTTAGATGCTGATTACTGTATTCAATGTGGTGCTTGTCATTATGCTTGTCCCGTTGTTGAACTAAACGAAGATTTCTTTGGTCCTGCTGCATTTGTTTCTGCTTATAGATTTAGTGCAGATACTAGAGATGAAGCAACTATTGAAAGATTAGAAAGTACTGCTGAAATAGGTCAAGGTGTTTGGAATTGTGTAAAATGTTTTGAATGTGCTGAGGCGTGTCCAAAAGATATAAATCCAATTGAAAAAATTACAAAACTTCATAATATGCAGTTTGAACAAAAAGTGGCAAAAAGTAATGTTGCAACTCGTCATGCAGAAGGTTTTGTTAGAAGTATCAAAAAACATGGTCTCTTAGATGAAGCAGAGATTGTTATATATTCCGAGGGTTATTTAGGGATGCCAAAACATATTCCAACAGCTATTAAAATGTTAAAAACAGGTAAAATTCATTGGCAAGATGGTGTTCCATTTATTGATTCTATGCCAAAAATTAAAAATTTAGATGAGGTTCAAAAGTTAATTGAAATCTCACAAACAAATAAGTTATAAGGAGACTAGATGAGTCAATTACACTACGCACTATATACAGGGTGTACAGCAAAACAATCTACACCTGAGTTGCTTTCATCTACTCTTGCAGTAGCTGAAAAGTTGGGAATTAAGATTACAATTTTAGAAGAGGCAAGTTGTTGTGGAGCTAGTCACCTTCAAGATTTTGATGAGTTTTTAGCTCATGTTTTAAATGCTAGAAATATATGTTATGCTGAAAAATTAGGTTTAACAATGATTACAATTTGTAATACTTGTCAGTTAAATTCAGCAATGACAAAACATGCACTTGATAGTAATCCAGAACTAAAAGCTAGAGTTAATGAAAAATTAGCAGAAGTTGGATTAGAATATAAAGGTACAAGTGAGATTAAACACTTTCTATATACTTTAATTGATGAGTATGGATTAGATAATATTAAAGATAAAGTAACAGTTCCATTAAGTCATCTTAATATTGCACCATTTTATGGTTGTCATAATATTAGACCATCAGAACTTCATAGTGCAAATAAAGAAAATCCATATAACCCAACATCTCTTGATCAACTTATTGAGGCTCTTGAGGGTAATCCTATTGATTATTCTAGCAAAAATAAATGTTGTGGCTTTCATGTTGAGCTTCAAGCAAATCGTACAAGTGAACTTTTAGCAGGAAATGCTTTAGTTGATGCTATTGATAATAATGCTGATATTGTTGTTACTCCTTGTCCTTTGTGTCATTTAAAAATGGATACTTATCAAGATGATATGGGTAAAGTTATTGGTAGAGATATAGAACTTCCTGTTCTTCATATGCCACAAATGATTGCTCTTGCTCTTGGATGTAGTGAAGCAGAAATTGGTCTTAAATATCATATATCTAAAGCTACTCATTTAACAAAAAAAGATTAAAACAATAAGTTTTATAGAGTGTAGTGGCAATCCCTTGTGGTTGCCATTTTGAGAATTATTTATCTTATATATTAAAAAAAGACAATCAAATGAAATTATTATTAGTTATTACAGGAGCAAGTGGAGTTAATCTTGCAAAAAAATTTATAGAATACCTACCATCTTATATTGAACTTCATCTTGTTGTTTCTAATAATGCTTTGACTGTAGAGTCTTTTGAAGAAAAGTCTATTCAAAATAATTTAACGATATATGATAATAGTGATATAAGTGCATCAGTTTCATCAGGTTCATTTAGAGTTGATGCAACTGCTATAATTCCTTGTAGTATGAACACTTTAGCAAAAATTGCTTGTGGAATTAGTGATAATTTAAGCTCAAGAGTTGCATCAGTTGCACTTAAAGAGCAAACAAAACTTTTAATAGCTCCACGAGAGATGCCATTTTCGGCAATTGCACTAGAAAATATGCTTAAACTCTCAAGATTAGGTGTGATAATATCTCCACCAATGTTAGGTTATTATTCCGATAGTAATAATTTAAAAGATATGGAAAAATTTATTATCGGAAAGTGGTATGACTCTTTAGGCATTAAAAATAATTTATATAAAAGATGGGAAAAAGATTAGAATGAGTGTAAAAAAAGATATAAAACGGGCAATTTATCCTGGAACATTTGACCCAATTACAAATGGTCATTTAGATATTATTAAAAGAGCTTGTAAGATGTTTGATGAGATTATTGTAGCAGTTGCAACAAGTGAATCTAAAAAACCAAAATTTGATTTGGAAAAAAGAATTGAGATGCTTCAAGCTGTTACTTCAGATTTTCCAAAAATAAGAGTTATCTCGTTCTCATCTTTATTAGTAGATTTATCAGATGAACTAGACTCAAATATTATTATTCGTGGTCTTAGAGCTGTTAGCGATTTTGAATATGAACTTCAAATGGGATATGCAAATGCTTCATTAAAAAAAGAGCTTGAAACAATATATCTTATGCCAAGTTTAGAACACGCTTTTGTTAGCTCTTCTGTGGTTCGTTCAATTTTACATTTTAATGGGAAAATAGACCATTTAGTCCCTTTTGAGGCTCATAAGTTAATTCAAGGTTACAGATAATGTATATATTATTTGAAGGTATTGATACTTGTGGAAAAACAACTCAAATTGAACTTTTAAAACAAGAGTTTAAGCAAATAATTTTTACAAAAGAACCTGGGGCTACCGAGTTTGGAATTAAAGCAAGAGAGATTTTACTTTCAGGCTCAATCCAATCTAAAAAAGCTGAACTTTTACTATTCTTAAGCGATAGAGCAGAACATTATGAAGAGGTTATAAAGCCAAATCTTAATAAAACTATAATATCTGACCGTGGATTTATATCTGGAATTAGCTACGCTTTGGCAAATGAAGATTTTGATTTTGATACACTTTTAAAATTAAACAGATTCTCACTAGAAGATACAATGCCTGATAAAGTTATTTTATTTCAAACAAATATGCAAACGCTTCAACAACGGATGGGAGAAAAAACTCTTGATGGTATTGAACTTAGAGGATTAGAATATCTTTTAAGCGTTCAAGATTATATGATTAGCAGTGTTCAAAAAATTAGACTTAATTATATTATTATAGATGCGAGTGATAGTGTAGAGAATATTTATGATAAGATTAAAGAATATATTAAAGATGAGCAATAAATTTAAAATTTTAGACCTATTTTCTGGAGTTGGTGGATTAAGCTACGGTTTTGCTCATGATGATAATTTTGAGATAGTTGCAGGAAATGAGATTTTACCTGATATGGCTAAGGCATATTCTTTAAATCATCCAACTGTTAAAATGTATAATTGTGATATAAAAAATTTAGAAATTAAAAGAGATGATATTGATTTAATTATAGGTGGTCCACCTTGTCAAGCTTTTTCAACTGCTGGAAAAAGATTAATTAATGACCCACGAGGGCAACTTTTTCAAGAATATTATAGAATTTTAAAAGAGTTAAATCCTAAATTATTTTTATTTGAAAATGTAAAAGGTCTTTTATCAATGCAAAAAGGTGAGTTACTCCAAACAATTTTATCTCTTTTTGAATCATTAGGGTATAAAGTTAAGTATGAAGTTTTAAACTCAGCAGATTATGGTGTGCCACAACTTAGAGAAAGAGTAATAATAATTGGTACAAAATTAAATAAAGATTTTGAATATCCAAAGCCAACTCATTCTAATAAAAAAGATGATAATTTAAAACCTTATTTAACTCTATCAGAAGCGATAAACGATTTACCTTTAATTAAAAGTAATGAAGAAAGTTTTGAATATAAAACGAAAGCAAATAATGAATTTCAAGAACTAATGAGAATAAAAGCACCTGAAAAACTGATGGATCATAATTCACCCAAAAATAATGAAAAACTAGTAAAACTTATGGAGTGTTTGCCTGATGGTGGAACACCACAAGATGCACCAGAGGAATTAAGACCTAAATCAGGATTTAAAAATACTTATTGTAGATTATGGTGGGAAAAACCAGCACCAACTATAACTAGAAATCTAAGCACTCCGTCATCTTCAAGGTGTATTCATCCAAAAGCACCACGACCATTAACAACAAGAGAGGGAGCAAGAATACAATGTTTTCCTGATAATTATATATTCTATGGTTCAAGAAGTTCAAGAAATTTACAAATAGGAAATGCTGTACCTACATTTTTATCAATAGCATTAAAAGATTCAATTAAACAACATTTAAAATAAAAAATAGGAAATAAAATGAAAAAATTTACAATATTTGGAAATCCAGTCTCGCATTCAAAATCTCCACTAATGCATAATTTAACTTTTAATGGATTAGGAGAAAATTCAAAGTATTCTAAGACTCTTTTAGAAGATGGAAGTTTAATAAAGTCAAAGTTTAAAGAGCTTGGTTTGACAGGAGCTAATATCACAGTTCCTCATAAAGAAGAGGCTTTTAAGGTTTGTGATGAGTTAGATAGTTTTTCTAAAAAAGTTGGAGTTATAAATACAATAGTTCAAAAAGATGGAAAGCTTTATGGATATAACACAGATGCTCCTGGGTTTTTAAAAGCTGTTTTACTTTTTAACCAAGATATAAAAACTGTTCTGATTATTGGAGCTGGTGGAACTGCAAAGGCAATATCTGTTGTGTTAAGAGATGAGGGTTATGATGTTGAGATTTTGAATCGTAGTAGTGCAAGATTAGAGAGTTTTAAGCAAAAAGATTTTAAAACATATACTTTTGATAATTTTGAGCCAAAAAAATATGATTTAATTGTAAACTCTACAAGTGCTGGGCTTCAAGATGATTATCTTCCTGCTCCAAAAGAGATTTTAGAACAAGTTTTATCATCTGCAAAGAGTTCTATAGATGTAATTTATGGAAAAGAAACACCATATTTAAAGCTTTCAAAAGAGTATAATCTGCCAACAAAAGATGGTTCTGATATGTTACTTTATCAGGGGATTATAGCATTTGAAAAATTTACTAATCATAAATATAGTTTTGATGAGATTGAGAATTTTATGAAAGAGGCTTTTATATAAAAAAATTTAAAAATAGACTTCTTTCAAAACTAGATTCTGAATTAAATTCAGAATGACAAGCAACTTTTTCAGAATGACAAGCAAGTGTCATTCTATACTTGATAGGGGATGATGATGATAGTTTGTCATTCCGTGCTTGATAGGGGATGATGATAGTTTGTCATTCCGTGCTTGACACGGAATCTAAAAAAGAGTTTTTCAAGTTTTTTATTATATTAAAGATGTGCCATATTTTACAAAAAGATGGTAGTTTTTTCAAATGGAATAATTTTTAAAAAATAAATTCTTAATAAGCTATATTAAACTAATTTGATATAATTACGCAATTAGATAGAACTTAGGAAAAATATGAAATATGATGTTATTGTAATAGGTGGTGGACATGCTGGGATTGAAGCAAGTTTAGCAAGTGCTAGAATGGGTGCGAAGACTCTTTTAATCACAATTTTAGCAGAGCAGATTGGAGCTTCATCTTGTAATCCTGCGATTGGTGGACTTGCGAAAGGTCATCTTGTTAAAGAGTTAGATGCGATTGGTGGAGAGATGGGGCTTTGCACCGATGCCACGGGGATACAATATCGTATTTTAAATGGCTCAAAAGGTCCTGCTGTACGAGGGAGTAGAGCTCAAATTGATATGGATGCGTATCGTATTTATATGAGAGATAAAGTTCTTAATTGTGATAATCTTGATGTAAAACAAGAGATGGTAACAAGTTTAATAATTGAAGATAAGATTATAAAAGGTGTGGAAACAGAACTTGGTAATAAATATGAATCATCTAAAGTTATAATAACTGCTGGAACATTTTTAAATGGAGTAATGCATATTGGAGAAAAACAACTTAGTGGGGGAAGACAGGGTGAATTTGCTTCTATTAAACTAGCAGATTATCTAAAAGATTTAGGATTAAATATTGGAAGATTAAAAACTGGAACTTGTGCAAGAATTGATGCAAAAAGTATAGATTTTAATGTAATGGAAGAACAAGGTGGAGATAATCCTGCAACACCTTTTAGTTTTAGAACAGATAAAGCATTATTTAATCCAAAGCAATTACCGTGTTTTGTAACTTATACAAATGAAATAACTCATAATATTATAGAATCCAATTTTCATAGAGCCCCTCTTTTTAGTGGTCAAATAAATGGTGTAGGTCCGCGATATTGCCCGAGCATAGAAGATAAAATAAATCGTTTTCGTGATAGACCAAGACATCAAATTTTTGTAGAGCCTCAAACAATGGGAGCAACTGAATGTTATATTAATGGGATGAGTACATCTTTGCCAACAGATGTTCAACTTGATATGATTCGTTCTGTTGAGGGGATGGAAAATGCTAAAATTGTGCGATATGGATATGCAATTGAATATGATTTTGTGCAACCAACTGATTTAAAACATACTCTTGAGACAAAAATAGTTTCAGGATTATATTGTGCAGGGCAGATAAATGGAACAACTGGATATGAAGAGGCAGCAGCTCAAGGGTTGATGGCAGGAATTAATGCTGTGCTAAATTTAAGGGATGAGAAGCCGTTTATATTGGGTCGTGAAGAGGCTTATATTGGTGTATTAATTGATGATTTAGTAACAAAAGGTACAAAAGAGCCTTATAGAATGTTTACAAGCCGTGCCGAATATAGATTACTTTTACGAGAAGATAATGCAGATATACGAGTTGCTAAATATGGGTATAAATATGGACTTTTAGGCGATGAATATTATGATAAATTTAAAAATAAGAGAGATAATATAAAAGAGGCTATAGATTTTGTAAAAGAGAATTTTGGTACACCAACTAAAGAGTTTTTGGTAAAACTTAAAGATATGGGTGAAGATAAAATTAATGATAAAACTTTTTTAATTGATATTGTTGGACGAGGTGAATTTAACAAAGAAAAATTGATTGCACTTATTCCAGAGTTTGAAAAATATAATGATGATGTGATAGAGCAGATTTTAATTAATTCAAAATATAATCGATATATTGAAAAACAATTGATTCAAGTTAGTAAAATGAAAGATATGTTAAAGGTTAAAATTCCACAAAATTTTGATTTTAAAAAAGTTTCAGGGCTTAGCAATGAGATAGTTGAAAAACTTTTTACTGCCACACCACCTACACTATTTGGTGCATCTCAGATTTCAGGAGTAACACCTGCTGCGTTAGAGATTTTACATGTTTATATTAAAATGGCACAAAAACAGGTTAAAGTTATTTCAAAATTTGGAACTGGTGCTTTAGCTCCAGCCTTCGGTGAGGCTGAAGCCATCACTTCCGATAAGTTTTACAAAAAATCTTTTAAAGGAGTTTAGTTTGTCTATTGCATTAGCAAGAAAATATCGTCCATCATCTTTTGAAGATTTAATAGGGCAAGAGACCGTTTCTCAAACTTTGTCCATGGCATTAGATACAGATAAAATATCTCATGCTTATCTATTCTCTGGTCTTAGAGGAAGTGGAAAAACATCAACAGCAAGAATATTTGCCAAGGCTTTATTATGTGAAAGAGGTGCATCATCTCATCCATGTAATCAGTGTTCTAATTGTATTATGGCGAATGAGAGCCGTCATATGGATATTATAGAGATGGATGCAGCGTCAAATCGTGGTATTGATGATATTAAAGATTTAATTGAGCATACAAAATATAAACCGACTAGTGCAAGATATAAAATTTTTATTATAGATGAGATTCATATGCTGACCACTCAAGCTTTTAATGCTTTACTTAAAACGTTAGAGGAGCCACCACCATTTGTAAAATTTATATTAGCAACCACTGACCCTCTAAAATTACCTGCTACTATTTTATCGCGAGTACAACATTTTAGATTTAAAAAAATTAGTCAAAAATTAGTAAAAAAACACCTTGAACATATATTAAATATGGAAAATGTTAAATTTGATAGCGAAGCAGTTGATATTATTGCAAGGTCAGGAGCTGGAAGTTTACGAGACTCTATAACACTTTTAGACCAAGCTATTGTATATTGTAAAAATTATCTTAATATGAATACCGTGGTTAATATGTTAGGAATCATAGAACCATCTCTTATAGAAAACTTGCTTAATAGTATTTATAACAGAGAGGAAGACAAAATATTAGAGTTTATAACTCATAATAAAGAGTACGAAGCAGAGATGATAATGGATGAGATAACTATATATCTTAAAGATTTGTTGTTATCATCTGATAAAAAATTTACGCCAATGATTATAGATAGGTTTTTTCGTGCAATATCACAATCAAAGAAATTATTTGAGATAGGTGGAGATGGTGAATTTATATTAGCTCTTACACTATTTAAAATGATGGAATCTTTGAATATAAAAGATATTGATAGTATGATAAAATCATTAGAGAAAGAACTTCATGAAATAACAGTTACTCAAATAGATAACTCATCGGAAATGACGGCTTTACCATCACCAAAAGTTGAAGCTAAAGTACTAAAAGATAATATTAAAGAAGATTTACTTAAAAAAGATACTATAATACAAAAAGAAGAGGCTATAAAAGAAGAGCCTAAACCAATAGATATATCAAATATAAATTTTAAAAAGCTTGTAGATAAAATTTATGATAGAAACTATGAATTAGGGGAGTGTTTTAATAAAAACATAGCATATTATAGTTTTATAGATAATACCCTTACATGGGATTCAACAGCGATTGATAGCGATAAAAAGATGTTAATATCTCATTGGAATATTATAAAAACTTTTACTCAAGATATTTTTGGGATAGATACTAAAATAAAAAGTAACTCAAAAAAAAAAGTTTTAACTAAAAAAGAAGTGGGAAGTGATGCTTTAGTTCCAACTTTGAGTGAGGCTGAAGCTATCACCTCCGATAGTTCTAATGATTATTTTGATGATTGTGAAACTAAAAGCTCTTGTGTTGCACCACCAGCAGGAGATATATATAGTGCAAAAGAGAAAGATAGCTCAGAAATTTTAGAAGAACCTATGGTAAAAGAGGCATTAAAACTGTTTAATCCTATAAAAGTAAAAGTAAGAAGAAATGTCTAAAATATAGTCAAATTATTAATTTATTTTAAATAAGAGTAATTTTATCCGATTTAATCTTTTAATTAAGACTAATTTTATCTGATTTAGATATACTTCTTATATAAAACATAATAAAGGATTATAAATGAAAAAATTATTAACAGTGATATTATTAACAACTCTTGCAATCAATAGTATAAATGCAAAAATTATAACAGAACATAAGAAGGGTAATAGATATAGTGATTTGAGTTATAATTATTTTTATGATAAAAATAATCAAATATCTACAGAGATAAAAAGAGAAGTAGCGAGTGACCTTAAAACAGACCCTATAATTTTAAAAATTTTGCTAGAAGATAACGATGCAACTGTTATGATTCTAGCAAAAGAAAATTTAAGTACTTTAGTAGATTAAATAAATATAATTTTCTCAAAAGAGACTAACCCTTTAAGAGGTCTAGCAACTCTTTTGAATTTAACTTTTCATCTTTAGATACACTATATAGATTATCTTGAAGACCTTTTTTTCTCTTTTGAAGCTCTATAATCTTCTCTTCTATTGAATTTTGTACAATTAGTTTATATACAAATACTGCTTTTGTTTGACCTATTCTATATGCTCTATCTGTGGCTTGATTTTCTACAGCAGGATTCCACCATGGATCATAATGAATTACAGTATCAGCCTCTACAAGGTTTAATCCAACTCCACCAGCCTTTAGAGATATTAAGAATATATCACTCTCTCCATTTCTAAACTCATCAATAACAGCATCTCTATTTTTTGTTGATCCTATTAATTTAGAATATTTAACACCTCTTTTGATTAACTGATCTTCTATGATTTTTAGCATAGATGTAAATTGAGAAAATACTAAAATCTTACGACCCTCTTCTAATAATTCTTCCACCAATTCTAAAAATAGTTCTAATTTTGCAGACTCTATAGCTTCTTCATCTTGTCTATTTCTAAGTAGTGATGGATCACAACATACTTGACGAAGTCTAAGAAGAGCATCTAAAATTGTGATATGAGATGAGGCAATACCTTTTTTGATAATCATATCCCTTACCTCTTTTTCCATTGCTACTCTAATGCTCTCATAAAGTTTAATTTGAGCAGGATTAAACTGAACATATTTAATAATCTCTGTTTTATCAGGAAGCTCATCTATCACATTATCTTTTGTTCTTCTTAGCATAAATGGTTTAATCTTATGATTTAATATATGTTGTCTTTCAAAGTTATTATCTTTTTCTATAGGATTTTGATAATATCGTTTAAATAGAGTAAGACTACTTAAAAATCCTGGCATTAAAAAGCTAAATATTGACCATAATTCACCAAGATGATTCTCTATTGGAGTTCCACTAAGAGCCACTCTATAATCACTATTAAAAGATTTAATAGACCTTGCCATTTTAGTTCGTGGATTCTTTATTTTTTGAGCTTCATCTAGTATGATATATAAAAAATCCTCCTCTTGAAGAATCTCTTCATCTTTTGACGCTAATTGATATGTGGTTAATATGATGTCATAATTTTTAATATCCTTTAATAATTCGAATCTATTTGAACCATAAAGAGATAATATTTTTAAATTAGGTGTAAATTTATTTGCTTCACTTTTCCAGTTTCCAATTAGTGAAGTTGGCATTATAATAAGAGATGGTTTAGTTAAAACTTCTCTCTCTTTAAGATTTTGAAGATGAGCTAACATCTGTAAAGTTTTACCAAGACCCATATCATCAGCCAAAATTCCACTAAAATTATACTCATATAAAAAGTTTAACCAACTTATTCCATCTTCTTGATACTCTCTTAAATCAGCATTTAAATTTTTAGGAATATCTACTTTTTCTATACCATCAAAATCTTTTATTTTTTTAGATAGTTCAATTATCTCTTTACTACCAATCCACTCTATATTATTATTCTCAAAAGACTCTATTAAATGAATATTATATGGCTCTATCTCTATAGTATCTTTTTCTTTTATATTTTCATAAAGATTAAATATTGTTTTTAAAATAGGCTCTATATCTGATGATTTTAGTTTAACATAACTATTTTTAGATATTTCAATATTGATAAACTCAGGAAGATTTGTAATATCACTAAATTCATAAATAAGAGAACTTACAATAGACAATATTGGTATTCTTTGCCCCCCTATCTCTATATCAAAAGAGAGACCAAACCAACTATTTTCTCCTCCTCTTTCAACAGAAGCTAATATTTTATCTGCATCATTAAATTCCATATTAAAGCTATTATCAAACTCGATTTTCCAACCTGCTAATTTTAAGCGATTAACATCTGACTCTAAAAATAATCTCCATCTATCAATAGATAAAAGGCTCTGCTCGTCAGGTGATTTAAAGATTAATCTATCATCATCTATAAAATTTACAAAACCTAAAGAGTTAAGTTCTGATATATATTTATCTTCTAAAGTAAAATCTCTAATAATATTAATACAATATCCATCTTTAATCAATTTCTTAGTCTCATTACGAGGAATATACTCAACTATATTATCTTCATATATAAATTTCATAATAATTATATGCTCAATTATATTATCTATTTGTGCAGTTGTAATATTAATAGATACCTTAGGTGAGTTTGTTATATCTCTAATTTCATAATGAGAAGGCGGTTCTATCTCAATCATTGGTAATTCTCTATCTATTTGTGATACAACCTCATCAAAAAAATCATTTGGAATAGCAGGAGAAGATAAAAGAGTCTTAAGAGTTTTTAAATTATATCTACTTGAAAGTTCATAGATATGATTACTTAAAGATTTAACAAACAGTATAGGTTTTGTAGCAATAATAAACTCATCATTTTTCATATTTGAAACTAAAGATCTGTTTAAGCTATCATCATTACTCCAACTAAAATTTATATCTACTCTATCATTTGAAATAGTAATAGCTTGATCAGCATCCTCAAGATAACATCTATCTGTTGCAATTATTGCTTTTAATAGGTCATTACCTATTTTATCTTTTAATTTAAATGTATCTTGATGTCTTGGAGAGATAGCATTCATAATTTTGAGTATATCAATATCACCACTATCTAAAAAGTCATAATTATAATCATTATATGCTAGAGAATTAATATCTAACAGTGTCCCTTTACCTAATGCACCATTTTTAATAATTCTAGTTTTGTAACATTTTATATCATCTGTATATTGGTTACTATTTCTAACTATTTTATATGCTAAAAATATATCACCCTTTTCTCTTTTTTCCTCTTGTTTAGATATTTCAAATAGTAAATTTAGCCACTTTTTTACATCATCTTTAGGATCATTTTCCATCTCTTCTGTGGAAACTTGTGCATTATCAAGAGAACTACTACCATCCTTATCACTAATATGTTGTAGTGTCACTGCTACAACATGTTCACAATTTGCACCTAAACTACATGTACAGATACCCTCTACATCAATTTTATCATTTTTTAGATATATAATGGTTTCTTGTTCATAAGATACATCATCAAATCCCTCAACCATTGAGAGTATTTTAATCTCTTTTCTTGAAATTGCCAATGAATCATATTCTAAAATTCTATTTTTTTCATGTAATTCTTGACCTAACTGATATATCTCACCACTAAAACTGTCTACCACATCTTCTTGTGTGAATTTAAAAAATCTCATTTGTAAATCGACTCAAGATGAGATATTTTAGATCCAAGATTTAATAAAAGCATATCTGCTAAAACTATAGCCATCATAGATTCACAAACAACACTACCTCTAAGTGCAACACATGGGTCATGCCTTCCTTTTAGTTCACAGATAACCTCTTCATTAGTATCTTTTATTATAGTTTGTTGAGGTTTAAATATTGATGGTGTTGGTTTAAAATGAGTTTTTACTAATATTGTATCACCATTACTAATTCCACCTAAAATTCCACCTGAATGATTAGTTAAAAATCCATCTTTCCCTATCTCATCATTGTTTTCTAAACCAGTCATCATAGTAACATCTATACCATCACCAATCTCAACTGCTTTAACTGCATTTATTCCCATCATAGCATTAGCAAGAACACCATCAAGCTTATAATACATAGGTTCACCAAGTCCAGCAGGAACACCTAATGCTCTTGTTAATACCACTCCACCAACAGAATTATGAGATGCTTTTGCATCTAAAATAACTTTTTCTCCAACCTCTTGCATATCTTTATCTAATATATAAGATTTACTTGTTTTAGCATAATCAAAATCATACTTCTTAGCTTTAATATCTCCTATAGAATATACACCACTCTCAACTGTTATATCTGCTTTTTGAAGTATAAGTTTAGCAATTGCTCCAGTTGCCACTCTTGCAGCTGTTTCTCTCGCAGAACTTCGTCCTCCACCTCTATAGTCTCTAATTCCATATTTTTGGTAATATGTAAAATCAGCATGACCTGGACGAAATAGGTCTTTTATATTTGTATAATCTTTACTTTTTTGATTTGTATTATAAATAATCATAGCTATTGGTGTACCCGTGGATACTCCTTCAAAAGTACCTGATAATATCTCTACTAAATCAGACTCTTTTCTACCTGTTTCAAGAGCAGATTTACCTGGTTTTCTTCTGTCTAACTCTTTTTGAATAAATTCTTCATCTATCTCTAATCCAGCAGGAACACCATCAATAATACATCCTAAAGCCTTTCCATGAGACTCTCCAAAAGTTGTAAATCTAAATTTTTGACCAAAACTATTCATATTTTATCCCCTTACCCTTAACCACTCTAATGCTTTTTTTGCTGCTCTTTGTTGAGCCTCTTTTTTACTTTTACCTTTAGCAGATGCTATACTTTTATTATCCAAAATAATAGCTATTTCAAACTCTTTATTATGGTCTGGTCCAGAAGCATTTACCAATTGATAAGTTGGAGTTACTCCATGTGTTGATTGTGTTAATTCTTGTAATGCTGTTTTAAAATCTTGTGATAAAGTTTCTAAATCTATTTTTTTATGAACTTCATTTAAAAGTTTAATTGATATATCTTTAGCTATCTCTAATCCTGCTTCCAAATAAATAGCACCAATAACTGCCTCAAAAGCATTTGATAATAATGATGATTTGTTTCGTCCATTATTATTCTCTTCTGCAACAGATAGATATATATACTCTCCTAAATTAAGCCTCTTTGCAAGTAGTGTAAAACCACTCTCATTTACTAATGAAGCTCTAATTTTTGATAATATACCCTCATCAGAATCATAAAATTTTTCATAAAGAAATTCCCCTACAATTAAATCAAGTACAGCATCTCCTAAAAATTCCAACCTCTCATTATTGTAAGGTTTTTTATAACTTTTATGAGTTAAAGCTTCTTTTATAAGTTCTTTATCTTTAAAATTATAGGATAAAATCTCCTCTAATTTAGTATAGTTTTGCATTTTAATTCCTGTTCCTATATAAGTAATTTTTGTTTATTAGCTTCATCTCTTGCCATATCATCACACTCTTCATTTTGAATATGACCAGAATGTCCTCTAACCCAAGTAGCTTTTATATTGTGAGTAGAAGATACGATGATATACTCTTTCCATAAATCAATATTTTTTACTTTTTTAAAATCTTTTTTTATCCAGTTATTCAACCATTCATTGATCGCTTTAACTACATAACTACTATCTGATATAACTTCAACGTTACAGGACTCTTTCAAAAGTTTAAGCCCTTCAATAACACCCAAAAGCTCCATTCTATTATTAGTAGTATATATATCTCCACCACTATATTTCTTTTGCTTACCCTTATACTCTAATATCCCACCATATCCACCAGGTCCAGGATTTCCCAAAGAAGATCCATCAGAATATAGAGTAATTTGTTTGTTTATATTTTTCTGCAATTTTTCCCTCAACTATTATACTATTTATAGCCATACAATTTGAACATCTATTAAATGATAGAGAAAAAGACTGCTTACATATATCACATAGATATAAAAAGTTTAAATCAGCTCTATCAAAACCACTCTTTTTTGAGATGGCTAACATATCTACACTAAATATATCACTTTGAACATAAGGTTTTTGAATATAACCTTTAGCATAGTATATTGTACTTAAAGTATTATGTTTTGAAATTATATCTAAATCAAGTTTTGATTTTGGCAACATCCATAATATATCTAACACTTCTTGTATTCTTGTATAATCTAGTATTCTCCATGCAAGATGATTATCTAATATAAATAAATCAGATAATATTATTCTATATAAGCTAGGTCTATTTTTTATCATCTTTTCTAATTCTATTATCTTCTGTTTTTTTGAATTTTTATAAGTGGTTAAAACAATTTTATATTCAAAATAATTTTTAAAATTTTCTGTATCTTCTTTTAATATATCCAAAGGTTCAATTAACAAAAGAGCCTTATTATATTCATTTAACATATCATAAACTATTGATAAATTATAAAGTGATTCTATATTTCTTGGTGAATACTTAAGAATTTTGATAAATATATGCTTTGCTCTTTCTAAAAAACCAGCTTTTAAATAAAGTTGCCCTAAGCTATTAAGAAGATTATTTTTAATTTTATAATCATTTATATTATCTATAAGGTATAAATAGATATTAATAGCTTTATGATATTCTCCATTACTATTAAAACCTTCTGCAAGTAAAATAAGTGGTTTAAGCATATTAGATTCAAAAATAGTAACATTTAAGTCAAAAGTACAATCAGTATTTTTAAATTTTTTCAAGAACTCTAATAAATCATTTTTACTTTTTTTTTTAGAATATATACTCAATCCATGAGTTGCAATAACTGTTACAAGTATAATAGTTATTATTAGTAAGATACTAAATAAAGGATCTTTATATGATGGTAATATCTGTTGCAACTGTTAATACTCATTGTCAAAATCAAAATTTTTATATTGTTCTAACTTTATATCAAATATCTCAACCTTATCTCTCCCTGTATTTTTTGCTTCATACAAAGCAACATCTGCAAGTTTAATTGCTTTCCAAAAACTATCAGTATTATAAGGAAGCAAAGCACCTCCAAGACTAATAGTTTTGCTAAATGATATATCTTCAGATACTTTTATCTTCTTTTTAGAAAATGATATTCTAATATTCTCTGCTACCTCTAAAAGTCTATCATTATCACAATTATATAATATAATAATAAACTCTTCACCACCATATCTAACTACTACATCACTCTCCAAAGTATTTTCTAATAGTGTAGAAGTAATCACTTTAAGAGCTAAATCTCCAATATCATGACCATAAGTATCATTAATCATCTTAAAATAATCTATATCTGCCATTAAAATACCATAACTTGTTCCCATCTCTTTATGCTCAATAATTGCTGTATCTATAAACTCATCTAAATATTTCCTATTATATAAATTGGTTAAAGGATCTCTTCTTGCTCTATCTCGTAACTTTTGTGTTAATTTCTTACTTACAAATTCTGTTTTTGCAGTATCAATATAATCATCTATAAAATGTATTAAACTATTAACTCTCCGTGTTTCCTCATAAGTATCGCTGACAATAGAGATAATTAAGTCTAAATCATTAGAGATAGAATAAGGAATACATACATAAAATCTCTCATCATCTCTATTAAAACTTTTACATAATCCCTTAAATTGACAGGAATCTATAATAACACTTGCACGATCTGCTCTGCAACCATCCTCTTCTGCATTACAATTAATCTTTTTACTATGATAAATAATTGTAGTCTTTTTATTTGTAGTATCACATTCAATAAATGTAAAATCTTTAATCTTTAATTTATTCTCAAAAATGACGATTAATCTTTTATATATATCATCAATAGTTTTATCATGTTCTATAGTTTTTTTAAATTTATAAATATCAGATAGCTGAGTAATAGTATTTTTCACGCTTTCAAGTTGATCATCTAGTTTTTCCTCTTTTTTATGAGATAAAAATATATCTATTTTACTCTCTATCTCATTTAAAACGTGTTGAAACTTTTCCATCAATTTATTAATTAATATAGCCACCTCTACACTCTCTTTATTCCCCACTACCTCTACCCTATTTGAATAATCACCACTATGTGCTTTCTTCATAACAGATTTTATAGATAAAAATATCATCATATATGGTGTCAAAAAACGACTCGTTAATATCTGAATTAATATTAAAACAGCAAAAGCTACAAGAGCAATATCAAGAACTGTTCTAAGCCCCATTAATTTAACATCATCAATATCAATAACCATAGAGATAGCACCTAATGTATCTCCAATCTTTGCATCATGGCACTTTAAACAATTTAAACTAGAATCACTTGTTGCGTTATATGGAATAGTCATTCTAAATGTATTATCTAAAAAAATATTTTCACTAATAACTTTTTGAGCAATACCTGTACGAATTACATCTTTATCTATCTCATCTTTTGATACTTCATTCTCAAATCCAATACCATGTTGTTTAACCACTGATGGAGCTCTAATAATCCATAATTTCTGTATATGTTTAGAATCTTTTATCTGATTTAAAAAAAATTCCCTCTTCTCCATTGTACCATTTACCATATGGGCAGTAAGACTATATTTGATAAGTTCAGATATTACTAGTGCCTTGTCTTCCACACTTTTAATACCATAATTTCTAAAATTAAGTGATATGTTTATAATCATCATTAAAAAAATTAAGGAGAATATAATAGATAAAATAAGTGTGATTTTTCTTTTTGCGTTCATTATTAGTTCCTAGTGGTAAATTAAAATAAGAGAGGGAATTTAAGTTGTATAAATTACAATTTATATAATTATACAACTTTTTTTTTATAAGAAACTTATATTTATTAGTTAGGGATCTTTTCACAAGTAATTTACTAGACCCTAAATCAACTTCAGGGTCTAGTAGATATTTATTATATAAAGAGCTAGTATCACTAAAACTAACTAATTATTAAAACTATCCTATCTCAAAAAAAGTGGAAAATTATAATTAAAAAAGAGATAAGTAAAGAAATCATTCAAGCGTAACCATAGATTGCGTAAATAACAATGAATCAAAAATTACTGCTTTTTGGAAGTCCATTTTTTCTAAACCCCAGTTCGACAACTTTAAATCTCAAACCTGACTCTATAATTTTTATAAAAGATATACATCTCTCAAGTAAATAGAGAGTCTATCAACCATTTCATTTTCTTCAAGCATTCGTACCTTATTCATATCACCTAAAATATTTTTTGCTACCTCTAACTCTATTGGTTTACGAGATAGAATACCTATGGAGTATAAATACAACTCTTTTTCATATTGTTTATCAATATTTCGAGTAAAACAAGCATTTTCAAGTTTATAGGATTGATTATCAAAAATCATACTAAAAAGTTTTTTACTTTTAATATCTTCAAAGAGTATTGTAGATTGATATGCTTGATTAATCACTTTACCTATCTCCCTTACTTCGCCATTATATATATATTCACAAGAACCATTATCATAAATAATAACTTCATCTTCCCAAAACCTATCAACTCCATAGAAATAATGATACCACTTACCTTTTAATAATTTCATTACAGGATTATCATTATTAGCAAAGAGAGTTATTGGGTTACAGCAGATAAAGAGGTTCATCCACAAGATTTGGCTGGAGTGGATAGAAATGTAACTGATAATGAAGAGGTATTAAGAATTGCATCTCTTTTATTATCTCTTGATGATGATGGTTTTGTAAGTGATGGTATTAAAATTAATGCTAGTATAAAATTGGCTGAGGGTAAAAAGCTTATTGATATTACATCAGAAGAGTTAAAAGTGATGTTAAATGATGCAGGAAAAGATCAAGTAACAGTAGACTTGGCTAAGATGCACCTAAATGATGAAGAGATTTTGGCAGATGCTAAAAAAACGGCACAAGATATATTAGATGTAGAGGCAAAAGCAAAAGCTGATAAAGAAAAAGCAGAGGCTAAAGAAAAAGCAGAGGCTCAAGATAAAGCAGATGCAGAGGCAAAAGAGGTTCAAGCAGTAATTGATAAAGAGAAAGCAGAAGAAGAAGAAGCAGAGGCAAAAGCAGAACAAGATAAATTGGATGCAGAAATGGCAGTAGCACAAGCAGAACAAAGAGCTAAAGATAATCAAATATCTCAAGATTATATTGATGAAGCTAAAAAGTTAGTTACATTTGATGATTTAAAATCTGAAAATATGTCAGAATCAAATATTACAACTGATTTAGTATTTCCAACTGCTTTTGAAAATAATGTTAGAGTAACATATTCATCAAGTAATATTAAGGTTATATCTAATACTGGTGCTGTAACTAGACCAGTGATAGGCTTAGATGTGGTAGATACATCATCATCTACAAATGTTACTGTAACTGTTACTTTTTCTCATGGAATGGTAAGTGAGCGTGTTAAATATGATTTATCTGTAGCTCCTCGTGAGATGACAGAAGAGGAAAAATTGGCAAAAGATGCTAGAGTTGTAGCAGAACAAGCTGAGGCTGAAAGAGTTGCGGCAGAAGAAGCTGACAAACTTGCGACAGAACAATCTGAAGCAGATAGAGTTGCAGAAGATAATAATGAAACAACAGAAACAACAGAAGCTACAGAGGATAACAATGAAACAACAGAAGCTACAGGTGAATGTAGTGATGATCCATTGGAGCAGTTATTAGGTGGTAAACCAGCGTGTTAATGTAAAATATTTACAATTATCTTAATTCTTGGGTACCCACAAGGGGATACCCCTACGCATAATCAACACTCTGTAGGGGCAATCACTTGGTTGCCATTGAATTCCATTCCAAAATAATTTAAAGATTAAGATTGGTAGGGTGCCGTTTTCAACGCACCATTTTAGATTCCGTGTCAAGCACGGAATGACAAAAGAACAAGCATGGAATGACAAAAATTTAAGGATGTAATGAAAAATATAATTCTCGGAAGTGGTGCTTCAGCTCCACCAAATAGGTGAGGCTGAAGCCGTCACTTCCAAATAATGATGTTTAAAATTATTACGAATGGTGCGATAGCAATCGCACCCTACAGTTTACAAGATTAAAAGACAAGGGACAAAAAATGAAAAAAATTATACTGTTGATGGCACTTTTTACTGCTGTTTTATTCTCAGGTGCTTTTACACCATCAGATGCAGAGATAGCTAAACTTGATGATACACTAACTCAATTAAAAAGCAAAGATGATTCCACATTAAAAACAAATGCTACGATGATAGATAAGATATTGTCATCACATAATGTAACTGGTGGATATGAAAATGAGAATTATAGATATATATACTATATGAACCTTAACGCCACAGATAAACTTGCTCTTTTTGTAATTACAGAGATTAAAAACCCTGAATATGGATTTATTAAAGCTTTGGGTATGCAAGAGAATTTTATTTTATTGATAGATGCTAATAGTGATAAAAAACTTATTTGGAATGGGTATGTAGATAATATAAAAATAGGAATTATTGTTGATTCTCATATTATAGGTTTAAGATATATATCTACAAGTCAAGATAAAAAAATAACAAAAAAAGGTATTACAAATGCTAAAGGTGAATTTGAGTATTTTGAGGGTGGTACCATAGAATTTTATGTAGGAAATATTAAAATAGGTTCTACAGTTCCAAGTAGTATGGTTGCTATCACAACTATAGCAGATACATCAGAAGAGTCTAATAATATAGCTGTATTTTTGCAAACTATAGATAGTGATGGGAATACTGATAATGGTATTCAAATATCAAGTTCTGTAGATGAACATGCAAAAAGAGATAACATATCAAATTTACAATTTGATAAAACTTTTAATGATGAGTTTGATAAGATCAAACCAGAGTTATTTAAACATACTGCAAATATACCAGAAACTGTTAGTGTACAACAAGCATTAGAACACTCATCAAAATCTGCAAGATTATCATCAATAAAAGAGTTTGATTTATATAAAGCTATAGCAAATGAAAAAAATTATGGAGATGGTCATTTTTATAATGCTGATATTTTAGAAAATGATCAAAGGAAAAGGCTCTATTTATGGATATGGGAAGCTTTACTTGAAAAAGAAATGGCTATAGAAGGTAATATTCTAAAATTAGCAAGTACAAATATAGATGATATTGAAGAACAGAGAAATATAGCAAACCATTATATAAAACTAGCACAAGGTGTATTGACAGTATTATCTTTAAATGAGAATGGGACTCTAGTAAATCTTTCTAAAGAAGCAGGTGTAAATAGTATTAAATATAGTCTTACCAAATTAACTTCTTTAACTATTAGTGGATGTGAAGCTATTGTTAAGATTTATGATGGAAAGGGTGAAGTTTTAGAAAAAAAAGATAATGGTTTTTGTACAAATATGATAAGTATATTAAATCCATTAGATGGTGATGCCAAATTTTTAAATCCTATTCTATCCAATTTTTTACCATCAGTATTACCTGATATAATAAAAGGGTTTGAATTTAAATGGAGTAATATAAAATCATTATATAAATTAAAAATTGAACCACCATCAGTAGGAAATATTCTATTAAGTGGACTAGGAATTACAAATGACTTAATAGGAGGATTTCTCGTTCATCAAATGTTAAAAAAGATCTGACAACAAAATTAGTGGCACATGAATGGTTATCTCTTAACTTTAGATCAGGATTTAATGAAGAGTATATGAATAAATTAATAAATAATAATAAAACTAATCTTACTAATATTACTCAACAAATTGAAGCTTTAGCTCAAAAGTTTGGAACATCTAATACATTATGCGAATCACATCTCTTTGGGTGGATAGTTGATCCCAAACTTGGTCAAGATAGATGTAACTATATAGATTACAACTACAATGAAGTCATGGATATAATTAATATAAATATGCATAAAGCTAATGCTATTTATAGAAATATAATAAATTTAATAGGTCCAGTATCTAATGAAAAATCTGAAATAGGAGCTATAAATATTGATTTAGATATACTTTTACCTACCCAAGAACAAATAGAAGATAAATCACCTATCATAACTTTAAATGGTGAATCTAAAATTACTATAGAAGTGGGAGATAGTTATACAGATGAAGGTGCAACTACAACTGATGGAAGTATTCTTAATATAAAAGGTGTAGATGATATTGATACATCAATTGCAAGAACTTATCATATAACCTATAGTGCTGTTGATGATGAAGGAAATAAAGCTAAAGATGTTTACAGAACAGTTATTGTGAAAGAAAACTTAATAGAGATACCAATTATTTTATCAAAAGGTTCAACCCCAAATCCTATATCTTCATTAACTTCAATGAGTGTTTTTTGTAATTTTGAATCAGATTTACCAATAGGTTATAAAGTTAAATTTGCAGTTAATCATTCACTAGATGACTATTTTGTTTTAAAAGCTGAAGGTGGCTTAAAAGATTGGAGTGATAATTATACTTCACCAAAAGAGGAGGGAACTTATACTATATATTATAAACTATATGATGAAGATTCTGAATTTGTAAAAGATTTAGGAAGTTCAGAGTTTGTTGTAAAAATAGAAGATGAAACCTCCCAAATCTCTCTCCAAAACTCCACCATAAAGCGAACTGGGCAGAATATAATCTATACTAACTTTGATGATGGATATTACAAGGCTGGTATTCCTATAAACTATGCAAGGGTTAAGACCATTAATCCGACATTCATCACCCCTCTAAACTTAAACTAATATAAAACAACTAATCATAAAACTCTTCATAATCATCCCCTAAGCACTCCAAAATAATCTCATGATTTTCATTAAAATAGTCCAATTGAGTC
>JAMOOQ010000032.1 GCA_027100635.1 Campylobacteraceae bacterium | reverse complement strand
CCTAGATGTCCTAACTTTTTTGTTTTTATTTTATTTATTTTTGTAAAACAGATGGTATATTCCTAATATATATATTTATTTCTTATTATATTACTTTAAGTTTATAGGGGTGATGAATGTCAGTTTTGGAATATATTTAAGTTCTATTACTGCTCCATAAGAAATCTCTTCTAAAATTGGATTAAGCAAAATATCTACAAAACCTTTTGTTACTTCAAATTCTGTTTTAACCTCATAGTATTGATTAAGGGATAAATATGCTACCAAAAAACCTTTGATAAAGTTCTCTCCATCAATATAATCTCTAATGCAAGATTGTGCCTTTGCCTCTTGGTTTAAATATCTAAAAACTTCTAAATCTTTATTTATTGCAAACTCTGATAAATGGTTATTAAAATCATCAATTCTTACATTAAAATCTATATTTTTATATGCACTTTGAATAAACTCTGCTACTATTTTTTTGATAGTTTGATTTGGAATAGATAATTTTATTTTAAATATATCCTTTTCCATTGTAAGAAATCCTAAAGAGAATAAAAATGATTTAAAATTACTAATCTCTAACATCTCAAAAGCACTAAAATTAGATTTTATATTATCAATCGTTACCTTTTCATTTTGAATAAGTTGATTTAATAAATCAAAATTACCATTTAACTTTTTATTGGTATATACTAAATATTTAAGTTTTGAATAATCTGTTCGTATATTAACATCTATTAAGTCTCGTGGTTCTTTATCTTTTCTTATCATAGAATCAAGATAATATAAAATCATATTGCTGTTATATATCGTATGTTCCACATATTCATTAAATCTATAACTATTATACCACTCGTCACATCTATTAATTATCATATCTGATTTATCTTGAAGGTTGTAATAAGTTATCATCTGCTTTAATTCATCTTTTGTAACTCCTACCATATCATTAAAGCTCTCATCAAGAGAAATATTCTTGCCAATATTACTTCCACTTGTTACATCAAAAAGAGCTAATGGGCTAACACCTGTAAAAAACATTTTTTTAATAGCACTATCATTTCCACTTGTTCCAACTTTTAAAATTGTAAAAAACTCTTTGTAAAAAGCCTCTTTATCTGTCACTAACCCCTCATAACTTTTCATATCTGAAACAAGAAGTTTATTTACAAAATTATCATACTCATCTATTAATATATAAATTGGCATAGAGTTTTGAGAGCAATAGATTAAAAGCCTACTCATATTATCAATAGGATTATCAAAATTCATTTCAAAATCTATTTTATATTTATTGATAAATGATTCTATCTTTAAGTTTATATTATTTGTAAAACTCTGTTTATAATCGGTTATATCAACAGCACTAAAATCAAATCTTAATATATAAAAACTACTCTTATACTCTGTAGGATTATCTAAAGCATAAGTATTTTTAAAAATTTCATTAAACTGAGATTTATAATAGACATCATAATAAGCTTCAAGCATTGCAATAGTTAGAGATTTACCAAATCTTCTTGGTCTAAGAAAAAATAGAAAACTTGCTTCATCTTCAACTTTAGATATAAATTCTGTTTTATCTATATAATAATAATTTTCAGTTTTTACTCTTTTAAAATCACTTAATCCATAAGGTATTTTTCTTTTTTTCATCTATTATTTCTAAGCTTTATATTTTATTTATATTTTAAAATCTCTTTTGGTTCTCTTGCTTCAAAACTATATTTAAAAATTGATATTTGTTTAGAATGAAGAAGTATTCTGCTTGATTTTGTTCTGCTTCCATATAGTTCATCTCCCACAACGGGGTGACCAATATGTGACATATGTACTCTAATTTGATGTGTTCTTCCTGTGCCAATCTCTATAAGTACTTTACTTTTTTTACCTTGAATCTCAAGAGGAGTCACTTTTGTGATAGCTTTTTTCCCAATTCTTTCATCTATCTTAGATATAGCTTTTCCTCTTTTTATTGTGTGAATAGGAGCATCTATAATAGTCTCTTCAAAGAATACACCCTCCACCCATGCAGTATAAATCTTTTTAACACGTCTATTCCTAAATTCTTCAACTGCTTTTTTAATAAACTTTTCATTTTTACCCAAAAGTAAAACGCCTGATGTATCTCTATCTAATCTATGTAAAAGTTCAGAATTTTCTATACTATCTTGTACATCATAACTATCTAAAAAAGCAGGTTTATCTACTGCAATAATATCTTCATCTTCATACAATATTTTAATATCTGCAACATTTTCTACTCTAAACTTTGTATCTTCATTAATTAAAGCTCTCGCTATTTTAACTTTATTTTGACCAACATATACTAATCCTCTATCGATAAGAGTCTTAGCTTTTTTATTTGATATGCTTAATTGTTCTGCTAAAACTTTAAATGCATTATTTTGTTCCATTTTCTCTACTTTTTAAATTATTTATTCTATTATATGCAACTTTATGTTAATTATATCTTAGGGTTGTATCTTTGAATCTATGTTATTATCAATTATATATTCAGAGGGAGGATATTTATGTTCAATTCCTTGTAAAATAAGAAACTTTGGTTTGATAATATCCATTTTAGCATCTATAGATTTAATTTTTTCTTTATGTTTTTTTAATTCATCTTCGTCTTTAGTTAGAGTTAATAATATTTCATACTTTTTTCTTTTAGATTTTAGTTTGTTATAAATTTTTTGGTTTGGGTCAAGTAATTTAATACCATGACAACCATCATTTAATACTACAACCCTTTTATGCCCTATATTATTAAAAAAGTCCTCTAATAGATAAGTATTAGATATAGAGATATTACTATAAATAATCAAAAGTTGAGTATTTGTTATCCCTTTTAAACTAAGATACTCTTCTATATCTTTATTATCTTTTAATTCTATATTATGAAGATATATTGAAATAGCTCCCATAATATGTTCTTTAATATATGCTTGTGTATTGTCACTAGAGATAAAACGAACATTTTTATCCCCAATATATTTCATTGCTTCTTTTGGCTCTATAGATAAAGCAAAAAGGTTAGAGTATATTATTAAAAATAATATAATAACTTGTATTATTACTCTATTCATGTAAAATCCTTTATTTTAATATAAACTGTTTGATTTAATTTAGCTATAATTATACTAAAAAAGGACTTTAAACTTATGACCTTATTTAAAAAAATTAAATCGGATGATGATATAAAAGGGTTTATAAAATCTATTTTTGATATGGATTTATCCCTTGATGGATCATGGGGATACTCCCAAGAACTGGCAACTATTATAAAGCAAAAAACAGATACAACTATTACCCAGTTGGAGCACTCTATCGCTTTAATGCGTACATATATTGAAATGAATATAGCTCTTGAAAAAGATAATCGTTATACTGGAATTACTCTTAACGAAATACTTAGAGAAGAATATAATTATAATAATTTAATTTACCATAAAGTAACTTATAATATAACAGCAATTAAAGAGATAAAATATAATGCTTTTATAAAAGAATATAAAGCTAATTATGGTAACAAAGATTTTAATATGTCTAATCATTTTGATAAAAGAAAGAAAGCTTCCCTCAATAGAACAGAGACTTACTGGTTTGAGGTTAGCAAAATTATTTAATTAATAGACTTCTTTTAAAATTAGATTCTGAATCAAGTTCAGAATGACAAACAACCGTTTCAGAATGACAAACAACCGTCATTCCGTGCTTGACACGGAATCTAAAAATAAGTTTTATTTATAGGCTTTTTTAAGAGTTTCCTCTATCTTATCTGGAGTTGTTGCTATTTTCATAAAGTCTGTCATTGTTAAAAGAGGTAGAGATAATGCTAAATAGAATTTAGGGTCTAACATATAAGCTTTACCATCTTTAATCATAGCTTGATAAGGTAATAATTGAGCATTTTTACCAGCTTCAACTTTATTTAAAAATTTGTTATCTTTTGAACGCATTTTATGTCCAACAAGAGTTGCACCATTAGGTAATGTAAGAGTATATGCAACATATTTCTCTAAATTCTTACCAGTTAGTTTTGATAATAAATCATCCCCCTCTGCTAACTCTATAGTATCATCAAGATGAGGCATACCAAACATAAAATTATAATCTCCTAATTCACTAAATTCATTAATATCTGAAACTTCATACATATCACCTAAAACTGCTTGTAATGATGTAAGAGTAGATTTAAATTGACCATATTTAAAGTCTTTTTGAAGATATGCTGCACCAAAATATGATGGGTTTTGTACACGAATTTCGTCATTAGAATTAACTAAGATATTAAGTGTTGCCAAAAAAGAATTTGTTTTTGTAAGTTCTTCATTTGTGATAGTTATAACAGTTTTACCTTTTAATATCTCATTTGTTCCAAGAATAGTAAAACCATTTGCTTTTAATTTTGTTGTAAGAGAGTCTATGGTTTGTGGACTTGAAGCATAATAAGCAGTAAGATTTTGGGGAGCTTTATCGGAAATTACCATTTTAGAAGTAGTAAACTCCTTTTTAGGAAGTTCTACTACTTTTTCTATTTTAGATTCTGTCGTTTTAATAGCTTCTACTTTAATATCTTCTGTTTTATTAACTTTTATTGTTTTTACTTTAGTTGGCTCTTTTTTTTTTAGCTCATCTAAGTCTGCTGATAATTTAATTACCATATCTTTAAGTTCAGCAATCTCGCTTGATAAATCCCTAGGTGTTTTAATAGCATTCGCAGATTCTCCACCTGTTCCAGCTTCAATTTCAAAACCTAACTCTTTAAGTACATCAATCACTTCATCAGCAATCTTTTTCATATATTTTAATTGAGCTTTATCTGTAATACCAGTAGTTGTTATCCAGTTTTCAACAGTTGCATAACCAACATGAAGTTCATTTGAACCTTTTGGAATATAGAAATATACAGAACATGGGGCAAATACACCAGCATGAGGAGCATCATGATTAAATACTGAGTTAGAAAACTGAAAGTGACAAAGTGATGAAACCCAATAAGCATCATACTCCTCAAAATCTAAATCCATATCATCATATTCAAATTTAAGATCTATAAATCCAGCAATAATAAATTCTCTTTTTCCAAAAAGTGAATCATGAGCCATTATAAACTCTTCTACATACTCTTCAATATCATCTACACCTTCAAATTTCTTAACCATTTTAAGTAAAGGTTGAGCAGGAAGTTTACCTGTAAATTCAAACTTTTTTGAAACTTTAGGTTTCATCTCATCTATTACAAGCTTATCTAGTTTTGATATCATTGCTGTAAATTTATCTCTTGAAGCTTGATTTTTCTCTCCAATAATATTGAGCATTATCTCTGAATCAAGATGTCCATACCAAGTTGTATCACCATCTTTAGCATCAGCTAATTTTTTATATCCTAAAAGGTTAAATGGAGCATAAGCACCAAAATCTGGATTTTTAATTAGAAGATCTCTCATTGATACTTTGTCTATAATTGTATAAAAGTTTAATAAGTCTAAATTTTTCTCTTTATACTTATTAAAATAATGAACTTCAATATGCTCATTTTTACCAACTGTTGAATAATCAATAGTATCAAGTTTTCTTACAAGATTAGTTAAATCTCTTCCTGCTTCACCTTTTGTACCATGAAGTTCTGTTAAAACAGAAGCTTGTGATAGAGTTACTGTTAGCATCAAAGATGCAATTAATGTTGAAATTTTATTAAATCTCATTTTTATTCCTTTATCTATTTATCTAGTTAGTATAATAGCAGACAAGGGTCAATTAAAACTAATTAAAAGTATTATTCTTAATCAGTTTAATTGAAAATGCTACTAAAAGTGACTTATTTTTTATAATATAATATAAGTTATAATTAATATTATCTAAGCTTTATTCAGAATCTAATGCTTCTAATTCACCAAGAGCTTTTTGAAGATGTTTTCCTAGTTGTCCACTAAATTCATCCCATTTAAGATAATCTTGTAATTTCTCAACAACAATAGGCTTAACCTCATAAGCTTCCATATCTTCATCTAATGCAACTTTTGCACCAACTAAAACTGTTTCCATATAATATAAAAATGGATCAATTGTCTCATTCATTTTTCCTGATGGTCCATGACCAGGAACATATAATTTAAGCTCTGGAGCTTTTTTTATCTCTTCTAAAAGTTTAATATTTCCCATAATACTTGATGACTCATCAAATCCACCAAGACGATTTTTCATTAAGTTATCACCAAGGAATAGTGTTTTACTCTGAGCATGAACAATTAATACATCTGTATCAGTGTGAGCTCTTTTTGGACTATGAATATAAAATGTTTGGTCATCAATTTGAAGTTTGTCGCCATTTTTAATAGATATTGTTGGAAATTCAAACTCTTTTGTGCCCTCTAAATTTTTTGATAATCTTTCTAATATATTATACCATTTTTCAGCTTCACCTGCTTTAGACACATCTATCATCTTTTGTAAAGCATATATTTTCACATCTGGATATTTTTCTGCCACAGCTTTATTTGCAAACCAATGGTCACCATGCTTATGAGTATCAATAATTGCAACAATTGGTTTTTTACTAATTTTTCCAACCTCTGCTAAAATCTTTTTTCCTACATTATAATTTCCACCTGGGTCAATCATAATTAAACTATTTTTTCCCTCTATAATTGCAGGATTATTCATAAACCCTTCATTTTCTACACTTGGATTTACTGCTGGACCATGCATAATATAAACATTTTGATTAGCTTGTTCAAACTTCATCTCTCCATATTTTCCTAATGTAAATGCATTTGCAGATATGCTTAAAACTCCTGCAACGACTACAGATAAAAGTACTTTCTTCATTATTAATTTCCTCACTTATTTAATGTTTAAACCACTCCTAGAAGTAGTTTAAACATTAAACATAAATAGTATCATCTATTTTTATAATACCACTTTTTATCACTTTAGCAAAAATTCCTCTATCATCTTTTAAAAGTTTTGGTAATTGTTTATCAACTTTTGTTAAACTTTTACATAAAGTACAATTTTGCGTAATTTCTAATATCACCTTACCTAGAATAATTTTAGAACCAATACTCAAATGATATGGATTATAATCTATAAGTATATTTTCACCTAATTCACCTTTTTCTAGAAAGATATTTGATTTATTTGCTAACTCATAACTCTCTACAGTTGTTATAAGTATTGACCGTTGAGAATCTTTTGCATAAAATTTATCTTTAATTACACCATCTTTATCGACAGTTATCTCCATTTGTTTAGATCGTTTAGCCTCATCTTTTTTTGATATAAATAAATCTAAAACTTTACCAACATTAATTAAAGAATAATTCATCTTTAAACTCCTCAAAATTCATTGTTTCATATGATTTAGTGCTAATATAATCTAATATAATCATCAGTTTTTTACTATTTCTATAACCTGAAACACCATAAATAATCTTATCGTTATCTCCATTTATAAATACTATTGAAGGATAAAAATCTATCCCTAATGCTTTTATAAATTCAGAATTACTACCATTAAAATCTTGATAAGATACTCTCTCATCATCATCTCTATTTATATCTAATAATAAAAAATCTTTTTTAATTGCTTTTGTAATATTCTTATCTTCAAGATTAAATGACATTCTTTCACAATATCCACAATTATCTTTATGTAAAAATAGCATAATATGTTTTTTAGTTTTATTTGCATCAGATGAGACTTTGTTTATATCAAAATCTACATCCAATCCAAAAAGAGAAAAGGGGAGTATAAGTATTAAGAATAATATTATAACCCTACTCATCTTTAACATAAAATTACTCTAACATCTCTAGTTCATCATAAGCAAAACCAATATTATGAGCATTTAGAATATCATACATAGCTTTATCTTTAAACTCTATAAGCTTAACAACTTCATTAATCTCTGTTGCATCAACACCCTCTTCAATAGCTTTTAAAATTCTATCTTTTGTAAGCTTGAAGTATAGGTCAGCCTCATCCATAGCAGTTGCATCTGTAATAACTCCATGTCCAGGGATTAATACTTTCCAATCAAGCTTTTTCATTACGGCTAATGCTTTTAGTTGTCCCATAACAGAACCATGTCTCCCTGATGTAATTCTTCCATTCATTACAAGGTCACCTGCAAACAGAACTTTTCTCTTTGGCATATAGATAAATACATCATCACCTGTATGAGCTTTTACATCCATAGGTATAATTCTAAATTCTTCTCCACCAAAATTAAGAGTTATAGTCTTTTTAACTATTTTATCAAGGTCTATAATATGTGTACCCTCAATTGCATTAGCAGGTAGAATATTATACATTCTTGTTTTATCACCCTCTTTATAGTTAGTATTAATACTTTCTGGTCCTATTAAAGTAGCATTAAATTTCTTTTTATAAAAATCATTACCTAACCAATGGTCATCGTGTTCGTGTGAGTTTACAACATATTTTACAGGAAGTTTTGCAATTTTACTCATCGCTTCATAAGTCTGTTTTGCATATGCATAAGATGGACCAGTATCCATTACAAGCCAACCATCATTAGTTTTTATGTAACATCCATTTACCATATTACCAGCATTTTCTTTTGTAGGCTTATCTAATGCTCCAAAGAAACACCATACATTTTCTGCTACTTGTTTTGGTTGTAACTTATAATCAAAAACATCAGATTTAACTTTTGTATCTACGGTTTTAATATCACTTTCTAATTTTATCTCTGATTTTGGCTGAATTCTTAATGTATCTAATAATTCTGCTGTTAATTCAGACTTAATTTCAGATTTTAATAAAGGTTTTAGTTCTGCTCTTAAACTAGATGTCAAGTCTGCTTTTAATTCTGATTTAAGTTCTGCTCTTAATTCTGCTTCTAACTCCACTTTTAATTCAGATTTAATCTCTTTTTTTAAATTAAATTTAAAGTCTGCTACTAAACTTGATATTTGATCTTTACTTGAAGTTTGTTTCTTTTCTATTACTTTTGGTTGTATTTTAACTTCTGAAACTGCAGATTTTATAATATCACCAATACTTGATTTCTCATTAGTTGCTTCACTTGCAGTTGCTACAGAAAGCAATGATGCTGTTACTATAGATAAAATAGTAAATTTTTTCATTTTCTTTATCCTTTTATATTTTTATTTAAATTTAGATTTTAATAATCCACTACTATAAAATCTGTTAGATTTAATAATATTAAATTATAAATTAGACATCCAAAAGGATGTCCAATCTTTAAAACTAAAATTACTTAACTTTTGCAACTTTAGATTTTGTATTACCTTTAAGATCTGTCCAAGTAACTTCTAATTCGTCACCTTTTGCTGCACCCTTAAATTTAAATTTAAAAAGAGGATTTTTAGATATAAATCCACTTCCTGACATCTCAAATACAACTTTATTGTTACACTTTGCAACAACTTGTTTAATAAAATTTGCATCAATTTTCTTTTTTTCTGCTTCTTCTGGACCAGCATTTACATGCTTAGCAAGTACTTTTACTTTAACTACATCATCTTTTAGTTTTGCTTTAACTTTCATTTACTATTCCTTTGTTTTTTTATTTTTAAATTAATTTACCATCTTTTTGTTTGTGGGGTTAAATCAACCTCCACAACCACCAATAGATACTTCAACTGGTAATACTTTTGAGTAGAATTTACCATTCTTACCCTCAACAACTGCTGTAATCTTACCAGTTTTTCTCATTTTAATTTTAACACCATAATCAATAATCCCACCTTTAGGAACAGTAAACACTGCAACCGCTGATCTTGGATTTGCATCTTGAAAAAGTGCAACTGATTTAGCTTCTAAATCTGATTTAATAAATACTGGAATTGCTCCACCATTTTCTGCTAATTTTGGTGCTTTAATAGTTACACTCTCTTCAATTAATTGAACATCTCCATAAAGACCTTTAATAGCATCAGCAGTTGTTGTTGCCTCCCAAGTCTTTGGTTGTGTTTCTCTAAAATCTACCGCACTTAAAGTTGCTGGTACTAAAGCTGCTGCTGTTAGACCCAAACCTAAAAATTTTCTTCTATCCATCTTAATTTCCTTTCTTTTTTGATGATCAGAATAATATCAAATATTATTCTGATAAAATTATTATAATATTTTTATTACTCTAAATTACTTAATATTGCTTTTATTTACTATTTGAGATCATATAATCAACAATCATCTGCATTTGCCACTCAGTTAAATCTGAATTACCACCTTTTGGAGGCATTGAACCAACACCATTAATAGCATTCATCATAACTTTTGTTGTACCCTTTTCCATCACTTTATCCCAATCAGATTTACTTCCAAGAGCAGGAGCACCCATTTTATCTGTAGCATGACATACTGCACAGTTAGCTTCATAACCTGCTTTTCCTGGATGAGCATTAGAGTTATCTACAGGAACTAAATCTCTAACAGTACTATAAGCAGGATTGACATCTTTCATCTCAATACCAATTCTCATAACTGTAGCATTGTCATCTTTACAATTTTTCATACATCTTTTACCAACAGCACCATAATTTTTACCATCTTTAAAGAATTTTCTCACATTCTCCACACCATCTTTACCATTAATATTAGGATAGAATCCATCTTCATTTGGCATCTTTATTTTAGAGAAGTTATCTTTACTTAATACAAAATCATCATCCATCTCTTTGCCATCAACTTTAATTTCGTTAGCAGCTAAAAGATAAGCAGTAAGTGCATAAATTTCATCATTACTTAAAGATTTTGGATGTGCGTAAGGCATTGCATCTCTAATATACCAAATTAGTGTACTAGCTTGAGGCCAATATGTACCAATTGTTCTTTTTGGAGCATCCATACCTGGAGCTGTTCTTTGATTTGTAAGTGAATCCATAGAGCCACCTGAAAGTGTAGGATAACCAACACCACCTGCGCCAAAGTCACCATGACAAACCCCACACTGTTCTTCATAAATTTCATCACCCTCTTCAACAGAACCTTTACCTTCTGGTAATCCAGTCCCATCAGGCATAATATCTGTATCCCAAGCCTTTAGCTCATTAGCTGTTGGTGTTCTACCGTGATTCATACCTTTTGTATCTTGTTCATTAATATTATAAACAGAATACATACCTCTATCTCTACTATAAGTCATACCACCATCAAGAGCATTTTTTTTAGCACTTGAAGCAAAAACAGGAGTTGAACCCAAAACCAATGCTGCTACACTTGTAGCTATAAATTTATGATCGCATTTGAACATTATGAACCTCCCCATTCTCTTTTACTTCCCAAGTACAAATTGAGTTTCTATGATAAACACCCTCAACACCAATAATCTTTTTCTCTTGGTTTACTGTTGGCTGAACATTCTTAATCTCATCCATTGCTCTACTTGCAAGAAGAAGAGGTTTACCCTCATATTTGTATATATAACTAAATCTAGTCCAAGATTTTGGCAGTACTAAACCTTTAAGGTTAGCCTCTACCCAATTTTTACCACCATCAAAACTAATATCAACAAGCTTGATTTTTCCATGACCTGACCATGCAAGTCCTTGAATTTCAATCATATCACCTTTTTTAAGACTTGTCCATGGTTTTTCAGGACAAGGAGAAGTTATAATAGAATTAACCTCTAAAGGATAGAAGTGTTGGATTGCTTTACCACTAGCTGTTAGAGTAGTATATTTAGAAGTTTCCTCTTTACAATACCATGGTTTATCACCAAATTCTAATCTCTTAAGCCATTTAACACATAAGTTAGCTTCCCAACCTGGAAGAAGTAATCTCAATGGATAACCTTGCTCTGCTCTTAATGCTTCACCATTCATTGCATAAACAAGCATTGCATCATCCATAATTTTTTCAGTAGGAACTGTTCTGCTCATCTCTGAACCATCTTGACCTTCTACTAAACACCATATAGCTTTAGGATCAACACCTAAATCATCAAGAATAGTTTTAAGTCTAACTCCTGTCCACTCAGTACAACTCATCATCCCTTTAACAAATTGAAGCGAGTTAAATTGAGGACCTTTCCATTCAGCAGCACCATTTGAAGGACACTCTAAAAAGTGAATAACACTTTCACTCGGATATTTTTTAATATCTTCAAGTGTTAACACAATAGGTTTCTCTATCATACCATGAATCATAAATCTAAATTTATTTGGGTCAATTTGTGCTACACCATTATGAGTCCTTGTAAAGAAAAGACCGTTTGGTGTAATAATACCCTCCTGTTCATGAAGTGGAGTAAGAGAGATAGCCGCATGCATATCACCAGCTGATGATAATAGTGGAGTTGTTCTTCTTACATTATTATGTTCATAAGGTGACGGTAAACCATAAGGATTTTTATTTAATTCGTCCCCTAGTGTTGTCCCCCATTTTGAATGATGTGTAATATTTTCATCATCTGCTGATAAAATACTAGTTGCTGCAATAGCACTAACAGAATATGCTGCTGTTTTTCTAAAAAAGTCTCTTCTAGTAGACTGTACTATTTCAGTGTTAGAAGCTTTACTTATCTTAGTCATATAACCTCCTTATTTTACTTAGTAGAACTCATTTTTGAATTTACTATTAATAAACAATTGTAATAAAAAATGAGTTAAAATGTCAAGTAATATATAAAAAATTATTATTTATTCTAATATATTTACAAAATACTACAGAATGTATACAAATTATTATATTTTATATAACAAAATCAAAAAAATAGATTGTTATTATCAAAAAAATAGATTATAAAATATTAGATAGTTTTAGAGAGAAGGGATAAAGAGGTATAAATATATACCTCTTAAATAAATATTATTTGCTATATTTTTCTAATATAGCTTCAAATTTCTTTTGAGCATTGATAAGTACATCTAAAGATTCTATATCTTCAATATTTAAAGCTTCAATCCATTTATATACATTTGTAAATCCTATATGAACTGTTCTTTCATCCTTTTTTTGATACATATACATAGAACATGGTCCAAGAGCACCAGCTTCTGGATTATTCTGTGATATTTTGTATATCACCTCTATTTTACATATTGAATATACATCATAAAAGTGATACCAATCTTTATCTTTATCATCTAAATCAAAGTTTAAATCACTAAATCCAGCTACAATAAATTTATTTTTTGCCATCTCACTCTCAAATTCCATTTGGAAATCATCTTTAGCATCTTCCCAATCATCACCTTCAAGCTCAAATGAAACACGAGTTATTATCTCTTTTTTATGTTTTTTAGATTTATATGCTAGTTTAGCATATTTACCATTTGGCATAATTTTTTTAAGTGTTGATTCTAAATTATCAACTAAATCTTTAATAGCCTTATTATCTGATTTTACACCTATAATATTAGCCATAGCTTCACTGCTTAAATGTGCTATTGAAATAGTCTTATCACCTTTTTTTGTATATATAGACATAGTTATTGGTGCAACTAATCCAACTTCTGGATTTGTTTCTGCCAATGCTAAAACTGTATCTTTTCTAAATACACCAAATAAATTATAGACATCAAATGATGTTTTTTTAAATGTACCTTTAAAAGGTACATTCATATTATTATTTACTGCAATTACAAATCCAGACTTTTCAAATATATCTTCTATAATCTTTGGTGTAATTTTTCCATCAGAGTTGTTTGATACAAATACTTTAATATCATTCTCTTGTGCTTTAATACTTTTTGCAGGTTCTGCTGCTTTTGCAGGTGTTGCCTCTTTTGCAGGTGGTGCTTCATTAGCCATCACTCCTGATGATACCAATAGTGATAACAACAGACCTTTTAAAATTAATTTCATTTTTTTCCTTTTAGTTTTAAAATCTAATTATATTATAACTAAATTTTTACAAATTTATATTTATAACTTAGATTTATATAATTAATTTTTAAATATATATAAAAGTGAGTAGATATGAAATTTTATTAGTATTTATATTTTATAGCTTGAACTCTTTTTGAAATTCATCTATCCAAATATTTTCTATTTTTGAATTAGGTTCATTTAATATATCTGTATCTATTTTTTTATCTATAATACGATAATCATTAATCATATTATCTTTTTTAAATAAATTTAATAACTCTAAAAAAATATCAGATTTAATAGTATTAACATCAATTTGAAGTTGCATTTATATCTCCTTTTAAAAATTTTATCTAATTAAAACACAAAATTAATCTTTAAACCAATCCTTTTTTACTCTTAGCCTCTGCAATATCTCGTCTTAAAACTGTATAGCTAGGCAGTTTAATAGGCAGTATTATATCATTTAAATCTCCACTATGGATACATTCAAATATTTTATCACTTTTTGATATGATTTTTTTAAGGCTTAGGTAATATTTATCATCAATTAGTTCAATTTTACCATATTCATTATCTATTTCATCTATTTTTGCACCAACAGGTAAAACAATTTCTACTGTATCATTTAAGCAGGTTTTATCTTTACACCTCCATGATAATCCATCTTCATTTACAATTCCTGCTACTTGATGAGTTCCATCTTGTATTGTAAAGCCTAAACTTTGAGTACTGTTTTTTTCATAAGGTTTTGATACTAAATAAGCATCACTAAAACCTCTATTTTGTGTAGTTGCTAACTCTTTTTGATATTTCGCTTCATCAAAAATTCCTGCGTAGCTATCATTAATTGCTTTTCTATATGTTTTTGTTACAGTTGATAGGTAATATTGAGACTTTGTTCGTCCCTCTATTTTGAGGCTATCAATCACACCACTTTTTATAATCTCATCAACATGAGAGGCTAAATTCATATCTTTGGCGTTCATTATATATGTGCCTACTTCACTCTCCTCTTCTAGTTTGAAAGTGGTATTAGTTTCAGGATTATGAGCATAAACATCATAAGGAAAACGGCAATCATTAGCACAACTTCCACGATTTGGAACTCTTCCCATTTGTAAGGCTGATACTAAACATCTTCCACTATATGCAAAACACATAGAACCATGTACAAAAACTTCTAATTCAAGTTGGGGGATGGCTCTTTTTATCGCTTCACAATCTTTTAGGCTAATCTCACGAGCTGTAATAATTCGTTCAACTCCCATATCGTAATATACTCTTGCATCCATCTCATTCATAACATTTGCTTGAGTTGAAAGATGAATTGGGATATCAGGAGCAATATCTCTTGCCATTTTTACAACACCTGGACTTGCTACAATCAAAGCATCAGGTTTTAAATCCCTCATTTTTGCTATATGATTTTGATAAGATTTTAATTGAGAGTTAAAAGGGAAACCATTGATTGTAACATAAACTTTTTTATTTAGATTATGTGCATAATCAATACCATCTTTAAAAGATTCCATATCAAACTCTTTACCAGAACGGATACGAAGAGAAAATGTACTTGTACCACCATAAACGGCATCAGCTCCATAGGCAAAAGCCATTTTAAGTTTTTCTAAGTTTCCAGCTGGGGCTAAAAGTTCTATTTTGTTTGACATATTTTGGAGCCTTTTTTTTTATTAATGATATTTTACAATAATTGTTATATAATTCATTTTAAATTCATCTTGAAATAATATACTAATAGTTAATTATTTTAAATATTAAGGATTAAACATAATGAAAATAAAAAAACAACTATTTCTAATACCTATACTTGTGGGTTCGTTAGCAAATGCAAGTCAAAATGCAGAGGTATTAGTACAACAAAAATGTGCTAGTTGTCATATTTTGGATATGCCAATACCAGAGGTTTTACCAACTTTAACTGCTCCTGCTATGGAGGCTGTATTATTTCATGTTAAATTAGCATTTAAAGATACTGCTGATGTAAAAAAGCATATTATTGATTTTGCTGAAAATCCAAATCTTTCAAAATCTGTTTGCGAATCTAATAAAGTTGCGAAATTTGGTTTGATGCCATCATTAAAAGGTAAAGTATCAGCAGAAGAGCTAGATATAATTGCAGATTATCTTATAAAATCTTATCCTACAGATAAATTTTCAAGAACAATAAAAGAGATGCTTAAAAATGATAAATTAACAGCTTTAAAATCTTCTCCATTTTTAATGAATCAAGATGCTCTTCCACATTTAACAAAAATTCTTTTAGAAAATTGGACAAAAGGAACGCTAAATTTAAGTGATGGGCAGAAAGAAAAACTTTTAAGAGTTAGACAAGATACTTTGGTAGGTGTAAAAAAGATTAAAAAGATATTGGCTGATTTAGAACTAGAGATTATTGAGATGGTGGTTGATAATCAAGAGGCTTCTAAAATAGAGCCAAAGTTAAAAGAGATTGCAACTTTAAAAATTCAAGCATCTATGATACAATTTAAGTGTTTACAAGATAGTATTAAAATTTTAAATGATAAACAGTTGGAGCTTTTGCTTCCATTTTGGGAACTTTAAGGTGGGTAATAGAGATTCTGAATTGTAGGGGCAATCCTTTATGGTTGCCCTTTAAACTTTATTTAAATTAATAGTATATTTTAAAATATCTACAACTTTAGAGGCATAACCCCACTCATTATCATACCAAATTGTTAGCTTTATCATCTTATTCATCTTTACATCACTAAAACGATGGTCTATAATTGTGGTATATTTTTGAGCTTGAAAATCACTTGATACTAATGGTTCATAATTATTTAAAATAATATTAAATTTTTGATTTGCCTCATACTCTTTACATAATTCTAAAAGTTCATCTTTTGTGATACTATTTTTTATAAAAAGGGTTACGCTAATTACCCCAACCGTACTTGTTGGAACACGCAAAGAGTTTGAAGATATAATATCTGAATTAATTTTATCCATCACAAGAGAACAAGCTTCAATAGTGGTAGTTTTGCTAGGGATTATATTTTGGGTAGCAGATCTGCCAAATTCAAGATTACACTCAATATCTCTATCTTGACTTCCAATACACCCACTATCTAAAACTCTTTGATGATTTAATAAAGGATGAATTGTGACTATATCCCCATATTCAATACTCTTTTTTTCATCAATTAATTTTAAAATGGGAAGCAAGGCAGTAGCATTACAAGAACTTGTAGAGATAATCTTATGATATTTTAAATCCAGCTTCTCCTCATTTACACCTAATATCATATTAATATCAGCATCTTTATTTGGATGAGTTAAAAATATTGCTTTAATAGGTAACTTTTTAAGTTTTTTTATATCTACACCACTACCACTTGCATCTATAATTATATCAATATCACTTAGATTAATATCTTGTAATTGTTTATGATTTAATATTTTAATCTTATTGATAGAGTTTTGAATATACCCATTATAAGCCTTAAACTTGTCTTCAATGGCTCCATAAGTTGAGTCATAATTTATAGAGTATGCTATACTTTTAATATTTGAATTTATCTCATTAATTGCCACAATCTCAAAATTTTTATTTTTTAATGCTATTCTTAGAATTGCTTTACCAACTCTTCCTACACCATTTAATAATACTTTAGTTTTCATTTATCTCCAAATTGATTATTATATATAAAATATTATAACATTATTTCTTTAAAGATATTTTATCAATCTTTTGGTTATTTTTTGATACACTTTTTTATTATATAATATTAAAAGTATAAAATTAATTAAAGTAAGAGTATGTCAAAAGAGAATTTTTTAAAATCAGTTATTCAAGAGGATGTAGGAAGAGGTGATCTTTTTACAATAGTTAGCCAACCAGAAAATATAGAGGCTTATATCATAGCAAAGAGTGATGGTATACTAGCAGGAAGAGAGTATGTTGAGGAATTATCAAATTTTTATTCTATAGAGTTTAAATGGAATTTTAATGATGGAGATAGATTTAAAATAGGTGATATATTAGTTAAAATTTATGCACAAAATAAAATTTTATTATCGTTAGAGAGAAGTATTCTTAATATAATTCTTCATTCAAGTTCTATTGCTACTTTAACGGCAAAATATATTAAAAAGATTAAAAAAACAGGTGTTAAACTTCTTGATACAAGAAAAACACGTCCATTATTGCGAGAATTTGAAAAATATTCTGTAAGATGTGGAGGGGGGATTAATCATCGTTTAGGTTTAGATGATAGCTTGATGCTCAAAGATACACATCTTGAGACGATAGATGATTTAGATAATTTTATGAAAGAGGCAAGAAGAAAAATACCATTTACATCTAAAATTGAGATAGAGTGTGAATCTTTTAAGCAGGTTAAAAAAGCTATGAAAGTTGGTGCCGATATTATTATGTGTGATAATATGAAAAATAAAAAAATAAAAAAAGTTGTAAAATTTAGAGATAAGAATTATCCTTATATACTTCTTGAGGCTAGTGGAAATATTACTCTTCAAACAATTAAACAGGTGGCAAAAACTGGTGTGGATGCAATAAGTTCAGGTAGTATTATTCATCAAGCTAACTGGATAGATTTATCTATGAAGGTTAAAAATGATTCATAAATTTAAGACTTTAATAGATAATTACACTCATATTACAGTTATAACTCATATAAATCCTGACCCTGATACAATTGCTACAGGACTTGGAGTATATGAGATTCTTAAGAACTATGGTAAAAAAGTTGAGATTGTAAATTTATCAAATGATATTCCAAACAATTTGGATTTTTTAAAAAATTATTCTAAGATAAAAAATAAAATTAATTATGATAGGTCGTTAATTATATCATGTGATTGTGGAGATTATAGTAGACTTGGTTTTGAAGTTAAAGAGAGAGAGATTATAAATATTGATCATCATTTTTCAAATACTAATTATGGAGTTTTAAATATTCTTGATGGAGATGCCGTTTCTGCTTCACAGGTTGCATATCAATTTTTAAAAGATGAATTTAAAATAACTACTGATATTGCTGAGTGTTTTTATACTGCTTTGGTTTCTGATACTCAAAATTTTACAACTAATAATATAAGTAAAAATACATTTGATATCGCTTCTGAATTTATATCTCTTGGAATAAACCCTGCAAAGGTAAGTCAAAATTTAAATCAAAGAGTCTCTTTAGCATCATTAAGATTAAGAGCATTAGCACTAAAAAGTTTGACTCTTCATTTAAATGCTACAGTTTGTTCTATGGTTGTCGCAAAAGAGGATATTTTGGTATCTGGAGCAAAAACCACGGATTTAAATCGTTTATCAATATATACTACTTCATTATCAACAGTTGAAATAGGTATATTAATTAGTGAGATTAATAATTTATCAAAGGTTTCATTAAGAAGTAAAAGTATAGATGTTAGTTTAATTGCTAATAGTTTTGGTGGAGGTGGACATAAAAATGCCTCTGGATTTACTTTAGATTATAGAGATTCACAAGAGTTATTAGATGAGATAATAAAAAAAATAGAAAATAGGGGTTAAAGTTTGAGTAATTTACAAATAAATCGTAGAGCGAAGAAGAGTGGTTTAGGAAAATTTATATTTATACTTATGGTGTTAGGTGGAATTTTAGGATATATATATACAGCAAACTTTTTTGAGAGAGAAGTTCCTGTTATTTCTATGAAAAATATTGAATATTGGAGCAAAAAACAACCTATTTCTATAATACTTTCCGATAATTATGAACTAAAAAATTATCAAGTAACTATAGATGATGGTAAAAATAAATTTATTTTGATGCAAGAAAATTTAGAAGATAGTAATTTACAAACAAAAAATATTGCATTAACATATCCGAGTAAAAGGATTAGTAAAAAAGCAAAAGTAGTAGAGGTTACTATATCTTTACAAGATAAGAGTTTGTGGAATTTTTTATTAGGAAATAGAACAACAAAAACTTTTGATTTAAAAATTGATCACAAAAGACCAACCTTACAGATTATATCATCTTCTAATAGTATGAAAAGAGGTGGTAGTGGATTGGTTATTGTTAAAGCATTAGATGAAGCATTAGATAGTGTATATATTGATGTTGGAGATAAAATTTTCAAGATGCAACCATATAGAAAAGATGGTTATTTTGTATCTTTAGTCGCATGGTCTTTTCATAAAGAAAATTTTAGTGCTAAAGTGGTAGCATTAGATAAAGCAGGAAATAAAAGACAAATTAAAGTACCTTTCTTTTTAAAAGACAAAAAGTATAAAACCTCTTGGATAAAAGCGAGTGATAAATTTATAGATGGTAAAATTTCAGATTTAGCATCTAATGATGAAAACTATGAGCATATAACTGATAGATTAGAAAAATTAAAAGTTATTAATGAAAATATGCGTATAGCAAATGAAAAACTAATTCATGAATTATCTGAAAAAATTTCAACAGATAGAATTGATAGTTGGAAAATAAAAAAGTTCTATCCATTAAAAAGTGCTGCTGTTGTTGCAACATTTGGAGATGAAAGACACTATTATTATAAAGATAAAGATAATGAGGTATCTCAATCTTATCATGTAGGATTAGATCTTGCTAGTACAAAAATGGCATCAATCAAGACATCTAATCCTGGAAAAGTTGTTTTTGCATCATATAATGGAATTTATGGAAATATGCCTATGATAGACCATGGTTTGGGATTATATACAATATATGGTCACTGTTCATCTTTGTTAATAGAAGTTGGAGATGAGGTAAACGCAGGAGATGTAATATCTCAAACTGGTCAAACAGGTTTAGCTCTAGGAGATCATCTTCATTTTGGAATATTAGTTCAAGGTATAGAGGTTAGAATTGCAGAGTGGATGGATACAAAATGGATTAAAATACATATAGATGATGTATTTAAAGAGGCTAATCGTATAATAGATGTAACAAAATAGTAGAATAGGTTAAATGTGAAAAGGATATATTTTTCTTGGGATAAATATTCAGACCAACCTCATATTTTAAAAAAAGAACAAAAAAAAGAGTTAAGGAAAACTAGAAAAAAAGATTTTCTTACTCTTATTCTTACAAATTTATTATATTTCCCATATCTTTTTGGGAAGTTTTTAATTAAAAATATACTTCTTTCAAAACTTATTTTTAGATTCCGTGTCAAGCACGGAATGACGCAAGTTCATCATTCTAAACTTGATATTCGTAATTCTAAACTTGATGTTTGTCATTCTGAACTTGATGTTTGTCATTCTGAAGTTGATGTTTGTCATTCTGAACTTGATTCAGAATCTATGTTATCTAATATATCTACTAAAAACCCTTTTTATGGACTTTGTGTAAATCTTGATAAAGGCGATATTCAATACGATTTAATTAAAGAACTAGGTGTAAAATCGCTTCAAATTAGAGTTTTTTTAAATGATATTAAAAATATTGATAAATATGTTGATTTTGTAAAAGGTTTTGGAGATGATTCAGAGATTTTAATTACAATAATCCAAGATAGAGAACATATTGAAGATAAAGCTTTATTACAAAAAGATATAATAACTATTTTTACAAAATTTAAAGATATTACGGATGAGTTTCAAATTGGTAATGCTATTAATCGTATAAAATGGGGTTTTGTATCTATTGAAGAGTATTTAGATTTTTATCAAACTATCCAAGAGATACGCGATTTAAAATTTAAGGATATACAACTTATAGGTTCAAGTGTTATAGACTTTGAGTATCACTTTACAATTAGAACACTATTTAATAACCATAAAATTTATTATGATAAAGTCTCTTCTTTGCTTTATGTTGATAGACGAGGGTCACCTTTTAATACTCAATATTATATCTTTAACCTTAAAAATAAGATAGAATTCTTGGATATAATTGTTAAAAGCTCTAATAAATGTGATAATCAAATTTATATTACAGAGACAAATTGGCCAATAAGTGGCACAGCTCCTTATGCTCCAACAAGCGAAAAAGAGTGTGTAAGTTATGAAGATTATTCTAAATATATGGTTGAATATTTTGATATTGCTCAAAAAAGTAATAAAATTTCAAAAGTATTTTGGCATCAACTAATTGCAGGAGGATATGGATTGGTAGATAATAGGGATGATAAAATGGTAAAAACAGAGGCATTCTATAGATTTAAAGAGCTTTTAAAATGAGATATTACAGAGTATATATAGAATTAACAAATATTTGTGGGCTTAGATGTAGTTTCTGCCCAACTAAGAATTTACCAACGCAGACGATGAGTTTAGAATTATTTGATAAGACTTTATCTCAAGTTTCCAAATATACCAATGAGATCGCTTGTCATGTGATGGGAGACCCTTTAACTCTTTCAAATCTCTCTGATTATTTTGATATAGTTCAAAAATATTCACTAAAAGCAGTAGTTACAACAAGTGGTTATTTTATCTCTAATCACTCTTTTGAGTCTCTTCTTCATCCCTCAGTTAAGCAGATTAATATCTCTTTAAATAGTTTTAATAAAAATGATACTTCTATGAGTTTTAATGAGTTTATAAATCCAATTTTAGAGTTATGTAGATTTAAAAATAGCTATTCTAAAGATAAATTTATAAACTTAAGAGTTTGGAATATTGATGAACTTATGAGTGAAAAAGATTTTAATCAAATTATATTTAGTAAATTATCATCATATTTTAAAATAGATTTAGATTTAAAAAAAATATATAAAGATAAGCCAAAATCAATTAGATTAGACTATAAAGTATTATTACATTTTGATAATTATTTTGAGTGGCCATCACTAAATAATAAAGTTTATGGAGATGGAACTTGTCAAGGTTTAAGTTCTCATATAGCAATTTTGAGTTCAGGAGTGGTTGTCCCTTGTTGTCTTGATGGTGATGGAGTTATGGAACTTGGAAATTTGCAAGAAAATTTATTAGATGATATTTTACATAGTCAAAGAGCTAATTTAATTAGAGATGGGTTTAATCAAAAAAAAGCTGTTGAAGATTTATGTAAAAAATGTAGCTATAAAGATAGATTTAATTAATATTTTTATAGTATAATATATAAATTAATAGTTAAGGTTTAAGATGCAAACACCACATATTCCAGTTTTATTAGATGAGGTAATTAAAAATTTTCAAGGGTTAGATGATGGTTATTTTGTAGATTGTACTTTGGGATATGCAGGACATAGTATTGAGATTCTTAAAAACTCTAATACACTCAAACATATTGGTATTGATAGAGATTTAGAAGCTTTGACATTTTCATCAAACAGACTAAAAGATTTTAGTGATAGAAGTACTTTATATAAAGGGCAATTCTCACAAGTTTTGCCTTCATTAAAAGAGAGACCAATAGTTGGATTATTGGCTGATTTTGGTGTTTCATCTTTGCAACTAGATAAACTTGAAAGAGGATTTAGTTTTAAGAGTGATAATCTTGATATGAGAATGGATAGTGAATCTGATTTAACAGCATTTGATGTGGTAAATAGTTATTCTCAAGAGAAGTTAGAGTATATTTTTAACCATTATGGAGAGATTAAACCATATGAAAAATTGGCAAGTGCAATTGTACAAGCAAGAGCATCACAAACAATAGATAGTCCTAAAATGCTTAACGAGATAAGTTCAACTGTGTTATATCAAGGGACAAAAATACATCCTGCTACTTTGATGTTTCAAGCAATTAGAATAGAGGTAAATAGTGAACTTGATGAGATTGAGGGGCTTTTAGATGCATTAGAGAATATCAAACCAACAGGGGCAATTATTGCACTTATCACTTTTCACTCTTTAGAGGATAGATTGGTAAAAAATAGATTTAAAAAGTGGACAAAAAGATGTATTTGTGATGATAATGCTTTTAGATGTACATGTGGTAGAGATAATCAATTGGGTAAAATTATCACAAAGAAACCAATTATTGCAACTGCTTCTGAGCTAAAAATTAATCCACGAAGTAGAAGTGCAAAAATGAGAATTTTTAAATTTAACTAAGAGGATTTTATTATGAAAAAAGTATTAATTATATTTGTAATATCAACTATATTACTATTTGCACAAGAGCAAGATAGAGTATATAATATATCATATAATGGTATTAGTGTTGGAAAGATTAAAGATTTTTCTACAATTAATCAAGGATATTTGATTGGGAGACCTGTAAATAGAATACTTGGTTTTTTTGTTCCTTGGGAGAATTATGTAATTTATGAAGAGAATAAGAAGCCAATTGTTAAGGGAAAAAATAAGTATAAAAAAGATAAACATCTTTTACTTCGTTTAATTAAAGAGCTAACAAAAGTTAGACCAAAACAACAAATTATTGAAACCAAAAAATATAAACTAGTAATTAATTGTACAAAAAATAGATGTGATTATAAAAGAACAAATAAATATAAATTAAAAACTTCAAGTGGATATTTGACTTTTTTTGATAATTTTTTAAAAGAACTTTATGATGAGGATGCAAAGTTGTCATTTAAAAGAGTTAAATAAATAATAGGTGATAAAATAAATATGTATAAAGAGAAAAATTTAGTAGTAAAGCCAAAATATATTCAAAATTATAGAGATAAATATCCACTAATATCTAAAGAGTCTATTATAGATTTTAATAAAATAGAGCAGGGTGATATTATAAACCTTATTGATAATAGAGGTAAGTTTATTGCAAAAGGATATGCTGGTGTGCAAAATAAGGGGAGTGGTTGGACGCTTTCTTATAATAAAAATGAAGAGATAAATAAGAATTTTTTTAGAAATAAAATACAACAAGCGATAGAACATAGAGAGAATTTTTATAAAGATACACAAACAACAACTGCATTTAGAGTTTTTAATGGAGAAGGTGATGGAGTTGGTGGATTAACTATAGATTATTTTGATGGTTTTTATCTTGTAACTTGGTATAGTTTGGGGATATATAAATTTAGAGATAATATTATAGAGGTTTTAAAAGAAATAGTTGATTATAAAGGAATCTATCAGAAAAGACGATTTGATGCAAAAGGTCAATATCTTGAAAGTCAAAATGATTTTATCTGTGGTAAAGAGGCAGATGCCCCAATAATAGTAAAAGAAAATGGTGTAAATTTTGCAATATATCTTGATGATGGTGCAATGGTTGGAATTTTTTTAGACCAAAGAGATGTTAGAAAAACAATTCATGATAAATACTCAAACAATAAAACTATGCTAAATACATTCTCTTATACAGGTGCATTTTCTGTTTTTTCAAGTTTAGGTGGAGCAAAAAGTACCACAAGTGTTGATTTAGCAAATAGAAGCCGAGCCAAAACAACAGAACAATTTAGAGTAAATAATATAGATTTAGAAAATCAAAATATCATAGTTGAAGATGTTTTTAACTATTTTAAATATGCTGTTAGAAAAAAATTACAGTTTGATTTGGTTGTGGTTGATCCCCCTAGTTTTGCAAGAAGTAAAAAACATATATTTAGTGCTTCTAAAGATTATGTAAAATTGTTAAAAGATGTTATTGCTATCACATCAAATAATGGTGTTATTGTAGCTTCAACAAACTCTGCCAATTTTGATATAAAAGTTTTTAAAGATTTTATTGCTAAAGCATTTAAAGAGTTAAATATAAAATATAAAATAGAGGAAAACTTCTCTTTACCAAAAGATTTTAAAGTTAATGATAATTTTAAAGAGGGTAATTATTTAAAAGTTCTTTTTGTTAGAAAAATTGTTTAAGAATAAAATAAAAGCTAATAGTTCAAAGACTAGAGCATAATCAAGTTCAAAAAAGAGAAACCAAAAGAATACCATAAGCAGAGGTAGAGAGTCAGACTTGGGATTTGCAATTTAAGTCAATTTTAAGCTAAAAAACTATCAAAATAAATATAGTTTTTATTCCAAAATATAGGATTAATCTCGGACACGACGGCTTTAGCCTCGTTAAAAATTAGATAGTAAATAGAACTTAAATATAGATTAAACTGCAAAGCCCAAATCAGACTGATATCTGCTCTTTTAGTCCTGTGATTATAATAATGAGATAGGCTAATGAGGCTAGTAGTGAGTTGGTAGATTCATGATTGGTCATAGTTTTGCCCTCTCTATTAATGCTTCTAAATTTTTAACTGAGAGACTCCCTCTTACCGAATCAATCAATCCCTCTTTTCTCAACTCCCCAATATTTAGATTAACCACTTTTCGTACAGAGCCTATCATCTGCGACAACACCTCATGAGAGAGGTCATTAATAAGCTTTACAGAGTAATCTTTCTTATCATGCTTAACATACTGTAAAATCAACCTTGCCAATCTTGTTATGGTGTCATAGAGTGCCAAATCAGTAGCCGAGTTTTCCAAAATACGCATTCTATTACCCAAATATGGTAAAAAGTTTTTATTGAAGTTGGGATGATTTTTAAGCCAATTTCTAGCCGTAGCCATAGAAGTTTTAAGCAACTGAACATCATCAATAGCTTCAATAATAACCTCATGCTCCTCTCCATCAAGCAGTGAAATAATATCAAAAGCATCTCCTAATTCAAGTATAAATATAATATATTCACGCCCTGTTTCAGGATTTATTTGTGATAACTTGACTCTCCCTTTGAGTATAATGTAAAACAAATTTTTGGTTTGAGAGGAGTAGAGAAGAGTTTTCTTAGGTAGTGTTGTAGGGGCAAAATGACTTAATATCTCTTCCATGGTCTCCTTATCTACACCATTAAATAAGGTAGTAGATTGTAAAACTTTAATAGTTTGATGATAATAGGGTGAATTTTTTATCATTTTTTATTTGAACTTTTTGGCTTTTCAAAAAATATATATGAAGTAGAATAGTCTGAAAATTCAAAATAGACCCGTGACTCATTTGCATCTTTTTTAGAATTTAAGTTTTCATCCAAAATTCCATAACCATATCGATAAGGTCTGTCTTTGCTACCACTTGTACTTACAGCTGTTGAAAGTTTATCAATATTTATAAATCTTTTCACCAGTTTATCCCCAGCATAAATCTCTAACACACCATTAGTTCCCGTCCAGTTTTGAACGGCTCGACCAAATTTATTTTGTAGCTCTTGCGTACAACCACTCATCATTAATAGTACAAAAATAGTACCATAAATTATCTGTTTTTTCATCATTAACTCCTCGTTCTAGCTATACTATCCCACTATATCTAGAATAGGATAAGATTTATACTCATAAATAACGCTACTCTTTTACTGAAAAAAGTGCATTTACCACAGAAACTCCTTTTGTAGAAAGAGCAATCTGTATCGCTTTTTCTGCTTCTTCAGCACTCTGTACTTTACCAAAGAGTTCAACAACACCATCTTTAACATCAATATCAATTTTCATAGAGTGAATATCTGAACTCACAAGATAAGCATACTTTATTGCAGTATGAATAAGTATATCATTAGCTTTATCTTTACCTTTTTCATAAGATTTATTAACTGCCTTTTTACTATAAACATACTTATCTTGTATATCTGTTTCCATTTTACTTGGCAATGCTTTGCTCTTCTCAATAAGTTCTGTACCTGTTGCTTTGCTTTTCTCTAATGCTTCATGAGCTAAATCTTTTGCCTCTTGAGTTGTCTCATTTATGCTTTTCTCTGACTCATTTTTTAAAGCTTCAACTGTTGTTTTGGTTTTTTCTATTATCGCTGCAGCTTTTACTTTGGCATCTTCAATCAACTTATCAGCTTTTACTTTACTATTGTGAACCATCTCTTTTGCTTTTTGCTCAATAGTTACTGTCTGATTTTGGTCAGCATAGAGTGCTGTTGTCGCCACAAAACTTATTAAGCTTCCTGCTACCAATGTTTTTATAATTATATTTTTCATTTTATACCTTTTTCTCATCATTTATTACTTTTTTAGCACCATCAATCATACCTGTAAATGCACCTTTAGAAACCTTAACCATCTTTTCAGATAAATCTGCTATCTCATCTTTTGCATCATCTGCTAACTCAAATACTTTCTCTTTTACATTATAAGCTATATATGAGCCACTCTCTTTTAGATGATTAATAGCAACTTCTGTTGTATCTGAAACACTCTCTTTTAAATCAGAGGTAATCTCTTGGATTTCCTTAATAGGATATTTAAGTACTGTTTTTGCACTATTATCAACTCTGCTTATTGTATTGCCAATGGCTATAATAAAGGCTTCTTCTGTAGTATTAAGATCACTTATCATCTCTTTGATATTCTCTTCTACAAATAACTCAGTAGAACCATCTTTGGCTTCAACAAACTCTGCTTGTACCTTTTTAACACTATGGACAATACCATCTTTAACACCAATAACTGCACCCTTGGTAGTCTCTTCAATATCTTTTTCAAGTTCTTGGGCTGATTCAATAGTAGCCAATAGTACCAATTCTGAAATCTCTCTAGTCTTTTCTGCTGTTAATCGTCCACTATCTAGTGCATTTTGAGTTGCTTCTTTTGCAATAAAAGCAACTTTATTTTGAATATCTTCACCCTCTTCAATTACTACTTTAATACTATGTTTAATAGTCTCACTCATCAATCCCAAACTCTCAACATTTTTTAGTTTGACATCAAGCAACGCCTCTTCTAGTTCCTTTTTTGTCTCTCCTGAAAATTTAGACACTCCCTCTTTTGTACCATCAAAAACATTTTTTAAATTGACAGAAAATCTATCTTTTTGCTCTTGGAGTCTATATTTTGTTTTTAGTAACTCCATATCCATATCATTAATATTCTCTTTGGCACTTTTATTGATACCATTTATTACACCATTTACCACAGCTCTTGCCAACTCTTTGCTAATCTCTCCTGTTAATTCTAACTCTTTTATTGTTATAGTAACCGCCTCTTTTGCAAGTTCATTCATATCTACAACAGCATCTTTTGTATTGTGTGTCACTTTTGAAACAGCATTTTCAACTATTGTCTCAATCTCTTCTACCGTCATTTTCCCAGACTCATTTGCTTTTTTAATATCTTCAGTTATCTCTTTTTTCATTTTATCTAACATATTCTATCCTTTTTTTTAATTATTTTGAATTTTTATATCCAATATTCAAAGTATATAAGATTTTAGAATGTTTGTCTGTTACTTAAGAGGCATAATGGAAATATTTTTTCTATAACTTCTCTTTTGTCGCCATTTCCTCAATCTCTATCATCTCATAAGCTTTAGTAAACTCATAAAACTTACAACTATCATCTCGTGGTATATATTATGCTTTAGTCCATAATGCTAATAAAAAAAGCTTAATGCATTAACATTATACTTTAGCCTCATATAAAGCTGGAATTTAAAAATAAAAACTAAACCAGCTAATATCTTTAATTGTCAATTCAAAACAACTTTTACTCTGTTTATTATAATCATACAAATCTATCAGATAGTCCCCAGAAGACAAATCAAAACTTCTCTCTTCATTTTGAGCTATATTATTTGACATACCAATTTTTAAATGAGGTGAGGTTTTATATAAAATAAAATCAGGGTCACCATTTAAAGTTGATGTAAAACCAGCACTTTTTTGCACAATTGTAAACTCATAATAATCTGATGAGGGGATATGAAGTTTAATTAAGAATCTATTTAAAAGTCTGTTATAGCTTCCAAATTTGTTTTCTGTACAAAAAGTTTTTGTCTCATCTAGTGAAATACTATTATATACAGGTAGTGTTTTAGCATCTCCTGCGTCATTTGTACGATTTGTTCCAAAATAATCACTAATTGGCGATATATCTTCTGATGATACCAATTTATCAATATCATATAAAATAGATGGATTTTCTATCTTTAGAGCATATATAAAACTAAAAATAGTAAGAAATGATGGATAATTAGTTTCAATTTTGGTTGCTACATCAAACAGAGGTTTAAATCCTAAAGATAGAGTATCTGCACCACTATTTTCATTATCAAATAGATTATATATAATTCTCTGAACAGAACCTTCGCTAAACCATCCTTTATTATACCCTTCACTTTGAAGATTAATTACAGAAGATAAATTTTGACTTCTACCCACTGTATCTATAAATAAAGGGCTATTTTCTATAATTCCTGCAAAAGCGTTACACCAGCCCTCTTCATAAGCTAACCTTGTATCAAGCGTTGAAGTTGTGGAGTGTCTTCCACCTATAGAATCTTTTCTACTTAGTTTTGATTTTAAATAGTGACCTAATTCATGAGTAATTATAGATATATCAAATTCGTCTGTATCACTATTTTCATCTCCTAATATCCAAAAACTATTATCAGAATCGTAATGGCTAGAGCCAATCTCACCGATAGTTTTATCTCCATTTACAGCTTTATTTTCAACTGACCATTTAACTTTTAAAGTGGGAAGATTAATTGTATTATCCATATCGTAGATAACCCCTAAACTTTTGTATACTGTATCTAATATTGCAAAAGGGGCAGATACTCTATCATTAATATATCTCTTGCTATCTTCATCCCATCCAATAGATGCATGTAAATTTCGGATTGTAGAGCTTTCTTCTACCTTTCTTAATTCACCCTCCATAACGTATAATGCATCATTGTTAGTATTATCTACAGCTTTTATATCCCATCTATTTTTATGATATAACTCTCCATAAGCTCTTATTTTCAAAGATTGTTCTCTATCTAATTCTTCAAATATATAAAGTCCATCAGAATCTGTATATGTGGTAGCCACAGTTTCTCCAAGACTATCAATAAGCCCAACTTTAATTGCTCTACAAGGTTGTGGATAACTTGATTGATAATTTAATCCATTTTCGGTAGCATCGACTCTTTGATATGTTATCTGCCCTCTTATAAATAATTTTTCTCCCCCATTAATTTGAATAGTTACATTTGTGAGATTACTTGTAGAGTTACCATCACTTATAGAATATTCAAAACTATCCTCCCCTACAAAATTATCGTTAGGAGTATAAATCATTCTATTATCTTTAATAATAATTGAACCATTTTGAGTATCTGAGACATAAGATATATGAAGTGTATCATTATCTTCATCCATGTCATTATCTAAGACTAAAATTGTAACTGGTTGATTAAAATATGTACTTGTGGTATCAGGAAATGATATAGGAGCGTGATTTGTACTCTCTATCTCTATAGTCTCTCTTTCATTTAAATCTACAATAAAATTTTCAATTAAATTATCAGTTGAATTTCTATCATAATAAGTAATATTTGTATCTATCACAGTTATTTTTATCTCAACCAACTCCCCTATATCTTTTCCATCATCTGGAGCATAAGAAAATATATCATCTCCAACAAAATCTATATCAGGTTGATAGCGAATTCTATCGCCTTCTATTCTAGCGACACCATTTTGAGGAGTAGTAATTGAATCGATTAATAGTCTATCTTTATCCAAATCAGTATCATTTTTTAAAACATCTATAATTAAAGAGCTATTCTTATCAATAGTAAAATTATCACTAATACCTATTGGAGCTGAATTAACATTTTTAACATTTACATAAACTGTTGTAGTAAACCCATCATCTTTACCATCATTTGGTGTATATGTAAACCTATCTTCACCTATATAATTTAAATTTGGTCTATATCTAACAACAAAACCATTAAATGTAGCCGTTCCATGAATAGGCGTGGTTAGATTGCTAATAGTAAGAGTATCTAAATCATTGTCTACATCATTACTTATAAGATTAACATCAATATAGCTATTTTCATTAACCTCTATATTATCAATTTTACCCTTTGGAATAGAATTATCAATAGCAGATTCTTCCTCTTTTATAACAGTAATTGTAATCGTAGTAGTTTGCCCATTTTTATCAACATTATTAGGAATATATGTGATTATATCATTGCCAATATAATTAGTATCAGGGGTATACTCTATATAATTATTAATTAATCGAATTTTTCCATAAGATGGTGTGCTAAGATTATTGATAGAGAGTGCATTTATATCATTTGTTAATGGATATATAAAAATGGAGCTATTTTGATAAACCTCAATAGTATCATTATTTCCAATAGGTGATAATATAATATTATCACTTTGGATTATCTCTTCATCTTGAGTAATAGCAGTACTTCCACAACCAACAAAAAGAATTGAAAAAATTAATATAAAAATATTTTTAAACATTGTAAGCCTTGTATAAGAGTTATATATCTGATATTACGCACTTTATATAAATATTTATAATTATCCATATTTTAGGGAACCCACAAGGGGATACCTCAATGCGCCAATGAATTAAGCTTTTTTTAGGACGAGATGGCTTTAGCCTCTCCCTAATATACGGAGCTAAAGCACCGTGTCCAAAAGCATAATTATCCATATTTTAGGGTACCCACAAGGAAGGGATAACCCCTACGGCTAATCAACCTTTTGTAGGGGCAATCCCTCGGTTGCCCTTGAATTTTAAAAATAATTTAAATATGCGTAACATCAATTATATATTATATCTTAATAATCTATAAAACTACTCCCAATCAAGAAGTCTTTGTTCACCTGTAAGGTTTCTAATATGGGTTACATCTTGGCTCATCTCAATTACACCTCTATACGTCCCATCTTCATCTCTAATTGCAAAATATTGGATATGTATAAATTTGCCTTTAAAGTTTATCCAAAATTCAGCTTCATCTCTTCGTCCTGCTTTAAACTCTTTTAATATCATTAAAACTTGGTCTACACTTTTAGGAGGATGACAAAATTTAACTTCTCTACCAATAATACCTGCACTTCTTGGAAATACTCTATTTTCTCCACGATTATAAAATAAAACTATATCATTTTCATCGACATAAGTTAAATCTACAGGCATAAATTGAAGCATTAAATTCAACTGATCTTCTAGCAAATATCCTTCATTTAATCTTATTCTTCCATCTAAAGAAAAAGGTAATTTTCTTTTTTTTGTATCTTTACTTGGATGAATATATTCAGGAGTCTCTTTAGCTGGATATGGTGCTGGTGGTGTATCAAACATCCATCCAATCTCCTCCTCTCCTGCTCTCATCTCTTTCCAATCATCTTCGCTTAACATCCCCATTGCATTTGGTAAAAGTCTCATCTCTTCAACTTGAATTAGATGGTGGATGGTTGCAAAAACTCTTTGTAAAAGCTCAGTAATAGCTAAAAAATTATCCTCTTTTATCGCTTTTTTAATCTCTCTAATATCATCTCTAATATTATCATGCATTGCCCACATATTTTGACTAGGGCTTGTCCATCCATAAGTTTCAAGATATGGAAATAGTTGATTTTCTTTTCGTGCATAGTGCTTTTCTATCGAACAAAGTTGCTCAAAAAATGCCAAAAATGGTTTAAAATTATCTTTTATATTAAGATTATTTATATTTCCTATAATATCTTTAATTAAAATATTTTCTTTCATATAAACTGAAACAGGATGTCCTTCAGGTAAATCAGAAGAGCTATCTGTTGTTAAAAATTCATTCATTTTTTTCCTTAGATTTTTTGCGATTGTATCTATATTATTCATAACTTTTAATTAAAAATGATATTTTATATAGTTTAATCTTTTAAAATAACTTAAGTAAACTTTATGTTAATAAATTTGTAGAAGAATAGCAGAAATTATAACTCTATTCAATTGGCAACCTTTATGGTATCAAAAGTAATAGAGACTCTTGATTTTAGAGATTCCGTGCTTGACACGGAATCTATTTCACTAAAATTTAATGAATATATTTATTTTAAAACTCAGAACTGGTGTTTTAGTTCCAGCTTTGGGTGAGGCTAAAAAAAAAGCCATCACTTCCGATGAGTTTTAGTCTAATCTTTAAGATTTACAGCATATGCTTTATCAGATAAAGGTACTGCTGGTCTTTTAATATGTTGAGGTCTTCTTAACTTATCATCACTATTTAGTGGACGAGTCAAGTCATCTCTCCAAGCTTTATATACTTTCATATTATTCTCATAATTTACATATATATCACCAATTGTATCTTCTTTACCAGCTAACTCAATAGATACTTTTTGATGCCAAGCATGATTTCCAGCAATTGGATCAGGATGTGAAGGTGCAACAGCATTTTGCCATGAACCAGTAAGACCATCCCACCAAATATTGTCTAAATCTTTATTGTATTCTTTAAACTGCCAAGAGCTTTTTCGCTCCATCATACCTTTATCAATTCCTTGTTTTGGTTTAAGAGTACCTATTTTACCATCCATAGTCATATCATATAAAGGAGTACCAAGACCCATAATTCCAAGCTTTTGCTCAAATCCAGGAATCTCAACAGCATTTTTAAGTTTCCATCTACCAGCGTGGTGAGAATTTGCTAAAACGCCAGGCATTTGCCCCTCTGTTGGAACAGCCATAGCAATAAAGTAACCACTTTCAAGTCCACTTACAGTATCACTGATAGTAACTTTAATAGCATCACCTTGCTTGATATTTAATCTTTTTGCATCCTGAGTATTAATCCAAACTGGGTTATGGTTTTGAGAAATTTCCATAAGATGCTTAGAGTTTACCGAACGAGTATGAATATTATATGATAATCTAAATACAGTATTAAGTGCGAATTCATTATCTTTTTCCATAAAGTCATGGTGAACCTGTGTTACAATATGCACCATCTCTTTTCTTTGACTCTTTGTTGTTGGATAAATTGGTATAGCATATTCAGGCCATTTCCACTGTGCAAACCATTCAGAATAAAACTCTAATTTTTTACTTAGCGTATGGAAACCTTGTTTTAATTCACCCTCAACTTCAACACCAATAGCTTTTTTCTTACCATGAGAGTTTGCATTAATTACACCATATTTATCTTTTGATAGATCATCAATATGATACTCGTGACCATGAGCAATAAAATTATCACCTTCTCTTTTAAGAGGTCTCTCTTGAGGTCTAAAGATATTATCCTCTTCAAGCCAAGTTCCTCTATCTCTCATCAACTCATAATTTGGATATTTAGAGTCTGGATATTTAGCTTTTGCAGCAGCTTTAAGATTTGGTAATTTATCAAACGCAGCCTGATACCATTCTGGAATAGTTACAGCTCTTGTTGGATCCTCTTTTGAAGCCCAATAATCTCTTACACCTAAACTTCCATCAGGATCAATATATTCAACCATTATAGTTGACCAAAATTCAACCTCTTCCCAAACTTCACCAAGACCAGACTGAATATGAGCCTCTAGTGTTGCACGAGTTGGATTTTTTGCTTTCCATCCCATTTTTTCTAATGCTACTCTTAAAGCTGGTTGTCTAAATGATAACCATCTTGCAGGTTTTGTTGCTTCTGAATGTTGATCATGTCTTTCTCCAGCAAGTCCAACAGGAAGAACAAAATCACAATACCAGTTTGTTTCACTCCATGTTGGAGATAGATTAAAGCTCATCTCAATCTTATCTTCACGCTTTAGCATCTCAATCCATCTAAACCCATCAGGATTAATCCAAACTGGATTATACATTCTAGGGATCCAAACAGCTAATTTACTTGGAATATTAAGACCTTTTTTATTCCATTTGTCTTGCCACTCATCATCCATAAGTAAATGAGGCATAATATGACTCATCTCATAAGTACTAAGAGGGTATTCAGGTGGCCATGCAATCTCATTCCAAACATCAACTTTTGCAGGTCGTTTACCATTTACAGTAGCAGCATCACCTTTACCGTTTACAGATATTACATGCCAGTGGTGCATCCCTACTCCACCTTTATTTCCTGCTAATGCTCCACGAAGAACAAATGGCAAAAATCCAGCTCTTGTATTCATCCATCCACCACGGTGTCCAATTGGTCCAGCTCTCCATAGATATGTAGCTACTCTATCACCAGCATCAATGAATAGTTCATAAAGTTTTTCTAGTTTATATGGTTCAATTCTACACTCTTTAGCAGTAAATTCAAGAGTATATGGTTGGTAAAGACCTTGAATTAATTCAATAAAATCTTCATAACTGTTTCCTTTTGGAAGATGCTTAATATATCCACGCTCTAACATAAAGTGAAGATATTTTTTATCATCCATCAATCTATCCCAGTTTACCCAGTTTTTAACAAAATCATGATTTACTTGACTATTACCATTTAGGTCTTTGTCATTTAAAATTCTATTTGCAAGGTATAGATATACAGCTGCTTCAGTTCCTGGCCAAGTTGGTAACCATAAGTCAGCCATACCAGCAGAGTTTGAAAGTCTAGGATCCATAACTACAAGTTTAGCACCCTTTTTTCTTGCATCTGCAATAAGTCCAGCTGCTTGTTGAAAATAGTGACCAGCATCTGCTGCATGAGATGATTGAAGGAATATCAGTTTAGCATTTGCCCAATCTGGCGAATTTCTATCATCATTTGCCCATTGAATTGTACCTTCTCTTGCTCCAGCAGAACATATATTTGTATGAGAATCATATCCATCACAACCCATTGAATGTGGAATCCTATGTCCAAAACCATTTTCATTTGGTCGTCCAACATGATACATAATAGATTTTTTAGACATCTCATCACCACTTTTAAGAGTATCGTGCATTTTAGTACCAATCTCTTTCATAGCTTCATCCCAAGATACTCTAACCCATTTACCTTCACCACGTTTACTTCCAGGAGCTCTTTTTAGAGGAAAAGGTATACGATCTGGATCATACATTTGTGATTGTACCGCATAACCTTTTGCACAGTTTCTACCACGGCTTCCTGCATGAAGAGGATTACCCATATATTTTCTTACCTTAAGGTCTCTAGGATTTTGTGATTTTTTATACTCACCAATATCAACCCATGCAGTAAGTCCACAAGAAGCCTCACAATTTGAACAAGCAGTTGGAACAAGCATATACTCAGTAGCTTTAATTCCATTTTCACTCTCTAAGCTGGATCCACCATTTCTGCCAGTTCCACCCCTTTTCCAATCTCCACCATCAAGTTCTGTATAACTATCCCACTGTTCTAAAGGTGGATAAAATGACAGATCTTGATTATTTTCTGATGTTTTAACATCTTCTGCAACAGCTTCCGTATTAACTATAGTAGTAAATACACCTTTTGCTATAACAGCACCTGCAACTGTAAATGCAGTACCTTTTAAAAATGTTCGTCTACTTTCAATAAACATATTATTCTCTTTTGACATTTTTACCCCCTTAACTTAATGGTAACATTTGTGGAATTTTTAGCCAAACATCTTTTGCAAGATATAATCCTACAAGAGCTATTAACGCTGTAAATTTTAAGATAACTTTATTGTCACTTTTCATTGTAGAGATTGATAAGAAAAATGGTATAACAAAACCAACTATCATAGCAAACCAAAATTGACCATTATATTCTCCACCTGCGTGAACAAACTTAAGTGTCGCTTCTGCTTCTGCTGATTTAAATGAGAAGAAATATTCTCCCATATACATCATAAATCCTAAAAATACAGATAAAGCAAGAATAAATGATAACTCTCTTCTTGCATTAACAGACCATTGATCACTAATAAAAATTAGTGTAGCAGATCCTGCTAAAAATGCTGCTAAAAGCATCTGCATCATCTCTGTTGGAGCTTGCCATAAATCTCTTGCACTTGATTCTGCCATAATAATAGCAGTATAAAGTGTTACAGGGATTGCTAGAAATACTACAAATGGAAATATTTTTTCATAGATTGCACTATTTGTTCTTGCTGCTTTCGATACAGGACAGTGTCTTCTAAAATCAGGAAATTGATCCATAGCTCCAATATAAGCCATTAAAGTGATAAGCCCTGTATAAAGAGAAGCCATCCAAGCACCAACAGTAATTGCTGAAGTCCAATTTGGGTGAAGAAAAATATTTACCATTCTTAGAGGCTGATGTAAATCAAGTAGTGTAAACAATAGAAATACATTTAAAGCGATAAATGATATTAAAGGCATTAACCATCTTAAGTTTGGCATATCTTCTTTTTTGTGTCTATATAATAGATAAAAACCTACCATAATTACACCTGTACCGATACTTTTTGCCCACATATTAAGAGTAATCATCCAACCCCAAATAATACCTGGGAGTGCTACATCAAGAGTTACCACTGCGTGAGTTGCAGCTATTGTATTCTCTACCATCTAATGACCTCCTTCTTTTTTATGACCAGCTTTAGACATTTTTTCATCTGCCAATGAATTATTAGTAAGTTCTTCATGAGAAGTAAATGGCTCTAAAAATCTATCTAATATTGAGTGATGAGGATCACCTACATGCTCTAAATGAGTAATATTATTAAATAGTCCATAACCTTCTATTCTTTCATGAGCTAGAGGATTTAGAGTTTGATTACCACCACCCACATAATAGTGCTTAGGATCTGTGTGTTTTTCTGGTTTTCTAACTTGTACAGAACCTTGATGTTGCATCATATATCTTGAAATATGACTTGTCTCATCATCAACATTACCAAAAATATTAGCTTCAACGGGACAGGCAACAACACAAGCTGGCATCATTCCACCCTCTACACGGTGAGCACAAAATGTACATTTATCTGCTGTATTTGTTTCTGGATCCATATATATAGCACCATAAGGACATGCCATCATACAACCAGCACAACCAATACATCTTTCATTATCAATATTTACAATTCCATTATCTAAATAATGTAGTGCTGATACTGGACAAATTCTCTCACATGGAGCATTTTCACAATGGTTACATCTAAGTGGAGTAAAATTTCTAGATGTCTCTGGGAACACACCCACATCTATATATTTTACTCTCAAACGCCAAGAGCTTAATGGAACATCATTTTCCACTTTACAAGCAATCTCACAACCTTTACAACCCATACATAGGTTAAGGTCAACTAAGAAACCTAACTTCATATTTCCTCCTTCATTATAGCCATTCTTATATTATATATAAGAATCTCTTATTGATATTAATAAGAGATTTTGCTTTAGGATAATTTTATATAAAATTACTTTAAGATATAGTTATTTTTAGAGTTATTTTTCTTTTTTTATATAACTGTTTCATATAAGATAGTAATACTATTAGTGAATAAAGAATATTTAGATTTCTTATCAATTTATTTGCTTAAAACTAATTAAAATACTTTAGCCAAAAAACAAAAATTAATGGTATTATCGTTTAAGAATAGTATAATTATCCTAAATAAGGATTATAAAAATGACTGAATTAGACAAAGATAAAAGGATAGCACAGCTAGAGCAGTTGTTAGGATCTGACATTCATCACCCCTATAAACTTAAAGTAATATAATAAGAAATAAATATATATATTAGGAATATACCATCTGTTTTACAAAAATAAATAAAATAAAAACAAAAAAGTTAGGACATCTAGGCT
>JAMOOQ010000031.1 GCA_027100635.1 Campylobacteraceae bacterium | reverse complement strand
ATATTACATATTATTAGTAAAATATTTTTATGTTATAATTAACACAATCGTAATATAAGGTTTAAATTTTGAATATAAAAAATGAGATAAAAAATAGAATTAAAAATGAGATATTAGTAATTGATGGAGCGATGGGTACACAAATCCAAAGTTTAGATATTCCACAAAGTGCATGGATTGATGATAATGGAATTGACCAAGAGGGTTGTAACGAGCTTTTAAATGCCACAGCACCAGATTTAATCTCTACAATCCACAATAGATATGCCTCTTCAGGAGCAGATTTAATTAAAACTAATACATTTGGTAGCATGGGTTGGGTTTTAGATGAGTATGATATGAGTCATCGTGCTTATGAACTAACTCTAAAAGGTACTCAAATTGTAAGAGAAATTTGTGATAAATTCAACAACTCATCGGAAGTGACGGCTTTAGCCTCACCAAATAAAAAATATGTACTAGGTTCAATTGGACCTGGGACAAAACTACCATCTCTTAAACATATCCATTATGATGAGATGTACAAAGATTATAAAGAGATGGCTTTAGCATTAATTGATGGTGGAGTTGATGTCTATTTACTAGAAACTTGTCAAGACCCTTTGCAGATAAAATCGGCTATTAATGCACTTCAAGATGCCAATAGAGAGAGAGATGTAGATATTCCTATTATGGTTTCTGTTACTATTGAACTTAGTGGGACAATGTTGATTGGGACTGATGCAGAGACTATTGTTACAATTTTAGAGCCTTATGATATTTTATCTTTGGGCTTTAATTGTGGGACTGGACCTCAACAGGTCAAAAAGCATATTGCAACTCTAAGTGAGCTTTGGGATAGACCTATTTCAGTTCATTCTAACGCAGGGCTTCCTCAAAATAGAGGTGGAGTAGCATATTATCCAATGGGTGATGAGGAGTTTCAAAAAGAGCAATCTACATTTACAGATTTTGATGGTGTATCATTTTTGGGTGGTTGTTGTGGTACTACTCCACAACATATCAAGGCTCTTAAAAATGCTACCCAAAATATCACTCCTAAACCTCCAACGGGTAAGATAGAACCATCAATCGCATCTTTATTTAATAGTGTAGAGCTATTTCAAAAACCTGCTCCACTTTTAATTGGAGAGAGAAGTAATGCTACTGGTTCAAAAGCCTTTAGAGAGTTAATTATTGAAGCTGATTATGAGGGGACTCTAACAGTAGGACAACAACAAGTAAGAGCAGGTGCGCATGTTTTAGATGTAAATGTGGAGTTTGCAGGACGAGATGGAGCTGTGGATATGAAAGAGGTAATTTCACTTTATAATCAAAATATATCCATTCCTCTAATGCCTGATGCTACAAGAGTAAATACAATGGAAGAGGGTCTAAAGTCTATTGGAGGAAAAGCGATTATAAACTCTGTAAATCTTGAAGATGGAGAGGATAAGCTTGATGAGATTTGTATCTTAGCCAAAAAGTATGGTACTGCTTTGGTATGTTTGACTATTGATGAGGTAGGAATGGCAAAAACCAAAGAGGATAAGGTAAGAATAGCAAGTAGAATTTATGATTTATGTGTAAATCGCCACGGTATTGACCCATCAAATCTAATCTTTGATATGCTCACATTTACAGTGGGTTCAGGAGATTTAGAGTATAGAAATGCAGGGATTGAGACTCTTGAGGCTATTAGAGAGTTACATATTAAATATCCCAAAGTTGGTTCTACATTAGGATTATCAAATATATCATTTGGACTTGCCAAAAATGCAAGAATTTATCTAAACTCTGTATTCTTACACCACTGTATAGAAGCAGGTATGACATCTGTAATTATTAATGTACAACATATTATCCCACTCTCTAAAATGAAAAATGAAGATAGAGAGATTTGTGAAGAGCTTCTATTTAACCCTGATGATACCACTCTATTTAGATTTATAGAACACTTTAGCGAAGTTACTATTGATGATAGTGCATCTGATGAGGAGTATCAAAAGCTAAGTGGAGAGGAGAAGATAGGCTATCTACTCAAAGATGGAGACAAAGAGAGAATAATCCCATTAGTTGAAGAGCTTCGCACTACAATCAAACCTGATAGAATTGTAAATGAGATTTTAATAGATACTATGAAAGAGATTGGAGAGCTTTTTGGTAGTGGAGAGATGCAACTTCCATTTGTACTACAATCAGCAGAAACTATGAAAGCCACGGTAGATTATCTAAATCCTTATCTTGAAAAACAAGAGAAAAAAACAGAAACTTCAATGGTAATTGGAACTGTAAAAGGAGATGTCCATGATGTAGGTAAAAACCTTGTGGATATAATCTTATCTAATAATGGATTTAAAATTCATAATATAGGTATCAAAGTAGATTTAGAAAATTTTTTAATGACTCTAAAAGATAAAAATGCAGATGCTATTGGAATGAGTGGATTGCTTGTAAAATCAACACAAGTTATGAAAGATAATCTTGAAGAGATGCAAAGGTTAGGTATTAAAAAACCTGTTTTATTGGGTGGTGCTGCTTTAACTAAATCTTTTGTAGATGATTATTGTCGTCCAAATTATGATGGTAAAATATTCTATTGTAGAGATGCTTTTGATGGCGTAATTGCTATGAGTAGAATAGAGAAATATAATGAAGATAATAGTGTTGGATTAGATGATAAACTAGCAGGTGATTTAGTAAAAATAGATAAACCAAAAGAGAAAAAGAAAATAATTATCCCTCCATTTGAACAACTTAAAATGCCTGATAGAACCGTAGAAATCCCAACTCCTCCATTTTGGGGCAGAAGAGTATTACAAAAAGCAGACCTTGACCTTGATATGATTTATGATTGGGTAAATAAAAGAAGTCTATTTAAAATGCACTGGGGATATAAAAGTAAAGGTATGACAAAAGAGGCATATAAAAAACAACTTGATACAATAGTTTATCCTGCTTATGAGAGATTAAAAAGAGAGTTTAAAGCCAAAGATTTGTTTGAACCAACCATAATTTATGGATATTACCCATGTAGAAGTGATGATAAAGATTTGTACCTTTTTGATGAAAGCAGAGGATGGAACACCGACGCAAATGCTTCAAGAGAAAATTTTGAAGATATAAAACATCTAGCAACTACGAAGTTTACTTTTCCAAGACAAGGACGAAAACCTCACCGAGCATTAAGCGACTTTTTTAGACACGATAGAGATGATGTAATAGCTCTTAGCTGTGTAAGTGCAGGAGCAAAATTTAGTGAATATGAAAAAGAGCTTTATGCAGAGGGTAAATATCTTGAATATAATATGGTTCATGGATTATCAGTAGAACTTGCCGAAGCCTTAGCCGAAGTTATGCACAAACAAGTTAGACTTGATTTGGGAATAGCAAGTAAAGATGAGGGACACTCTCTAAGAGATGTAAGAATGAATAGATATCAAGGTAGTAGATACTCATTTGGTTATGCTGCTTGTCCTGATTTGGAGGCGAGTCGTGAGCTTTTTGATGTGCTAAAACCTGAAGATTTTGGGATAGAACTTAGTGAGACTTTTCAGATACATCCTGAACAGAGTACGAGTGCATTAGTAGTTCATCATAAGAGTGCTAGTTATTATTCGGTGTAAGAGATTTTATTGTGATAAAAAGGATATTAAAATCATTTATTAGAAGAACAGATTCGCATATTATTGTTATAAATAGTATGATACTTTACTTAAGTATTACTAATGAAATGGATAAATATAGATTAGACTTTTTGCAAAATTCATGGGAAGTAGCTTTACACATCCCTGCTACCAAGCCTAAATATCCTAATTTTTTTGTTTTTATTTTATTTGTTTAAGTTTAAAATGGTGATGAATATCGGTTATTCGTAATAGATTTGAAGATGCTTTCAAAATAGTAGAAGAAAATCAAACTTTAGGGTACCCCCAAGGGGGGGATAATACCAATGTCCATGAATTAAGCTTTTTTTTTGGACGAGATGGCTTTAACCTCTCCTTAACATACACGGAGCTGAAGCCACCGTGTCCAAAAGTATAATAATCCTTATTTCATTGGCATTTTAGAAATTATTTATATTTTAATCCTAAATAAAAGAAATCCTTAAATCTCTTCTGCTACATCTACTTGATAAAGAATATCATCCATTGGATGTCTATACATTGGCATTGCAAGTCTTTTCTCGTCAAGTACATGACCTATAAATCCAATACTTCTACCAACTATAAAGAATGCGTTAAGAGTACCACTAGCGATAAACTCATTAATCTCATCTTCTGAATAATCTAAAGCTCTCCACATATCAACCATAAGAATACCAATAGTTCCATCAACATTAAGAATTAAATTCTCTTTTTTACTTGTCGTTAATGCTTCAACTGTTTTAGCATAATCAAGAAGTGGCGTTGCTGGGAAATTATCAGCTGCAAAATTCATAAGTCCTGTAACTCTAAGGTCGGGATTCTTTAATGATTTAATTCTATGACCAATACCAGGGATTGGAATACCTTGTTTTTTCATATGTCCTAAGAACTCTTTAGGGTTTAATCCATTATCATCTGCATATTTAAAGTGTTCTGCTGCACCATCAATTGCTCCACCAAATCTTGGTCCAATTGTTAATAATCCAGTTACAAGTGATTCAACAACTGATTTACCAGCTCTTGCTGTTACTTTTGCATTGTGCGCACCTGATACGGCAGGACCATGGTCTGCTACTGTTTTAAGTACTGTTTCAATAAACTCTGTAGCCCATTTTGGATATTGTTTTTTGAACCATAAAAGTGAAATAACATCACCAATACCTTTACCAGTTTCAGGAGTTGCAACACTTGATATTGGGAAACCTGCGTAAGTACACTCTTCTCCTCTATCATCAGAAATAGTACAAATAAACTCTTTACTTCTTCTAGTAGCAGGAACTGTACTCATTGAAGGCTCTGGAATCTCTGCTAAATTCATATTAGTAAATACTTTATTAATCATAGCAGGAAGTTCGTTGAATGATGTTGGTACATGAATACCAGCTTCTCTCATTGCATTGTTTTTATACTCTGCTGTTTCCATCTCGCCATTTGCAGATGCTCCTGCATGACCAAACTGAACACCTGAATCATAATATTTAGCAATTGTACCGATACACCAAGCGATAACTGGTTTAGTAATAGTACCATTTTTGATAGCTTCAATTACTTTATACTCTTCAGTTCCACCAACTTCTCCTAAAAGTATCATATATTTAACTTCTGGATTTTTTTCCATTCGTAGAAGATTGTCAATGAAAACTGAACCAACAAATCTATCTCCACCAATAGCAACACCCTCAGCAATACCATCAGCATTAATAGCGATAATGTTAGAAAGTTCGTTAAAAAGTCCACCTGAACGAGTTACAAGTCCACAAGAACCAGCACGGTGAAGTTTAGAATTAACAATATTAGTGATAGTTCCACCAATATTAGCCACTTTAAATGCACCTGGAGTTATAGCTCCAACTGTTGCAGGACCAATAATTGTTACATTTTTTTCTCTTGCTGTTTGGTTCATACCTCTTGCAAGTCTCTCAGGAATTCCCTCAGCTGTAATCATCATAGATGAAAAACCACCAATTTCAAGAGCTTCCATAGTAACATCATAAGCCGTTCTAAAAGATGCAAAGTTTAATAAAACATCAGCTTGAGGCTGAGCAGCTTTAGCTTCTGCAGTTGTTTTAAACAATGGAATCATAACTTCATCAGGTCCAAAAAAGAACTTATCAAATTTATTATTTGAAGTTGGAGCTACAATAGCGGCAACTGATGGAGTCTCTCTTTGAATTGTGTAGTCATAATCTAACATTCTTTGGATAGCAGTTTTATTGTTATTCCAAAAAATCGCTTGTGTGCTTTTTGTATATAATTGATTCATCTATTTATCTCCCTCTAATGCCATTCTTACAATATCAGTTACATGAGTTTCTGGTCCATATACTTCAATATATAGTCCTAATCTATCTGCTGCTTCTTTAATATCTTTTAGACCTTTTTCATAATTTGGTCCACCACGACGAACATAAATTTTTAAATTTACTTCTTTCATCTTATCAGCATATACTTCAAATGCTTGAATAATACCTGTAAATGTTTTTGCAACATCAGTAAAGTTAGCAATAGCTCCACCAATAATCATAACTTTTCCACGACCTTGAGGGTCTTTCTCTCTTGTCATAAGGTCAAGTAGTGTTTCTGCGTAAAATTTAGTTTCACCAGTAGTTGGTCCACCTGAATACTCACCATAATTTGCAAGGTCATCAATTCCAGCCATATCAGCAATAGTATCAGCATAAACAACTGACGCTCCACCACCTGCTACCATTGTCCAGATTCTAGCTTCTGGTTTTAATAAAGTAAGTTTAAGAGAAGCACCTGTTTTAGCATCTGCCTCTTCAATAGCTTCAACTTCTGGAGACTTAGCTTCCATACCAAATGCAGTAGGATATTCAACATCACCCCACTCCTCTACCATCATAAATCCAGCAGTATCATCTAATTTTGCAACCATATCAAGTAATTCAATTTTATTACCTTGCATAACAAATGGATTAATTTCAAGGTAAGCAAAGTTTAATTCACGGTAAGCTTTAAAGAAACCGATACAAAATTCAGCAAAATTTGCTTTATTCTCATCAGCTACATCTTTAGGTACATTTGCTCTAATTTGCTCTGCTATTTCATCTTCAGAAGCAGTGATAGGAAATGCAATTTCAGTTACTTTTGCGTCCCAATCTTCTTCAATTGCAATTCCACCCTCAGCAGACATATAGATAACATCATCATCACCAACACAAGTTGCAGAAACATAATACTCTTCTGATTGCTCATGTGGAGTAAATGGCTCAACAATAAAGTGAGTTAATTTATCAACAGATGGCTCACCTGTAGGAGTCTCTCCATCAAATGAAAAGAAAACTGATTGGTCGCCAGAAGATTTTTCATCTATCCAACTTGAAGCTTTAGCTAAAGAAACATCACCTGGTTTAGCATCTCTAAAAAGTACTAAATTATTCATACCTCTTTTTCCAAATAACATATCTGGTTTTGCAACCAATGTTTTTTCATTTAACCAAGATGCAGTTTTTGCTATTTCGTTTAATTCAGTTCCATTTTGAACCATAGTTGTTTCATATGCATATGTAAAATCTGGAAAGTATTTATCCCAATGTTTTGCTAAGATTGACTTAGCATCATATTCTCTAATCGCCTTTTGAGCCATTGAGTTCTCCTTTTGTTTTATTGTTAATTTAATACAACTTTATCATTAGATTGTTTCAATTCAACTACAACCAATAAATAATATAAGATTTATTACTATATTGTGTATTTTAGAAACAAAAATAGTATTTAATTTTGATGACATCTTTTGAGACCATAATATAAAAATTGTGATTCTTGCTTGATTGAATTTGTATCATAACAAAAAATATTTTGTTCTTTTAGTTGAGTGCTCAACCAATAAGGTTTATAAACACTATATGCAAAATGTTTTCTATTGTCATTTAATATATTAAATATATTTTGATGAAGAATAATCGTTACCGAACTTATAATAAGTGTACTAACTACAAATATAAAACCTAATTTATAACCCTTCTGATGTTCATAAATACGAACTCTTAGGCTATTTAGATAAATATTTAACATTAAGGCTATGCTAATTAATACATAAGGGGCAAAATCTGTAATCTCTATTTTTTGCCTTATAGATAAAATAAGAGAAAAAACTAAAGAGCTAAAAGAAAGATACCATAAAATATCCTTTGATTCTCTAATAAGAATTCTATACATTGAATAGAAAAAAAATATAAAGACTAATGGCGAAAAAACAGCACTATATAATCCAAATATCTCTATAAAATGCCCACTGGGTTTACCACCTATTTCCAAACCACCCATTAAAATAGATAAAGTTAAAAAGATAAAACTAATACTCATTAAAAAAGATTTTTTTTCAAAAATAGAGTATATAAAAATAGATATAAAAAATATAATAGATGATTTATGAATAATTAGTATTAATATCATCATAAGAATTTGAATTAAGAGATAACCTCTTTTATAAGATAATAAAAATATTAGAACTAATGATATTATAACCACTGCAATATTTGCTAAAACTATAGATGTGATGATTCCTGGTAAGATTAGAAAGAAAGAGGTGCTTAGATAAATATCATTTTGCTTAGAAAAATACTCTTTTGAAAGTTGATAATATAGATATATATTAAGTATTCCAAAAAGATAAAAAGGTGTTCTTAGTGTCCAAAAGTTAATTCCATCAGATGATAGTCTTATTAAAAAACCAACCAAATCAGTACCATTATATAGAGTATATGCTTCATGAGGAGTAATTGGAGTTGTATATATTAAATACAAAAGAGAGATATTATATATAAATAAAAATAGGTAAAAATAAAACTTTGTCATTTTTTATATCTATTTTTCATTTTGAATCATCTCTATAATCTCATTTTTAACAAAAAGTAAATTTTTATAAATATCTTTTAAATCATCTATCTTACTACTATCATAATTTTCACTTACAAAATATTGATATTTATCTTTGCCTAACTTCTCTAAAATCACAAAGTTCCAAATTGCACCCACAATATAAGCACCTCTCATAGATTTTTCATTGTTTAATTCTATAGCACTAATAAGCTCTGCTAAAAGTTGTGGTTCAGGGTCTGTATTTACCTTACCTTTTTTAAACTCTTGAATAAAGAAGTATGGTTTTTCACTATATTCTAATCCTTTAGATACTAAAAAATTAGTTGTTCCCAAAAATATAAATTTATCTGTTTTATAAGAGATAATATCTTCATAAAAACCTGAGATTTCATACTCTATTGATTGAAAATCTACTCTATTAATAATGGGAATAATAAAATTAGCTTTTAGAGTCTCTTCTTTAAAACCCTTTAGAAACTTTCCATATTTAAATAATAGTTTTTCTAAAAATAAAATATTTTCATTGAGTATATTTATATTATTATTTAGCCATAAATTAAATATTTCATCTTTAAAAGATTTTTTAATATCAACTAAATTTTTTAATTCAAAATCTGTAATCTTACTAAAACTATAAGTTGGAATTCCATCAGAATTTTTCCCCTCTAATTTATCTAATCTTTTTTTTAACTCTTGATTTTCTCTTAATAACTTTAACTCTATCTCTTCACTCATTTTAGCTCCTTTTTAGATTTTTGTTTTAAATACTTTTTCATATCGTTTATAATTGCCTATATTATCATATCTACTTGATATTAAACTACTATCAAAATTATCACTAAAATATCTATAAAATATATCTAACCTAGCATTTCTTTTGTCATTTATGTTTGGACTTACACAGATAAAATAGTTTAATCCA
>JAMOOQ010000030.1 GCA_027100635.1 Campylobacteraceae bacterium | reverse complement strand
AATAGTAAAAAAGATTTAAAAGCTAAAATAAGATATGAAAAACAGAAATTTGCTTGTGAAATTGATGCGATAAAAGCACTAGAAGAGTTAAAGAAAAAGCTATTAATCTCCGATGTAGAGGGCTTTAAGATTCTTGAACATAAGAGATATTCAACAAGAGGAAAACCTAAAAAAGATGCTATTAAAGATGTTACAGAGTATACTGTTTTGGCAAATATGACTAGTAATCTAAGTAAATTTCATGAAGAGAAAAAGAGAAATGGAATTTTTATTTTGGCAACAAATGAGCTAGAAAATAAGTCATTAAAACCCCAAGAAATTTTAAATGAGTACAAAAATCAACAGAAAGTAGAAAGAGGTTTTAGATTTTTAAAAGACCCAAAATTTCATGCTGATTCTATCTTTTTAAAAAAGCCTGAACGGATTGCATCACTATTAATGATTATGACATTATCGTTATTGGTATATTCTGCATTAGAGTATAAAGTTCGCAAAAATATGAAAGAAAATAGCCTGACTTTTCCGAATCAGAAGAGAAAACCAATATCAAATCCTACTATGAGATGGATTTTTCAATATTTTTTCTCTGTAGTTTTAATTTTATTTGAAGGAGAGAGCCAATTGGACTATTTTAATGAAAATCATGAGATTATTTTGGAGTGCCTAGGGGATAATTATGAGGAGTTTTATTATTAATTGTTTTATATTAGTTTAAGTTTAGAGGGGTGATGAATGTCGGTTAAAAGAAAAAATATTAAATGTTTAGTTTTTAGTCTTAGAAAAACAGCAAGAAAATATGGAACTAAGAGAATTAATATAGATTATGAAAATATTAATGGACTGAATATGGCTGAATTTCACTGTAATGATAGTCATATTATTGAAAAGTTTCTATGATGAGTAAATATCTGCAATTAAAAAGGATAATAAATTGAGATTAAAAGAACTATTAAAAAATGAAAATATAATATTAGACGATAAAAAGATAGAGTTATTAGAGGATTTTACATCTTTGTTACATGAGTGGAATAAAATTCATAATTTAACAGGAGCAAGAACGATAGATGCCATATATAAAAATATTATTGATTCTTTATATCCTATGACATTTATAAAAGAGCCAAAGAATATTCTTGATGTAGGGACAGGGGCTGGATTTCCAGGGTTTATATTAGCAATTATTTTTGATAAGGCAGAAGTTGTATTGTGTGAACCTTTAAAAAAACGGGTATCATTTTTAAAATATACGGCAATATCTTTGGGGTTAGATAATATTAAAGTTGAAGCTGTAAGGGTTGAGAGCCTAAAAGATTATAAATTTGAATTAATCTCATCAAGAGCTGTAACTAACACAGATATGCTATTAAATTTAACTAAAAATATATCAAATGATTTAACTTGTTATCTTTTTTATAAAGGTGAAAGAGTTTTTGATGAGATTGAAGATGTTAAAAATCAGTTAGATTATGATATAGTACAAAAAAATAAAAGAAATTATCTATATATAAAGAGTAGTAAATGATATTAAAGTTAATTGGAATTGTTGTTATAATGTTAGGAGTTTGGAAACTTCTTGGTGGGAAATTACCTAGTTTTAAACTTCAAAGTAAAGATGATAAAAAATTAGATAACGATACGCTGGTAGAATGTGAGACTTGTGGTTTATTTGTAACTGCAAAAGAGGCGATAATTGCAAAAGGAAAGTATTATTGTTCTTTAGAGTGTGCAAATAAGTAATATACTTTAAATTACAATAAATATCAAAAATGATAGAATATCATTAATATTAAATTAAGGTTTATATATGAGTATTGGAATTTTATTTGGTGGTTCTAGTTATGAGCATGAAATAAGTATTGTAAGTGCAATAACTATGAAAAAAGTACTCAAGAAAAATGAGTTAGAATTTATTTTTATAGATAGCGATAGGGAGTTTTACTTAATAGATAGTGATAATATGAAATCTAAATATTTTTCATCATTAAAGTATAAAAAAGCTAAAAAGCTGAATTTAAAATATGGCGGATTTTTTATTAGTGGTATCTTTGGAAGTAATATATTAAACTTAGATGTAGTTTTAAATATTATTCACGGAAGAGATGGAGAAGATGGTAAAATAGCCTCATTAATGGAATTTTATAATATACCATTCATATCTCCGAGGATAGAAGCATCAACTTTAAGTTACAACAAGCTTTATACTAAATTTTTAGCAAAAAGTTTGGGTGTTAAAGTGGTTGATTATGAACATCTTAATAAAAGTGATAAAAGAGAGATTAAAACTCCTTTTCCTGTGATTATTAAGCCTGTACGATTAGGTAGTAGCATTGGTGTTTCTATTGTAAAAACTAAAGATGAGCTTGAATATGGTTTAGATATAGCTTTTGAATTTGATGAGGATATAATTATTGAACCTTTTATTGAGGGGATTAAAGAGTATAATCAAGCAGGATGTAAAACTGATAGATGGGAACTATCTATTGTGGAAGAGCCAGAAAAAGATGAATTTTTGGATTTTGATAAAAAATATATGGATTTTTCAAGAGACTCAAAAGTCTTAAGTGCTGATATAGATGATGAGCTTTTTGATAAAATTCAAGATAGTTTTAAAACCATATATGACCCTTTATTTTTAGGATCTATTATTAGATGTGATTTTTTTGTTGTTGATGGTGAGATTTTATTAAATGAGATTAATCCAATACCTGGGTCTATGGCAAACTATTTGTTTGAAGATTTTGATTTAACACTCAAAAGATTAATAGATCATCTACCACAAGAGAAAAAAATATCTATAGATTATAAATATATCAATTCTATACAAAGTGCTAAGGGCAAAGCTTAAAATAATAAGGAAGAGAAAATGCAAAATAGTGAAAAGTTAAAAAACCTACTAGAAAATGAGATAATACCTGATTTAGAATCGGCTATTGATGAGTTATTTGAGATAATTGAGAAGTCAAAAAAAGCTTCTAGTGAACAAAAGAATGATTTTGAAGAGCTTAGAGAGATGAGAACAGAGTGCTTTAGTATTATTGATGAATTATCACGAGATGAGCTTGAAGAGGATGAAATTATAGAGATTTTAGAGGAACTAATGGAGCTTAAAAGTAACCAAGAGTAGATTATTAATTTAATCTAATTCTTCAAATTATCTATTTATACCTACTAAATCAATACTTTGTATAGTTTATGAGACCCTGAATCAAGTTTAGGGTGACGAAAGTTTGTCATTCAGTGCTTGATATGGAAAAGTTTGTTATTCAGTGCTTAATATGGAAAAGTTCGTCATTCCGTGCTTGACACGGAATCTCTAAAATCAAGAGTGCTTACTTCTTTTGATACTCTATGAACTATGCCCTTTTCATACCTATTTTTTAAATAAGTTATTTAAATAAGTTAGATATAATTTTATATTAATTTAATATCAAAAAGGAGTAAGTTTAATGGATGAAATTATAAAAAGATTAGAGATTATTAGACTATCAATGTTAATAAAAGATAGTGACTCTATAAATCTACAAATAAAACAACTTGAAGTCTTAAACATAAATCAACAGATTAAAAATATTATAATCCTAACTAGAAATCATAATTATTATAAAGCGATTAAATCAATTGATGCTTATCCAAATAATCTTTATAGTAATGAATACTATAATAAAATTAATGAAGAAGAAGAGGAGCTTATTGAACAATTTGATTTATTTGAAGATAATGGAAAAACACATGAAAGAATAGTTATAGATAAGCCTAGTGTCGAAAAAATAGAAGATGAAAAAGAGATATTAGAAGAGATAAAAGAGTATCAAAAATTTCAAGAAGAGGCTATAAAAGAAGAGAAAAAAGAGATTATAGAAGAAGAACCAGAAGAGGCACAAATTGTAGCTAATACTTGGTTTGTTCCAGAGCCTAAACCAGAAATTATACAAGAAGAAGATATAGAAGAAGAATTAGAAGAAGAATTAGAAGAAGAATTAGAAGCAACTTTAGAAGATGAAACTAAAAATCAAAATGATATAGAAGAAAAAGATAAAATAGAACCTAATGAGGATAATAATAGTTGGTATGCAGCTAAACAAGCAGAACTTGGAGAAATAGATCCAGATGGATATAATAAAGATTATACATTTCATAATACTAAAGAGATAGAAAATAACACATACTATCGTGAAAATTTTGTGCTAGAAGATGAACTAGATGATATTGCAAAAGATTATTATAGACAAAAGATGGAAGAAGAAAAGAGTGGAGTGGTAGAAAAAGAGGAAATTACCAAAACAAAAGAGATTAGAAAAGAGATCTCAAAAGAGAAAGAAGAGGGTAAATTATATATATATGAACCAATTGAGCTATTAGAAAAGAAGTATCAAGCGTTAATAAAAAAATTCTCATCTTTAGAGAATAGTGATATTTATAGTATAAAACATATTATTAATATTTTTTCAAATAAAGCATATAGTGATGATGATATAGTTGGGGCATTAGAGCAGTTTAATGAATTTAAAGCAAATCAAGATATTGAAGAAGCTATTAAAATAATTCTTTTAATTGCATCAACAGATTCGCCTTTGGCACAATTCTCATTTGCAAGAGAGTTATTTAAAGGCGATCTTTTAGAACAAAACTATTCTGAAGCCTTCACTTTAATGAATAAATTGGCAATAAAAAATTATCCTGATGCAGTATGTGATTTGGGACAATTTTATGAATATGGAGTAGGAACAAAAAAAGATAGAAAAAGAGCTTTGATTTTATATCAAGAGGCTATAGATTTGGGATTAAGTAGAGCTTCTGAGCTGTATCAAAAATTAAATGAGTCTAAACAAGGTATATTTTCATATCTTTTTGATTAGTTTTAGATATATTAAATTGGTATTAATAACAACTTTAATAAAATAACAAAATAAATTTTTTATAAGGTATAAATAATGATAAGCTGGATGCAAAAACATAATAAATATTTAATTGTAACTATATGGATAGCTACAATAGCTTTTATAGGTGCAGGATTTGTAGGTTGGGGTAGTTACTCTTATGGTTCAAAAGTTAGTGCAATTGCACAAGTTGGCGATGTAGATATTAAAAAAGCTAAGTGGGATATGACTTATTCTAACTTATATCAACAATATAATCAGATGTTAAATGGTAAATTTGATGAAGCACAGGCAAAAGAGATGGGTCTATCTCAACAAGCTTTTAAAACAGTTGAAACACAAGCTAGATTATTAAATTTAGCTAATGAGTTTGGTATCATTATTTCTGATGACGAGTTGGCAGAAAAAATTGCTAATATCAAAGGATTTCAAAAAAATGGTATTTTTAATAAAACAATATATACATCTTATCTTAGGAATATGAGAATGAAAGCTAATCTGTTTGAAGAGATTTTAAAAGATGACTTTAAAATAGAAAAATTATTATCTATGCTGAATAGTGATAGTAGTAGTTTTGAACAGAGTTTTTTAGTTAATGCATTTAATGTGTCAGATAAGATAAAATATCAAGTTATTACTCCGAATGATATAAATATAACTATTGATGAAAATGGTTTACAAAAATATTGGCAAGAGCATAAATCAGAGTATATGGTACCACAAAAATATGTTTTGGATATGTTATGGACAGAGAGTCAAAATATAGTTGTATCTACAGCTGAGGTTGAAGATTTTTATAAAAATAATAGTTTTAATTATATTGAAGATGGTGGGAAACAGCTAACATTAACAGAGGCAAATAGCACTTTAATTCAAGATTTAAAGCTTAAAAAAGTTAAAAAAGATGCTCAAAAAAAGTATATTGCATTTAAAAAGGGTAAGATAGAAAAGAGTGAAACAGTAACGATAGCTGTTGATAGCTTAAAATTAACATCAGAAATATGGGATGAAATTAAACTCAGATCTATTAATGATATTTTAAAACCAAAAATTGTTGGAGATAAGTTTGTATCTTTAAAAATTATTAAGATTCTTGATTCAAAAGAGATGACATTTAAAGAAGCAAAAGAATTAGCAATACCTCAATATAAAGCTCTTCTTAGTAGTGAATCTATGTCTAAGATGGCAGAAAATAAATTAAATGATATTAAAGATAGTAATGAAAGTTTAATATCTGAGTATATAACACTAGATAAACCAATTCAATTAAAAAAACTTAGTGATATAGAAAATAAAGATTTTATGCAAAAACTATTTATTTCTAATAAAGAAAAGGGTATCATTACAGTAAGAAATAAAATGATAATATATAATATTATTGATCAAAAAATCTCTTCTATTGATTCAAATAATACAAATATGATATTAGATACTATGAATCAAATGAAAAAGAGTGATTTTCAATCAAGCTTATTAGAAGATTTAGAAAAAAAATATGAAACTAAGATGTATATAAAAGGATTATAAGTGGCAGAGACAATTTTAGCTATAGATATAGGTTCTACAAAAATATGTGCGATCATAGCTGAGATAGAGAATAATAGAATTCAAATCATAGGGCATGGTATATCTAAATCACAAGGTGTGAAAAAAGGTAATATCATAAATATAGAACAAGCATCTAAGTCAATTAGAAAAGCCCTAGGTGATGCAAAAAGAATTGCAGGTAGTAATATTTCAGTAGCTACTGTCTCTATATCAAGTACATATGCAAAAAGTATAAATTCAAGTGGAATTGTAAATATACCAAACAAAGATATATCCATTAAAGAGATTAATAGAGTTATGCAAACAGCACTTTATAATGCAAAGGTACCAAGTGAATATGATGTTTTGCATGTATTACCTTATAATTTTAAAGTGGATGAACAAAGTTTTATTGAAGACCCTTATGGGATGAATGTCAATAGGTTAGAGACTGATGTAAATATTATTATCGCACAAAAATCAAGCCTAAGTAACCTAAGAAAAGCTCTTAAAACAGCAGGTGTTGAGATTGAAAATATTGTTGTAAGTGGTTATGCTTCTATGATATCTAATATTACAGAAGATGAAAAAGAGTTAGGTGTTTGTGTAATTGATATGGGTGGACAAACTTCTAATTTGGTAATTCATGTTGGTAATGCAATTAGATATAATGACTTTTTGGGTGTTGGATCTAATCATATTACAAATGACTTATCAATGGCACTTCATACTCCTCTTCAAGTTGCAGAGAATATTAAATTAAGACATGCAAATTTATTAGATATTTATGATGATAGCATTGATATACCAATTATTGGTGATGAAAAAAATAAAAATAGTGTATCTCTTGAAACAGTTTATAATGTCGTTTTATCAAGAGCAGAAGAGACTCTTGTATTGCTTTTGAAATCTATGGAAGAGAGTAAGTTAAAAGATCAAATAGGCAGTATTGTTCTTACTGGTGGAATGGCAAAACTTCAAGGAATTAGAGAATTAGGACAAGTAATCTTTGATGGTATTCCTGTAAGGGTAGCTTTCCCATCTAAAGTAAGTGGATTATTTAATGAATTAAAAGATCCCTCATTTTCTACAGTTGTTGGCTTACTTTTATATAAAGCAGGATATAATACAGAATATGAGATAAATATCAATCAAAAATTATTACATTCTAAATCAGCATCAGATTTTTCATCATCTGATGAGACTATTTTATCTGATATAAGATTAAATGATGTTGTTAAAGATACTAAAATTCAACAAACTGGGCAAAGAATTCAATCAGGGCAACATCGAGAACAACGAGAACAGCAACAGACATTTAAACAAAATAATGATATAGGATTCTCATTAGATGAACTCTCTTCAAACCCAAATGAAGAGAATAATTTATTAAAAAAATTTACAAATTGGGCTAAGCAATTATTTTAGTACTACAGGAGGTATAAAATGGAAGATTTTGAAATAAAACAGATAGATATGTCAAATACGAGGATTGAAGGTGCACAAATCACAGCAATAGGTGTTGGTGGTGGTGGTGGAAATATGATTAATCATATGATTTCAGAAGGTAGTGTTGTAATAAATCTAATTGCAGCAAATACTGATGCACAAGCACTTAGTACAAATTTAGCTCCAACTAAATTACAACTTGGTTTAAATGCAACAAGAGGTCTTGGTGCAGGAATGCAACCAGAAAAAGGTAGAGATGCAGCATTAGAAAGTTATGACGAGACAAAAAAAGTTATAGAGGGTTCAGATATCGTCTTTATTTCAGCTGGTCTTGGTGGTGGAACAGGAACTGGAGCAGCTCCAATTATTGCTCAAGCAGCTAAAGAAGCTGGTGCATTAACTGTATCCGTTGTAACTACCCCTTTTAAATTTGAAGGAAGAAAGAGAACAAAACTAGCTCTTGAAGGTTTGGAAGAACTTAAAGATAAGAGTGACTGTATTATTGTTGTTCCAAATGAAAGATTATTATCTATCGTTGAAAAAAATCTTGGAATGAAAGAAAGCTTTAGATTAGTTGATAATATTCTATCTCAAGCAGTTGGTGGAATCTCTAACGTAATTTTATCTCATGGAGAAAATGATATAAACCTTGACTTTGCTGATGTAAAAACTGTAATGTCTCATAAGGGTATGGCTCTTATGGGTGTTGGTGAAAGTAGTGGTGGTGGTGCAGCTATAGAAGCAGCCAAAATTGCAATGGAATCACCTCTCTTAAATGATATTTCTATTAATGGAGCAATGGGTATATTAGTACATTTCCATATCCATCCACAATATCCAATGTTAGAGATGTCTGATGCTATGGAGACAATAGAATCAAACGCTGATGAAGAAGCAAATGTAATCTTTGGTACAACAACAGATGAAGATTTAGATATTGATGAGGTAAAACTTACTATTATTGCAACAGGTTTTGATAGTAAAAATGATACCATAGTACAAAATACTCCTGTTAAAGAGAATCCAATCCAAAATAAAAAGATAAAAATAAATAATACATCTTCACCTCAAAATCTTTTTAATAGAGAAAGAATGGTAGTTGGTGGATATAATAATAGTAAAAATGATGATCATTTAGATATACCAACTTTCCTAAGAAGACAAATGGACTAAAATCCTCTGTTAAATTTATACAACTCCTATTGACAATCCTACTGTGGGATTGTCTTGAATATTATTAATCACTTTTTTACCTTAAAGGTTTAATTCTTTTTTTAAAATTACAAACTTTTTTCTTTTAATTCTTTTTTTAAAATTACAAACTTTTTTCTTTTAATTCTTTTACTAGAGTATTTAAACTCTCAATCACTAATTTTTTATTATTAATTTTAATTGTGTCATTCTTAAATTAGTACCGACATTCATCACCCCTCTAAACTTAAACTAATATAAAACAACTAATCATAAAACTCCTCGTAATTATCCCCTAAGCACTCCAAAATAATCTCATGATTTTCATTAAAATAATCCAATTGAGTC
>JAMOOQ010000029.1 GCA_027100635.1 Campylobacteraceae bacterium | reverse complement strand
AATCTACGACAATATACTCAATCCCATAATAGTTTTTTAGATTATCTACTTGTGCTTGAATAATTTCAGCAAATTTCACTTTATCACTCTGATTTCCACTGGATACTTGTAGATATATTGGTAAATTCGCCCTATTTTCTACTATCATATTGAGAGCTATTTGATTTAAATCTGGTCTATAATCTTTGCTATGACCTTTTCGTATCTCAACTGTTCCATCACCTGTCTCTTTCTCTTTTTCTATATTGGTTGCAAAGGCAGTTGAGTCCAAATGTCCTATTTTTGAGGAAATCCCAAGAGTTTTTACAGCATTTGAAGCTATTTTTGAGAATAAATCACTAACTCCATACTCATATATTTTATCCAAAGTTCGTCCTAGTGCTATATCATTTATACTTTTTGCCTCTATATCTTTTCCTAATAGTTGAGCTATTGGTTTATCTTCAAAATATTGTGGAGTCATATATAGTGGAGTACCTGTAAATCCCAAGCCATTGATGATCATAGCGACCACAGCGTCCCCATGACTCAGGGTTCTTTGGTCTCCTGTAACTATATGATTATTGACTATTTGAGATATATTTAACTCTTTACACATTCCTGCCACTAAGCCTAGATGTCCTAACTTTTTTGTTTTTATTTTATTTATTTTTGTAAAACAGATGGTATATTCCTAATATATATATTTATTTCTTATTATATTACTTTAAGTTTATAGGGGTGATGAATGTCAGGTAAAGTAATTATCCTATTTTTTAATAAAGATGAAAAAAAAGAAGATATTTTTAAAAAGTGTTGGAATTTTGGAGAAGTTCCAATTATAATAATAGAGGCTGAAAGTGACTTTGAAATTTATAATGGTTTTGATTATATATTGAATAATGGAGTGCTTGAACTAGAACTTTTGGATAATGCAGAGTTAAATTATCTCTCTTTGATGAGTGGTAGATATTTTAAGAATAATCCAAATGAGTATAACTGTAAGATTTTAGACCCTGCTTGTGGAAGTGGTATTTTTCTTGTAGAAACACTTAGAAAATTAGTTGCTCAATATGAAAAGGTCAATAATAAAATTATTTTGGCAAATGAGCTAAAAAAGCTTGTTAAAGATAATATCTTTGCTATTGATTATAATAAAGATGCACTCTCTATTAGTGTTTTTTCTCTTTATATTACTATGCTTGATTATCAAAATCCAAAAGAGATAGAGAAGTTTAAGTTTCCACACCTTTTGAAAAGTGACAAAAATCCTAAGCCTAATTTCTTTAATAATGATTTTTTTGATACAGATGATGAGTATAATAAAATCTTAAAAAATAAGAAACTTAATTTTATTATTGGTAATCCTCCTTATGGTGGAAGTACAATTAAAAAAGACTCATTTGCTGATAAATATATAAAATTAAATAAAATTTCAATTGGAAATAGAGATATAGTTCAAGCCTTTATGATTAGAGTAAAAGATATAATTGCAAAAAGTACAAAAATCAGCTTTATTGTTACGAGTAAATTACTTTATAATTTAGATACAAAAGAGTTTAGAACTAAACACTTTTTTAATCAATTTAAAATTAATCATATTTTAGAACTTTCATCTGTACGAAATGAAATATTTGAAAATGTTTCTATTCCTGTATCTATTTTACTCTATGAATATAGTACGAAAGAAGAGATATTAAAAAATGATATAAATTATATCTCTATGAAACCTAGCCGATATTTTAGAAAATTAAAGATTTTATTAATCTCAAAAAGTGATTTTAAAAAGGTAAATCAATCTAAACTTTTAGATAATGATTATTTATGGAAAATTTTGGTTTACGGCTCTTATTTAGATTTTAATTTTATTAAAACTTTAAAATCTAATAAATACAATACAATTCAAGACTTAGTAGATAACAAAGAGTTAATAAAGTATCAAGGATTTAAAAGAAAAGATGGAAATAAAAAAATTGATACAACAAGATTAAAAGAGTTTGATTTTATTGATACTGGAGCTAAAAAGAAAAATTTGAAACCATTTTATATATCTTCACATTTAGATAAATTTAATTATGATGTAGTCGGATATACAAATAGAAAATTAACTGATGACTACACAGATATATATAAAGCACCCATATTACTTTTTACTGGTGGATTAACCAATGAGCTAAAACAAAATTCTGCTATAACATATAAGAATACTGTTTTTACTAGTTCTGTAGTTGCATTAAAATCTATATATTCTAATATAGATACTTTAAAAATAATCAATGGATTATTTTATTCTAAATATTTTAGTTATTATTTATTGCATACAGCAAGTTCAACAGGAATTAAACAAGAAGAATGTGATGATTATGAAAAATTAAGTTTACCATTTATTGAAAATAAAAAAATTATTTCAATAGTATCTAAAATAGAAGAGTTAAAAAAAGAATATTTTGATACTAATAGTTCAAATATACTAACTTATGAGAAAGATTTAAATATTCTTATTAATAAGTTAGATAATACAGTAATAAAAGCTTTTAACTTAAATGAACAAGAGTATTCATTAGTAGATTATGCAAATAGTATAATGATACCATGGATAATGCAGAAAGATTATGCCGTAGCTTTTGGTAAATATGATTATAGAAATAAAAAATTAGAAGAATATGCGAATATATTTATAAAACATTTTTCAAATATCTATGAGCAAAATGGTATGTACTTTAAAGCAAAGATTTTATGGAGTGAGTATGCTATAGGAATTTATTTTAAAGTTTTAAATGAAAAGCCTAATAAAGAGATAACTTGGAGGGAAGAGAAAAATATAGAAAACTTTTTAAAATTATCTAGTGGTAAAACGCTAGAAAATCTCTTTATTCAAAAAGATATTAAAGGCTTTGAAGCTGATGGCTTTTATGTGGTTAAACCCAATGAGTATAAAAATTGGCATAAAGCTATTGGATATCTTGATTTTTATGAGTTTAGAGATGCTATTTTAAAAGCAGGTAAATAATGTTTAGTGGATTTGAAAATAACTTAAATGCTGATTTTTTGCAAACACCACAAAGTATATATTCCAAAACAGAGTTTAAAAAACTTCTTGATTCTATATATAGTTGCTATAAAGAGATGCTATCGGATAAAATAAATGTTCCAAATAACGATGAAAATGAGATTAGAAATAGATTATTATTTGATTACTTAAACAATAATTTATTAAGAGTTAAATTTGAATTATTAGATTTTTTATTTGACCCAGAAGTACCTGTAAATAATGGTCGTAGTGATATAAAAGTTCAAACAAAAAATACTTTTGAAAATACAAGGGCTTACTATATTATTGAGTGTAAACGATTAGATGGTTACTCAACTTTAAATAAAGAATATCAAAAAAATGGAATTGATAGATTTATAAGTGGTAAATATCCTTCACACTATAAGATAAATGGAATGATTGGATTTATAGTTAAAGATATTGATATTGATGTAAATATAAAAAAATAAGCTATATGATTCAAATCATAAAAACTTAAAGCTTTATCATCTAATGATGGACTTTTCACAAAATATAAAAAAATAGTATTGAGTTATACAAATTTGGTTTAATATATTTTCAATGCTACTTAAGGTATAATAAATTACTTTAGAGAAGAGGGATTGATGTGCCAAATATATTTAATAAAAGAGTAATAGCAAATAATTTACAAGTGCAAGATGAGAGTTTAATTGCTAAGAGATGGGCATCTTTTCAAAACTTTTTATCCAAAGTTGATGATATTAGATATTTCAAGGAAGAGGAGTATCAAGATGGATTTTTGAGAGATATTTTTGAGTCTTGTTTGGGATATACTCTCAAAACTACCAATCCTAAATCTTATAATCTTTCACGAGAAAAGAAGAACGAAACAGATAGTAAAAAAGCTGATGGTGCGATATGGCTAGATGATAATGTAATTGGTATAATAGAGTTAAAAGCACAAGATACACGAGACCTTGATAAAAAACCATCCAAAGATAAATTATCTCCAATTGACCAATCTTTTGGTTATTTAGTATCAAATAGCAGTGCTAGATATGTGATTATTTCAAATTTTGATGAGTTGAGATTTTATATTGATAAAAAAACATCTTACGAAAAATTTAAGCTATTTAGTCTAACTTATGATGATTTTAAAAAGCTTCATCTTCTATTATCTTATGAGAGTATTTCAACTAATCTACCCCTTGAACTCAAAGAACAATCTAATAGGTTTGAGCAAAATATCTCAAAAGAGTTATATAGAGATTTTAGTGAATTTAGGTTACATCTTTTTAATAATCTAATATTAAATAACACTCTTGATAAGTTACTATTGCTACGACTTACCCAAAAGCTATGTGATAGAATTATTTTTATACTTTTTGCAGAAGATAGAGGATTGTTACGAGAAAATAGTATCAAAGAGATAAGAGATGAATTTAGCAATCAAAAGTTTACAGATTTCAGACTTTATGATATTTATAAGTTCTATTTTGATGCGATAAACAAAGGTAATGAGAAGCTACAAATCCCAAAATATAATGGTGGACTATTTGCCAAAGATGAGATTTTAGATACTCTTATAATTGATGATAATATATTAGATAAAGAGGTGCAAAAGCTAAGTGATTATGACTTTGCAAGTGATGTTAGTGTAAATATTTTGGGTCATATATTTGAGCAATCTCTCACGGATTTAGAAGAACTAGAAGCAACAATAGATAATATAGAGTTTGATAAAAAGCAGACCAAAAGAAAAAAAGATGGAGTATTTTACACCCCTGAATATATCACCAAATATATAGTTGATAATACCTTAGGAAAGCTTTGTCAAGATAAAAGAGTTGAATTAAAAATATCAGAAGTTTTTGCACCCAAAAATAGCAAAAAGTTAAATAAAAAAGAGCAAGAGATAAAAGATAATTTAGAAAAGTATAAAGATTGGCTTTTTAATCTCAAAATCCTTGACCCTGCTTGTGGAAGTGGAGCATTTTTAAATCAAGCTTTGGAGTATTTAATAATAGAACATAAAAAACTTCAAGATGATTTACTGCTTATGGGTGATTTATTTGCTATTTATATTGTAGAAGAGAGCGTACTAGAAAATAATCTTTATGGTGTAGATATAAATGAAGATGCTGTGGAGATTGCTAAACTCTCTTTGTGGTTGAGGACTGCTAAAAAAGGTAGGGTTTTGACAAGACTTGCTGATAAGATTAAATGTGGAAATAGTTTGATGGATGATAAAAGTGTGGTTGATAATGCTTTTGTTTGGAAAGAGGAGTTTTTAGAAGTATTTGCTAATGGTGGATTTGATGTTGTTATTGGTAATCCTCCGTATATAGATTCTGAAAGTATGACTAAAACTTATAGAGAAGAACGAAAATGGATAGCAAAAAATTATAAAACAGCAAAAGGAAATTGGGATATATTTATACCATTTGTAGAGTTAGGATTAAATCTTTTAAAAGATAGTAAATATTTATCTTTTATTATTCCAAATAAAATATTATCTGCAAAATATGGAATAGAATTGAGAAAGTATATAAATAAGAATTATTCACTTACTGAAATATTTGATTTGTCCATCAATAATGTATTTGATATAGATGTTTATCCTGTTATTATTATTTTAGAAAAGATAAAACAAGTACCAATAATTAAAATATCATATCAAAATAATGAAAATATAATTTCAAGAACTTTTAATTATGAATATGAAAATAATTGGGCTTTATATCTTGATAATAATTATAATCTATATACTAAAGTATTTAATAAGTATGAACCATTAAATGAAAATATCAAATATAATCTTTACTCATCTGCCTCTGTTTCAGAAGCATACGAAGTGAAAGAATTTATAGAAGATAATATTTTATTACCTACTAATCATTTAAAACTTATAAATACAGGAACAATTGACCCTTATGTATCTTTATGGGGATTTTCTTCAATGACTTATATTAAAGATAATTATAAATATCCTATAATTGATATTAGTAAAATCAAAGCAAAAATTTGGACACAACAAGCTAAAATATCTTTTGCTGGTATGGCTATTAGAATAGAAGCTTTTATTGATACTGATGGGATATTTTTACCTTTAAAATCAACTACTGTTTTAACATCATCATCTAATAATAATCTTTTATTCATTGGTAGTCTATTAAACTCTAAATTAATTACATTTATATTTAAGATAGCTAATTCTGCTAATACAATGGCAGGTGGTTACTTAAATGTTAATAAAGATAATTTGGGAATGTTACCTATACCAAAAATAGATGATACACTTGAAGAGCCATTTATCCAAAAAGCAAATCAAATGATAGAACTAAATAAAAATCTACAAATAGTAAAACAAAACTTTATAAATGAATTAGAATTAGAAAAAATACCTAAAAAATTACAAAACTTTGAAAATTTGACTTTTGAAGAATTTATAAAAGAGTATAAAAAAGCTAAAAAGCTAAAATTTAAAGATAAATTAGAAGAGAGAAACTTTAAAAATGATTGGTTGGCACTTTTTGAAAATGATAGTAAAATAGCACTTGAGTTAAAATTTCAGATTGATACTACTGATAAAGAGATTGATAAGATGGTTTATGAGTTGTATGGATTGAGTGATGATGAGATTTTGATTGTTGAGGGTGGGTGATGGATAATAAACGAACATTATTAATAGCAACTGACAATAATATAATACTATCTATTTTTTTACAAAATAATAAAAACTTAAATAAGCAGATAAGAAATGGAAGATTAAATATAAGAAATCAGTTTGGAGAGACTACCAATCCTCTCACTCTAAATCGTCCAGCGGGTAGTTGCCCAAAGGCTTTCTGGCGTCAAACTGACTTCTTGGAACTATTATATCAAGATTTAACTAAGATGTCAATATCTCAAGATGACTTTATTATCAAGGCAGATTTAATGCTAAAGCTAAATAGAGATTTACAAATCACAAAACAAAACTTTATAAATGAACTAGAACTAGAAAAAATACCTAAAAAATTACAAAATTTTGAAGCCTTAACATTTGAAGAATTTATAAAAGAGTATAAAAAAGCTAAAAAGATAAAATTTAAAGATAAATTGGAAGAGAGAAATTTTAAAAATGATTGGTTGGCACTTTTTGAAAATGATAGTAAGATAGTAATTGAGTTAAAATTTCAGATTGATACTACTGATAAAGAGATTGATAAGATGGTTTATGAGTTGTATGGGTTAAGTGATGATGAGATTTTAATTGTTCATGGGAAATAATAGAAAATATAATTATAGGAGATAATGATGAAGAAACAAGGTGAAAAAGATTATTTAGAAGAACACTCTAAAGAAAAAATAAAGTTTTATGAAAAATATTTAGATGTTTATTTAGCTATTTTACTAAATTAACCATATACAAAAGCTATTAATATTTATGATATTTTTTGTGGTGTAGGATTGTACTCTAAGGATGGTAGTAAGGGGAGTCCTATTGTGGCTATGGAAGTTATAAAAAAATTTAATAGTTCTACAAAAATTAGATTATTAATTAATGATGGTGATACAAAAAGAGTTGAAACAGCTCATAATTATATTAAAAATAATTATAATAAACAATTTGAATTTGAATCTTATAATTTACTATCAGAAAAAATATTTGAATTAACTATTTTTAATATTAAAAAATCTGAGAATGAACATCATTTAATATTTATTGACCCTCATGGATATAAAAATATTTTTAAAAAAGATATACAGAATATAATGGAATCTGGTAAAAGTGAAATTTTAATTTTCTTACCTGTTCATCAAATGTATAGGTTTAAAACACCAAAAGAAACAAATACTATAAATCAATCATTGGAAAGATTTATAATAGAATTTGAGTTGAAATGTAATGCAGAAACTCCCAAAGAGTATATTGAACATATAAAAGAGGCATTCTCATTTAATGATAAATACTATACAACAAGTTATGTTTTACAATCATATAGTAAAAATTACTATGCACTCTTTTTTATTACAAAAAATTTAAAAGGTTTAGAAAAAGCAGTTGAGGCAAAATGGAAATTAGATGAGTTATGTGGTAAAGGCTTTGAACAAAAAAAAGCACCAACTTTATTTGATGGAATAAATGAAGAAGAAAAAAAAGAAAATTGTTTGGAAGATTTATCTAAAATTTTAAAAATATATTTAAAAGATAAAAGAAATAATAATGAGCTATATGAATTTACATTAAAAAATGGATTTTTATTAAAACATATAAATGAAATAATGAGAATATTACAAAATGATAATAAATTGATTTTCAATAGAAAGATAAGAAAAAATTCTTTTTATATAAACTATGAAAATCATAGAGATAATAATATAAAATATGAGGTACAAATTAATGAGTAAATCAAAAATAGAATGGACTGAATCTACTTGGAATCCTATAAGTGGATGTGATAAGATTAGCAAAGGTTGCGAAAACTGTTATGCTGAGAGAATGGCAAAAAGGCTTCAAGCTATGGGAACAAGAGGTTATGAGGATGGATTTAAAGTTACTTTGCATCCTTATGCTTTAGATAAACCTTTGAAGATGAAAAAACCTCAAATGATATTTGTAAATTCAATGAGTGATATATTTCATAAAGATGTAGAAGATGATTATATTATTAAAATATTTGAAGTGATGAATAAGGCTCATTGGCATATTTTTCAAGTACTTACTAAAAGACCAGAGAGATTAAAAGATATAAAACATAAGTTAAAATGGACTGATAATATTTGGTTTGGTACAAGTGTTGAGTCCAATGATTATATAGATAGAGTTGATGAGCTAAGAGAGTGTCCTGCTAAGATAAAATTTTTATCTGTTGAACCGTTGATAGATAGCGTGAGCCAATTAGATTATACAGATATTAATTGGGTTATTGTTGGTGGAGAGAGTGGTTATGGATGTAGAATTATTAAAAAAGAGTGGGTAATTGATGTTAGAGATAGATGTCAAGAGCTTAATATACCTTTCTTCTTCAAGCAATGGGGTGGAGTTAATAAGAAAAAAGCAGGTAGAGAATTAGATGGTAAGATTTATGATGAAATGCCAAAGTTTAAGAATGATAGTTTATTTGATTAGTCCCACCTAAAAAAGATGGGTATGCCGTTAGGCGAATTGTAAATATATTATATCATATATTTATAACTTTTGTCAAGATATTTATTATAAAAATGAAATATCTAAAATCACAAGATTATTTATCCCATCTAAAAAATAGATGGGGCTACCCGAAGGTGAATTATAAATATATAATACTATATATTCATAGCTTTTGTCAATAAGTCAAAAAAGGTTATTAAATAAAATAGGAATTCTTAATAATGAAGATTTTATAAAAATTAAAAAGGTTGATTGACCCCACTTAAACAAGTGGGTGTGCCGTTAGGCTAATTATGACTAGTAATCTAAGTAAATTTCATGAAGAGAAAAAGAGAAATGGAATTTTTATTTTGGCAACAAATGAGCTAGAAAATAAGTCATTAAAACCCCAAGAAATTTTAAATGAGTACAAAAATCAACAAAAAGTAGAAAGAGGTTTTAGATTTTTAAAAGACC
>JAMOOQ010000028.1 GCA_027100635.1 Campylobacteraceae bacterium | reverse complement strand
TCACTCTGATTTCCACTGGATACTTGTAGATATATTGGTAAATTCGCCCTATTTTCTACTATCATATTGAGAGCTATTTGATTCAAATCTGGTCTATAATCTTTGCTATGACCTTTTCGTATCTCAACTGTTCCATCACCTGTATCTTTCTCTTTTTCTATATGAGTTGCAAAGGCAGTTGAGTCCAAATGTCCTATTTTTGAAGAAATCCCAAGAGTTTTTACAGCATTTGAAGCTATTTTTGAGAATAAATCACTAACTCCATATTCATATATCTTATCTAATGTTCTTCCTAGAGCTATATCATTTATACTTTTTGCCTCTATATCTTTTCCCAATAGTTGGGCTATTGGTTTATCTTCAAAATATTCTGGAGTCATATAAGAGTGGCGTACCTGTAAATCCCAAGCCATTGATGATCATAGCGACCACAGCGTCCCCATGACTCAGGGTTCTTTGGTCTCCTCCTGTGACTATATGATTATTTACTATTTGAGATATATTTAACTCTTTACACATTCCTGCCACCAAGCCTAAATGCCCTAATTTTTTTGTTTTTATTTTATTTATTTTTTTAAAACAGATGGTATATTCCTAATATATATATTTATTTCTTATTATATTACTTTAAGTTTATAGGGGTGATGAATGTCAGTAATAATGAGAATACAAAATCTATTAAATTATCATCTGATAAGAATTCATCTAATATTACTATAGATATTTCATCAATTAATACAAATATTACTAGAATACCAATCGTTATAACAGTAAATAAAAATTGTAATCTTGGTTCATTAGAATTTTTAGAAATTAGTTTTAATGAGGATATAATTTATAATTTAGATGGAATAAAAGAAGAAAAGTCAATCATTCTTGCAGAACTTTATAAACGCTTAAATATATGGAAATATAAAATTATTGTACAAGGTTTTAATAATGGACTAGAAAAAATTGCAGATGATTTTGGTCTAAATTTAAATTCCTTATCTCAAGAAGAAAGAAATAAAACATTTAGAAAATCTCCTAAAGATGTAATTCAAGAAAATATAAAATATATTAAAAATTCACTTATTGAAATAAAATCAACTATTGATAATGCTATTGAAAATAAATATAATGAGAGTGATACAAGAATGATTATTGATAAAATTTTTATTGATTCACTAGGATATAGTATAGAAGAGCTAAAAACAGAACAAAGAATTCAAGGAAGAAGAGCAGATTATATTTTATCTGTAAATAATATAGATTATATTGTGGTTGAAGCAAAAAAAGCAGGTATGACTTTAAGAGAAAAACAGGTATTTCAAGCCACATCTTATGGAGCATATTCGGGTATCAAGTGGGCATTATTAACAAATTTAAATCAATGGCAACTTTACTATATTAATTCTGGAGACAAAATAGAACCTGAATTAGTATTTTGTATTGATTTAGATGTAATTCGTGATGAAGATGTTGAGATGCTCTTTAAAATTTCTAAAAATGGTATTCTAAGAAAAGGTTTATTGGATAAAGTTAGAGAAAAGAATAGAGCGTTAAGTCAAGCTAATATTATTTCTACATTATTAACTGATAATGTTTTGGATAAAATCAGAACAACTATCAATAAAGATAGCTCTTATAAAGTTTCTAATCAAGAACTACAAAATGTTTTAGAAAGTTTTTTAAATCTTTAATATAAATATAATTCTAAGTACCGTGCGATGAATAGCCACTTTTTATGATATAAAACTCTGAAGACAATAAAAGATAGAAAGAAGAGTATAAATAGACTTAGAAAAAGTATAAATTCAATACACGGTACTTAAATTTGTAGAAGAGAAATTATTTACAGAATAATGCAATATTAAACTTCTTTTAATCTAAAAGATTATACCATAACATCAATAAAGCTTTTTTTGTAGATTTTTAAAAGAGGCTGTTAAAAAAGGATGAGTGAAGTCCCCAAAGTTTTCGAAGACCGACAACTTCACTCAACAAGCACGAGGCTCAATCGTATTTTAACCAATTTTGCGTTAAATTCTCATTGAACCTATAAATTTTATTGTTAAGTATCCCCTAAATGCTTGGGGGTTTTTTTACACCAAAGCCATAAAAATCTTCCGCGACCCCTATAATCGTGTGTTCTTATCTAGGCTAAGTCTCTCAAAAAGATATGCCAAGTATAAAAAATAATGAGAAAAAATAGATTGGTAGTAACCATATTGTATAAAAATATGAATCATGCCGAGATAAAAGTATGTTGGTATTTGGGAGCTTTAGAAGAAAATAGCTGTATTTGAAAGAAATAGAGGGGATAAGGGTCTCCATCCTCTTGAAGCTGTTGAGAATGGAGAGTTACTTTTCCATTTTCTGACGATGGACGACGCGACGTGTAACGGTATTAATATTTTGCCTTTTTTTAGGCAGAATTAACTCAAAACTTCGGCTCAATGCTACGGTACTTAAATTTCAATACCCCAAGGAAAACAAATAACTAAAAAATAGCTCTAATTTATTTAAGGTTAAATACAATATGAGAGGTAAAATTAGTTCTAAAAATTATTTAGAATTAAGAAACTATAAAAATACTTTTAAAGACTACAAGTTAGTTATTAAAGGTAATAGAATTAGTAACTCAGAAGAGTTATTATCTGATATTTTGAAGCAATTAGAAGACAAGTTTACTGATGTTGGATTAGCTGTTCCAATAATAATGAATAAATAAAAATCCTATATTTAAAATCTTAATAACTTCCTTTTCTTGATAAAACGGCTACAAATGTTTTAATTAAAATTATTAAATCTAATCCTATGCTCCAGTTTCTCGTATACCATACATCAAGTTGAACCCTTTCATCATAATCTATATCATTTCTTCCACTAACTTGCCAAAGACCTGTAATCCCTGGTTTTACTGCTTTAAAATACTCAAAATATTCACCATATTTAGCTATCTCATCAGTAATAATTGGTCTTGGACCAACAAGAGACATCTTTCCTTGGAGAACATTTAAAATCTGAGGAAGTTCATCAAGAGAAGTCTTTCGTAAAAATTTACCAACTTTTGTAACTCTTGGGTCATTTTTAAGTTTAAACTCTGCTTCCCACTCTTTTTTTAATTTAATGTCTTCTTTTAGTAATTTTGCAAGTCTCTCTTCTGCATCAACATACATTGTCCTAAATTTATATATATTAAAATCTTTTCCATCCTTGCCAATTCTTCTATGTTTAAATATAGGATATCCATCTGTTGAGATAAAAACTATAATATATAAGATAAATAAAAATGGTGAAGATATTAAGATAAGAAACATAGATACAATATAATCAAATATCTTTTTTATACCTACATCTACAGGGTTTAAAAGATTATTTTTAAGAAAAAAAGCTAAACCTTTATGATTAATAGAGGAGATAATCTCTGCGTTAAATAGAGGCATTGATGACATTTTGGGCAATACAATCACCTTTTTTATCCTCTCTTGAATATAATCAATATAATAAAGACTCTCATCGCTTAATGCTCTATCTATTGCAAGAACAGCGGTATAAAACTCCATATTTAATATCTCTTTATTAATAAACTTTATTATCTCTTCTTGAGACAAGTTATCTATTATAATAGTCTGTTTTATATCAAATCCAAAAGCATTATCATAAAGTAACCAGTTTTTAACATTAGATATACTATTTTTATCACAAACTACAAGAATATTCTCTCGCAAAAAATTATATTTAAAGAAATACTTTTTGATAAAAAATACGGCAATAGGAAGAGTCATTGTTATTATAAAAAATAGCAAAATAATGGTACGAGAATATTCATCTGACTCTTTTGTTATAAATACTAAAGAGAATGAGAAGAAAGCAGATATAATATTAGCTTTTAAAATAGTAACTGCTTCTGTCGTTGTTACCATTCTTTTTGTCATTAGTTTATGATAGAAATATGATATAAAATATATCAAAACTAACCATAAATATTCATGATAAAGATGATCAATTGGATGAGATATAAAGAGATAAGAGACCTCTACTGCCCCATAAAGAGAGATAAACAATAGAGATAAAAATAGTATAGACTTAAAAATAAAATATTTCATAAAATATCTAAGAACTTAAAATATCAGCAGAACTAGATAATAGGTATAAAATAATAATAGATACAGGTGACATATGTAGTGCAAGGTGATATTTATCTTTAAAGATATACCAAAGCAAAGAACCCCATGATATTAATATTAACAATAGATATGGAAATAAAATATAAGGAACAGGTCTTGCAAGAATAATAAATAACATAAATATCAAAATAATACCAAGCATTATTATATATTTTCCCATTTTAACTCTATCTTGATCTTTTTTATATTTTAAAAATATAATCCCAATCGTGATTAAAAGAATAGATATTACCATAATTATTTTCATCAGACTCTCCTATTTTATAATCTATCAACTACCTCTATACCTAATATTTCTAATCCTTGTTTGATTGTTTTTGCACTCAATGATGCTATTGCTAATCTACTTTTTTGAATATCTTCTACTATATCATCTCTTAATATAGGATTTTGCTCATAAAATCTCATAAATAATGTTGTTAAATCATACAAATAAAGTGTAAGAATATGTGGTTTACTTTGAATATATACTCTATCTAGTGTATCTTCAAATTTTAATAGAGTTAAAACTAATTTTTGTTCTAAATCATCACTAATACTAATATTACAACTATTAATATCTCCATCATATTTTTTTAATATACTACTTATTCTTACATAACCATATTGTAAATATAGTGCTGTATTACCATCAAAACTAAGCATTTTATCCCAGTCAAAGATATAGTTTGATTCACGATTAATTGATAAATCAGCATATTTAACCGCTCCAATACCAACAACTTCTGCAATCTTTTCTATATCTGTATCAGAATAATTTTCTCTTTTATTAATAGAATCTTTAGCTTTAGATATGGACTCATCAAGTAAATTAACAAGTTTTACAGTTCCACCATCTCTTGTTTTAAATGGACGACCTGATTTATCCATCATTGTACCAAAAGCAATATGCTCTAAAACTACATTATCTGAAAAATTAACTTTTGATGCTATCTCAAAAAGTTGCTTAAAGTGAAATGATTGCCTAGCATCAACAACATATAGAATCTTATCTGCTTTTAAGGTCTCTACTCTATATCTAATTGCAGCCAAATCAGTTGTAGCATATAGATAACCACCATCTTTTTTCTGAATAATCATAGGAGTATCACTATCTTCAAAGAAAATACATTTTGCTCCATCACTTATATCAATTAAAGATTTATCTTCAAGAAATTTGATTGTGTTATCTAATTCACTATTATAAAAACTCTCAGCTTTTACATCATCTCTTGTTAGTGAAACACCGAGCTTCTTATATACATCTTCACAATGATGCAAGGATATATCAATAAATTGTTTCCATAACTTTAAACAGTGTTCATCTCCACTTTGAATCTTAACAACATACTCTCTTGCCTTATCAGCAAAATCTTCATCTTCATCAAATCGTTTTTTAGCATCTTTATAAAACTGCTCTAAATTTTTTAGATTATCTGCTGAATCTTGTGAAATATCTTCAAGATATGCAATTAGCATTCCAAATTGAGTTCCCCAATCACCTACATGATTTTGACGAATCACATTATGACCTAAAAACTTTGATAAATTAGCTAAAGAATCACCAATAATAGTGGAACGAAGATGTCCAACATGCATCTCTTTTGCCATATTAGGTCCAGAATAATCTATTAAAATCTTTAAAGGGTTATCGGTTTTAGAGATAGATAACCTATCATCTTTTAATGCTATATTTGCATTTTCAGATAACCAATCTCTATTTAAAAATATATTAATAAAGCCAGGTCCAGCTACCTCTACTTTGGATATAATTGTACCTATCTCTATTTGAGATACCACTCTTTTAGCTATCTCTCTTGGATTTTGTTTAAAGACCTTAGCTAATGGCATAATTCCATTATATTGATAATCTCCAAACTCAGCTTTTGTAGATTCATTGATAACCACATCAGCAGATATATCACATTTATCAAGAGCTGTTTTTATAATTATAGATATATTTGATTTTAAATTCATTTATTAACTATTACTCAAAAGTTATTAAGCATCTTGCTTTTTATCAGTTGCTGGTTGAACTGGTGTAGCATCTGCTGTTTTTGTATTATCTTTTTTAACTTCAGCTTGATCAATCTCTTTAGAAGCGACAACATCTTCTTCTGCCATCTCTTTTTTAAATCCTTTGATAGCTTTTCCCATACCTTTTGCTAAATCTGGTATTTTTTTTGCTCCAAATAAAAGCATTATTATTACCAATACAATTATTAATTCTGGCATACTCGGCATACCCATATTAAATCCTTTTTAATTCTTAATTTTATTCATTTTATTAATCATATTATACTTTAAAAATTTTAATTTTTAGTTGTTTTTAGCCAATGTATAATAAAATCATTCAACTCTGCTCTGCTTTGTTTCAATATTGATACATTTGCTATAAGCGTAAACTCCTCTGATGCTGTTTTAATATCATCATTGATAATTACATAATCATATTCATGAATAGCTTCTATCTCTTTTTTTGCATTATCCATTCTTTGAGATATAATATCTTTATCATCCGTACGTCTTATATTTAACCTATAATCTAATTCATCAATAGATGGAGGAGTTATAAAAGCAGAAGTTGTAATATCACCTAATTTTGCTCTAATTAATCTATGACCTTGTATATCTATATCAAATATAACCAGCTTTCCATTGTTTAATGCCTTTTGAACAGGGATGAGTGATGTCCCATAATAATTATTATGAACTGTTGCATATTCCAAAAAGTTACCAGCTTTAATATCCTCTTCAAAACTATCTTTTGATACAAAATAATAATCAACTCCATCAACTTCTCCATCTCTAGGTTTTCTTGTTGTCGTTGATATAGAAAAATAATAACTGCCAATATTATCTGAACTCTCTTTAATAATTGTACTTTTACCTGCTCCACTAGGACCAGAAAGAACAAGAATCGCTCCTATCATATATTATCCTTAGGAAATTTTATATTTATAGTAATTTCAGCACCTGCAAAAATATGTTTTAAAGTTTCCACCTTAGTATCTAATAATAATTCCAAAAGATCATTACCATTTATATCATTACTAGCTTCATTTTTAAGCATACTATCATCTATCTCATCCAAAGAGTCATCTATTAAAATATCTTTTATGCTATCTACCTGATTTACATAAGACTCTTCTATGATTTCACCAACTTTTGTATCATCATAATCTAATAATATAGACAAATCATTTAAATTCGCTAAATCTTCTATATCCTTGTGGATAACTTCATTTAAAATATCAACTATAGCTGATGGTAAAAATGGTTTTTTTATCTTGAAGTTATAATGAAGTTGTCGTATATTATTATTTTCATTAGTGTATAATAGTATTTTTGTTGAAGATACAATATTATTAATAAAATCAACAGAACTACTATTATAACAACTATCATCTATAAAAACAACATCATATTTATCTTTGTTGATTATTTGGGATAAAGAATCTACCTCTATTATATTAACATCAAACTCTTTAACTGACAAAGAGATTAATTTTGAGACAACAATATTTTTATTTAAAACTAAAATATTCATAATTTATACTCCAAAATCTTTTTATCAATTTTAACATATAATGTATTATAAAGAAATGAAGGGTACTAACTTTTTTTGGCTCTCTTTTTCCACTCTTTCTCAAATTTCTTACGTTTAATATAAGAAAATTTTTCTATAAAAAGGTGACCATTTAGATGTTCAATCTCATGTTGAAGAGCAATAGACAAAAACTCATCATCCTCAATCAGGTGAATATCTCCAAATCTATCTTGATATTCAATTTTAACATATTTATATCTATCAACCTCTTCAAAAACTTCAGGAACACTTAAACAACCTTCTGTATATGTTGTAGAACCTGTTTGCTCCAAAAATTTAGGATTAATAACCTCTAATGTATTCTCAAAAGATTGTATCTCTACATCTTCATTTTCACTCTTAACTGGAACATTAATAATAAGAACTCTTTGTGCTATTCCTATTTGAATAGATGCCAAACCAACACCATTTTTTGCTATCATTGTCTCGTACATATCATCCAAAAGAGTATGTAAAGAGCTATCAAAAATCTCTACCTCTTTTGATACCAACTTTAATCTTCTGTCTGGATAAACTACAATCTCTTTTATCATAATAATCTCTTAAGTTAAACTTTTTGTAAGAATTTTATCAATCAAACCATATTCCAAAGCCTCAGAAGCCGACATAAAGTTATCTCTTTCAGTATCTTTTTCTACTCTTTTTACCGTTTTACCAGTCTGCTTTGCTAAGATTTCATTTAAAACATCTTTTAGTCTTTGAATCTCTTTAGCTTGAATTTGAATATCTGTTGATTGACCCTGAGCACCACCTGATGGTTGATGTATCATAATTCTTGAGTTTGGAAGAGAATATCTTTTCCCTCTTGCACCACTTGAAAGTAAAAATGCACCCATAGATGCTGCTTGACCAATACATATCGTTACAACATCTGGTTTAATATAATTCATTGTATCAAACATAGATAAACCACTTGTTATAACTCCTCCAGGAGAGTTAATATAAAAATATATATCTTTATCTGGATCTTGTGCTTCTAAAAATAAAAGTTGAGCAACAATAGTTGAAGCTACTGCATCATTTACTTCTCCTGTAAGCATAATAATACGATCTTTAAGAAGACGAGAATATATATCATAACTTCTCTCTCCTCGTCCTGTCTGCTCTACAACATAAGGTATATAACTCATACTGATTCCTACTTATCTAACTCAAGAAGTTTTGAAAATAGTTTATCTTCAATCATTCCCATTCTAACAGCTGGAATTAAATTGTTTTTTTGATAATACTCTATCGTCTCCTGAGGGTTTTGACCACTCATCATCGCTTCATAATATATAGTTTGAGTAACTTCATCATCACTTACAACTATTTTTTCCTCTTTTGCAACAGCATCAACAATAAATGTAGCTTTTACACTATCATTTGCATCTTCTCTAAGAGTTTCTCTAAGAGTTGCCACCTTTGAAGCATCATCTTTATAACCTTTAAGCTCATCTTCGCTCATAGTTGAAGCTTTTGCATTTAACTTTGCATCTAACTCTTGTTCAACAATATTATTTGGTAAGTCAAATGTATATAATGTAACTAATGACTCAATTAATTTTGGTTTTAATTCATCATTATATAATTTTGATAACTTCTCTCTAGTTATTTGCTCTTTTACTTTTTCAATTAGCATCTCAACTGTTGCATTTTCTACACCTTGAAGAAGTTTACTAGCTAACTCATCATTAAGCTCAGCTTTACCTTTTTCTTGGATTTCATTTAATGTTACTTTAAAATCTGCATCTTTACCTGCTAAATCTTTTTGCTGATAATCAGTTGGAAAAGGAGTTGTAATAACTTTTTCTTCTCCCATTTTCATACCAATTAATTGATCTTCAAATCCAGGGATAAATTGATTTGAACCAATTGTTAAGCTAAAATCTTTTGCAGTTCCACCATCAAATAAAACTCCATCAATGCTACCTTCAAAATCTATCTTTGTCATATCTCCATTAGCTACAACTCTATCATCTGAAATTTTTTCAAATGGAGCAGATTCAGATATAATACTATCCATTTTCTCTTGAAGTTCACTATCAGATACTTCTGGTTTTTCATAACTTGGTGCAATATTTTTATATCCATCTAATGCAAAAGTAGGCTTAATTGATATTTCAATTTCAACATCAATACCATTATCATTTTTATCAAATTTTTTAAATGTAGGCTGACCAATAATCTCACTCTGATCAAAACCAAGCTCATTAGTTCCATTTTTTAAAATATCTTGAACTGCATCAGATTCTGCATCTTGAACTAATTTCTCACCATGCATTTTTTTAACAATAGCTACTGGTACTTTACCTTGTCTAAAACCATCAATCTTCATTTGAGTTGATGCCTCTTTTGCTAATCTATTTATCTTTAAATCCAAATCGCTACTATCTATAGTTGCTGATATTAAAAAATTTACCTCATTTAGTTTTTCTGTTGTAATATTCAATACAAACCCTTTTATTTTAAAAAATTAAATTTATGTGATTTAAAACTCTATCACCTATATTTATCTACCTTATAAACAAATATAGATGATATAGCGAAATACTATATCAATCTATTAAATATTAAAAATCGTAAGTAATACCAAATGATACAACATGCATATCTGGCATATTATCTTTTTGTAACAACTTTTCATAATCAATAAATAATCCTAGACCAGTTTCTTGATCTCCTTGACCATCAAATTCTCTTGGATATTCCATATCACCTCTAGAATCAGATGATAAATCATACTCTAAACCAACACCCCAAGCAAAACCATCTTCTTCAAGTTTAATATCATCGCCAACTTCAGTAGAAGCAAAACCAGCTAATCCATAAACATTAATATCTTCTGATACCGGGTAAGATGGTTTTAAAAATACACCGTAATGACTTTTTATTTTTGCACCATTCTCTTCTAATGTACTACTTAAAACTCTAGCTTCAACTCCAACATATTGATTAAATTCATAACCAACTCTTAAAACTCCACCATAAGTATAATCTTCAAATTTACCACCACAATTACATATAGCATCAAAAAATGCAGATGATACACCCAAACCAAGATATAAACCAGACACGTCTGCTTGAACAATAGGTACTTCTATTACTGGTTCTACTACTGGAGTAAAATCTCCACCTGCAAAACTACTACTACTCATAGCTACCATTGTAGCAATTGACAATATTACTTTTTTCATTGTATTCCTTTAATTATATTGTTTAATTTAATTTTATATAAGAGTTAATTGATATTTAGCTGTTTCAGTATCTATTAAACCAGAACTATACTGATCATCAACATTTTTTATAATTTTTAAAATAGCATCTTGCAAATCAGGATTTACAACTCTATCTCTTACAAATCTTTTCATTCTACTAAAATTTGGAAATTTAGATATCATCTCACCTTGCAGTGGACTTCTTAACCACAAATTTTTTTTCTCTTCTAAAGATAATCCATAAGCACTAATAACTATCTGCCCCAAAGAATCTTTTTTATGATGTATTTTATCTTTATCTTCTACTTTTTTTCTATAATAACTGGTATGTCCATCTTCTGAAGTTGTTCTATCAGAATAGTCTTTGCTTTCATCAACTACTATATTAACAACAAAATAACCACCCACAATTATAATCAGAAATATTAATATACCTTTCATAATCCTATCCTTCTAAATCTTATATTTACATATAATCATAACATAAGTAAACTTTATTATGAGTAATTTAAAAAAATTAGACTATAAAACAAGAATAAAAAATGGGATAATCTATTGATTAAACAGATTCCGTGTCAAGCATGGAATGACGATTATTTGTCATTCTAAGTTTAAGTTAGAATTAAAATAAATAACCTCCAAAAGGGCAACCACAAGAAGGGATTGCCCCCTACAAATGTTAATTAGCCGTAGGGGTTTCCCCTTGTGGGTACCTTAAATTATAAATATTTATATAAAATATCTAACATTAGTTAATAACAAAAAAAATTCTATTTAGAATTCTTTTTATCTCTTACCATTCTTTTTCTTACAGTTGCATCAAGAGATCTTTTTCTAATTCTTATACTAATTGGTGTAATTTCAATAAGCTCATCATCCTCAATCCACTCCATTGCACTCTCTAAGCTAATTGCTCTAGGAGTTACAAGTTTAATAGCATCATCTGCTCCACTTGTTCTCATATTTGTTAGTGCTTTACCTTTAAGTGGGTTTACATCAAGGTCACCTGGACGAGAACTCTCTCCAATTACCATTCCTGAATATACTTTATCTTGTGGAGAGATAAACATTACTCCTCTTGCTTGAAGATTGAAAATTGAGAATGCTACTGCTTCTCCATCATCCATAGATACTAATGCTCCCTGTGTTCGGCTATCAACACTTCCTGAGTATGCTCTATATTCTAAATATGAGTGGTTCATAATACCCTCACCTTTTGTATCAGTCAAAAACTCACTTCTAAATCCAATTAATCCTCTTGCAGGAATTTCAAACTCTAATCTTACAGTTCCATCAGGCATAGGATTAAGAGCTGTCATATTTGCTTTTCTTTTTCCTAATTTCTCAATCGCAACACCTTGAAACTCTTCAGGTACATCAACTACTAAATGCTCAAATGGTTCCATTTTAACGCCATTTTCTTCTTTTGTAACAACTTCAGGTCGTGCTAGTAAAAACTCAAAACCTTCTCTTCTCATATTCTCAGCCAAAATTCCAATTTGAAGCTCTCCACGACCTGAAACTTTAAATGATGCATCACCCATTGGCTCCATTCTCATAGCGATATTTGTCTCCATCTCTTTTGCTAATCTCTCACTAATTTTATTACTTGTTACATGCTTACCCTCAGTTCCTGCTAAAGGTCCATCATTTACAGAAATAATAACAGAAAGTGTTGGCTCTTCTACATGCATAGGGTCTAATGCTATAGGATTACTCGGGTCACAAATGGAATCACCAACATCAATATCATTAAATCCAGCAATTGCTACAATATCACCAGCTTCTGCCTCATCAATATCAAATCTATCAAGACCTTTAAATCCGATAAGCTTAGAGATTCTACTTTTTGATTTAGCTCCACAAGCTTTTACTAAAAGATACTCATCACCTTTTTTAAGTTTACCATTAAATATTCTAGTAATTCCTATTTTTCCTACAAAATTATCACTATCAAGAGTAAATACTTGTGCTTGTGCATCAACATCAGGAGAACCTTTTGGATATGGTATTTTATCTAAGATAGCTTCAAATAAAGGAGTCATATCTTTATTTTCATCTTCCATCTCATGCTTTGCATAACCATCTCTCGCAGCAGCATAAAGAACTGGGAACTCAAGTTGTTCATCATTCGCATCAAGTGCAACTAATAAATCAAATACTTCATCCATAACTCTATCAGGGTCAGAACCATCCTTGTCAATTTTATTAATTACAACAACTGGAATTAATCCAAAACCAATAGCTTTTTTCAAAACAAACTTAGTTTGAGGCATTACACCCTCTTGAGCATCTACTAAAAGTAAAACTCCGTCAACCATTTTTAAAACTCGTTCAACTTCTCCACCAAAATCGGCATGTCCTGGAGTATCAATAATATTAATCTTATGATCACCATAAGTGATAGCTGTATTTTTAGAAAGGATTGTAATCCCTCTCTCTTTCTCTATATCATTAGAGTCCATAGCTCTCTCTTGAACCTCTTGATGAGCTGAATAAGTTCCTGATTGTTGTAGAAGTTGATCTACAAGAGTTGTTTTACCATGATCAACATGGGCGATAACTGCGATATTTTTAATTTTTTGCATAAATTTTCCTATAATTCTATATATGTATATAATTTTTGCAATTATATCTAAATATGCTAAAATTACAAAAGTTATAAAAATTAATTATGTAAAGAAAGGCTTTTCTATGAATATAGGGGAAGAAGTTTTATTAAGATTAAAAGAAGAGATAAATAATAATGAGTATGAAAAATATATAAAAAGATTAAAATATAATAAAAAAGACTCAACAAATGAAGTTGCTTATTTTATAGCTTCTAATATATTTATATCCAAATGGGTTACAACTAAATACCAAATTAAAATGGCTGAACTTTTTGAAATTATAAGTAGAATAAAACCAAATATAAAAATAGATATTGACAAAAGATTAAATAATCAACAATTAAATCAAAATATTAATGAAAAAAGATCATCATCGAAAAGTACTATTTTAAATCCTTCATTAACATTTGAAAGTTTTATAACTGGACAATCTAATCAATTTGCATTTACAATAGCTAAAAGTGTAGCTGAAAATCCTGGAAAACAATATAATCCTTTATTCTTATATGGTGGAGTTGGTCTGGGGAAAACTCATCTTCTTCAAGCTATAGGTAATCATCAACAAAATTTAGGTAAAAAAGTTATATATACAACAGTTGAACAATTTATGAACAAATTTAGATCTCATATTAAAAGTAAAAGTATGGATAGATTTAGAACTCACTTTAGAGATTGTGATATTCTTTTAATTGATGATGTACAGTTTTTTAGCCAAAAAGATCAAACACAAGAGGAGTTTTTTCATACATTTAATGAACTACATGCAAATAATAAACAGATTATCATGACATCAGATAGACCAGCAAGTAAAATAAAAGGATTAGCAGATAGATTAAAGAGTCGTTTTGAATGGGGCTTAATGGCTGATATTCAACCTCCAGGATTAGAAACTAAAATTGCCATTATAAAAAAGAAATGTGAATTAGATGGAATTATACTGAATAATGAGACTGTAAACTATCTTGCAGTTAATATGGGTGATAATATTAGAGAGATTGAAGGAACTATTATAAAAGTAAATGCATTAGCATCTATACTAAGTCAAAAAATCACTCTAGACTTTACAATAAATGCAATAAAAGATCAATTAGAAGAAAAAAGAAAAAATATATCTATTGATGATATAATAGATGTAGTATCTGCTGAATTAAATGTAAAACCTTCTGATATAAAATCTAAAAAAAGAAATAAAATTGTTGTATACTCAAGAAGAATATCAATATTTTTAGCAAGAAATTTAACTCCGAATTCTATGCCACAAATAGCAAAATATTTTGGAATGAAAGATCATACAACAATTAGTCACTCTATGAAAAAAATAAAAGAAATCATTGATTTTGATGAAAAAGTAAAGCTATTAATAGATGAATTATCTAATAAAATAGCAAGAAATACACAAAAAAACAATAAAATACAAGATAAATAAGAGCTAAAATCATAAAAAACGAATATTTTTAAAAAATTTGCACGTGAATAAGTGGGGGTTTGACGTGAATAACTCGAGTTCTAACGTGAATAAGTGGGGGTTTGACGTGAATAACTAAAATTAGACGTGAATAACTTTTCCATTTTACGTGAATAACTCGCTTAAATTAAACTTAAACTTCCTTAAAAAAAACTTAAAATACAAAGTTACGAAATTTTACGTGAATAACTACCACTAGACGTGAATAACATGTGAACAAAATGTGAATAACTTTTTCCGAGTGGCTGGGCTTCTCAGACACTTATTCACGTATTCACGTGTATACTACTACTACTACTACTTAAAATAAAAAATAAATAAAAAAATAAACGGACAAAATCAATTCTTAAAAAAATCTTAAACTAACTTTTAAAATCAAATAAATTATTATTCAAGAAAGATACTAATAAAATAAAGATATAATTTCACAAATAAATTGAATATGCTAAAAATAAAAGGATAACAAAATGAAAATAGAAATTAATAAACAAATAATAGAATCCATTTTAATAAACTCTCAACCATTTTTAGAAAAAAAAGATGCAACTCAAATAACTTCTCACATATTTATTTATACAAAAAATCAAAACTGTATTTTTAAATCAACTGATTTAGAAATAGGATTAAGCATAGAAACTAAAAATATTAAAATCATTAATGATGGAGCTTTAACTGTCAATGGTAAAAAACTTCTTGACACAATTAGAATATTAAATGATGGTTTGATTTTACTTGAAGTTGTAGGAGAGTTATTATTGGTTAAACAAGGAAAAACAAGATTTAAACTTCCTACATTCGATTATAAATTATTTCCAATATTTCCTAAAATTGATAATAAAGCTAAAATATCATTAGATTCTACACTCTTAATTAAAAGTTTAAAAAAAATAGTGCCATCAATAGACAATAATAATCCAAAACATGAATTAAATGGTGCATTAATTGATATAAAAAAGAATATCACAAATGTTGTAGCAACTGATACGAGAAGATTATCTGTTTCTTCCATCCAAAATAATACAGAAAATGAATTATCTATTATCATTCCTAAAAAAGCAATTATAGAAATTGAAAAAATATTTATTGGTAATATTGATATATTTTATGACGATATTAATTTAATAATTCAAGATGAAAATTACTTTTTATTTTCAAAACTAATTAACGGAAAATACCCAAATTATGATAGAATAATTCCGAAAGAGCTTAAATATAATATTCAGGTACCTAAAAATAAAATGATAGAAGCGATAAAAAAAATAACAATAATATCTCAAGAGATTAATATATTATTTACACAAAACATGATACTTTTTTCATCTTTAAATAGAGCTAATGATAGTTTAGAAGCAAAAACACAAATAGAGATAAATTTAAATCTAAAAGAAGAGTTTGAATTAAATTTTAATAGTAAATATTTATTAGATTTTTTATCACAAGTTGATTCCAATGAGTTTGAGATAGGGATAAATAAAACCACTTTACCATTTGTTGTAAAAGATAAAGAGTTTATAACAGTAATAATGCCAATTGTGACATAAAATTAAAAGGTAACTAAAAATGCAAAAAAATAAAACAAAATATATATTTATAACAGGTGGAGTTTTAAGTTCTCTAGGTAAAGGGATAACAGCTGCAAGTATAGGTACACTTTTAAAACACTCAGGGGTAAGAGTTGGTGTCTTAAAATTAGATCCATATATCAATGTTGATCCAGGAACTATGAGTCCTTTAGAACACGGTGAAGTTTTTGTAACTAAAGATGGTGCAGAAACAGATTTAGATTTAGGACATTATGAAAGATTTTTAGATACATCACTTACTCAAAAAAATAATTTTACAACAGGGCAAGTATATAAAACTGTAATAGAAAATGAGAGAAAAGGTAAATATCTTGGTAAAACTATTCAGGTTGTTCCTCATATTGTAAATGAGATTAAAGAGAGAATAGTTTATGCAGGAGAAAATAAAGATGTTTTAATTGTGGAACTTGGTGGAACAACAGGAGATATTGAAGGTTTACCATTTTTAGAAACAATTAGACAAATGAAACATGAATTTGGACGAGATAGTGTGATGAATGTCCATGTTACGCTATTGCCATATATTAAAACAGCAGGAGAACTCAAAACTAAGCCAACTCAACACTCAGTTCAAGAGTTAAGAAGAATAGGACTTACTCCTCATATGTTGGTTGTTAGAAGTGAACATTTTATTCCAAAAGAAGTAAAAGAAAAAATTGCATTTAATTGTGATGTAGATATAAAATCTGTTATTGATGCTATGGATTCTGAGAGTATATATAAAGTACCTCTAAATTTTCTTTATCAAGATATATTAGAACCAATCTCTAACCAGTTAAATTTAGGTAATCTAAAGCCTGATATGAATAAGTGGGATTCATTAGTTAATAAGATTATAAATCCAAAAGATGAAATATCTGTAGCATTTGTAGGAAAATATCTTGACCTTAAAGAGTCTTATAAATCTCTTACAGAAGCAATTATACACGCAGGGGCTAATCTTGATTGTAGAATTAGAATTAACTGGGTAGATAGCGAAAAGCTAGAAGATGATGGAGTTGAAAAATATCTACATAATAGCGATGCTGTTTTAGTAGCAGGTGGATTTGGTGACCGTGGAGTAGAGGGTAAGATAGAAGCAATTAAATATGCAAGAGAGAATAAAATTCCATTTTTAGGAATCTGTTTAGGGATGCAATTAGCTATGATAGAGTTTGCTAGAAATGTTATAGGATTAAAAGATGCAAACTCAATTGAATTTGATGAAGATACAAACGAACCTATAATATATCTAATTGATGAGTTTATAGATGCTAGTGGAGATAAGCAAGTAAGAACAACTAAATCACCACTTGGTGGTACTATGAGATTAGGAGAGTATGAGTGTAATACATTAGAAGATTCTAATCTTGCAAAGGCTTATAATGACTCTACAATTTATGAGAGACATAGACATAGATATGAAGCAAATCCTAAATATAGAGCTATTTTAGAAAAAAATGGTATGATAATTTCAGGAGAGTCAAAAGGACTTATTGAGGCAGTAGAGGTTAAAGATCATCCATGGTTTTTAGGTGTTCAATTTCATCCTGAATTTACATCAAGACTTCAAACTCCAAATCCTACAATCCTAGCATTTATTAAAAATGCAATAAAGAATAGAAAATAGATAATTCAAATTTTAGGGTACCCACAAGGGGAAACCCCTACACATAATCAACCTTTTGTATGGGGGGAAATGGGAATGACGCAAATTCGTTTATTCCTTCGTCATTCTAAAACGGTAGGGGTCTGGTGTTGAGTGTTTTGTGAACGAAGTGAATGAAATAGTCAACACCTGACCTCTCGGCTATAGGCTATGCTAGTCAGTCGAATACCCTTATGATACTGGAGAATTTAATGACCTACAATCAAATAACCCTACCAAAATTAGAAAAAATATTAAATACTCGTTTTAAAGAAGATGGTTTTTTATCTCTTAAAAATTTACCATTTCCATCAACTTTAAAAGATATGACCAAAGCAACCAATAGAATAATAGAGGCGATAAATAATGGTGAGAAAATAGCATTAATTGGTGATTATGATGTTGATGGCGTAGTTTCAACCACTATCATAAAAATATTTTTTAATCATTTAGGAGTGGAACTTAAAACAATTATTCCAAATAGATTTAAAGATGGTTATGGAATGACACCAAAATTAATCCATCAACTATCTGATTATGATTTAATTCTTACAGTTGATAATGGCATATCAGCAAAAGAGGCTTCAGAGGTTGCAAAAGAATTAAGTATTGAGCTAATTATCACCGACCATCATATTGTCCCATTAAATTTACCAATAGCCCATTCAATCGTTAATCAAAAACAAAAAGATTGTAATTTCCCTTTTGATGAGATATGCGGAGCTCAAATTGCATGGTATCTTATCGCCTCTTTAAATGCTAAAATCGAAAGTGGTACTTTAGTTCCACCATTTAAAGATACTAAAACTATAGTTTCAAAAATAGATACAAAACAACTTCTGGAACTTGTTTCCATCGCAATAATCGCAGATGTTATGCCTCTTCTACATATAAATCGTGCAATGGTAATCTCAGGTTTAAAAACTCTTAACCAATCTTCAACCCCATCAATTTTAGCTTTAAAAGAGCATCTTAAAATAGAAATATTTACAAGCGAAACAATTGGTTTTTTTATAGCTCCATTACTAAATAGTGCGGGGCGAATGAAAGATGCCTCTTATGCTTTTAATTTTCTACTTTCAAAAAATATAAAAGATGCAAGGGAAAATCTACTCAAATTAATAGATTTTAATACAAATAGAAAAGAGGTAGAAGCAAATATTACAAAAGAGGCAATTTTAAAAGCTACTAATCTTGGAACTAGTGCTTTAGCTCCAGCTTTTGGTGAGGCTGAAGCCATCACTTCCGATAAATATAATCAGGATGATATAATTGTAGTTTATGGCAAAAATTGGCACGAAGGAGTGGTCGGAATTGTAGCCTCAAGAGTCTCTAATCATTTTGCCAAACCATCAATAATCCTCTCTAAAAATGGCTCAAAACTTAAAGGAAGTGGCAGAAGCTATGGAGAATGTAATCTATTTGATATTGTAAATCAATCAAAAGAGTTACTCTTAGGTTTTGGTGGACATAAAATGGCAGTTGGATTGGCTCTTAATATTAATAATTTTAAAGATTTTAAAGAGTCTCTTCAAGAAAACTATAAAACCAAAAATTATAATCAGAATTTAGAAGATGAAGAGCTTTTAGGTGAGTTAAATTTTAATGCGATTGATTTTGATTTAATAAATATTATAGAAAAATATGCCCCTTATGGTAATTCAAATACCAACCCAAAATTTATAACTCACAATGTAAAAGTTATCTCTTGTCAAAAAATAGGAAAAGATAAAAACCATCTAAAATTAACCTTACAACAATTAGGATATGGTTCTTTAGCACCATCTAAGATTATGAACGCAATTAAATTTAGAGATGATTCTGATATAAAACCAAACTCTATTATAGATATAAAATATAGAGTGAATAAAAATATTTTCAGAGGCAAAGAATCACTGCAATTGATGATTGATAAGATTATCACTAATTAGATTCCGTGTCAAGCACGGAATGATGTAAATTCGTTTGTCCCTTCGTCATTCTGAATGATTGTTTGTCATTCCGGATGATTGTTTGTCATTCTGAACTTGATTCAGAATCTCAACCTCTTTTGTCATTCTGAATTTAATTCAGAATCTATCTCTAATTATCTTTAATATATACTTAAGCCAAAAATAGCTAAAATTTTAATAGAAATCTCAGGAGTGGGATTTCGCGCGAAAATTTAACTCAAAATAGAAGGAGTCAATATGACTATAAAAAAAATTGGATTGTCAGCATTAGTTGCTGCAACATTAACAACAGGTGCTTTTGCAGCGTCTGTTTTAGCATTTGGAACTAATATTGATAGTAGTACGGCAGATAAATATAATACTGAATATTTATCTATGATATCTGTGGATGTTAATGATACAAATATATCATTTACATCAGGTTTTAAATTTAATGCTAATGATTTTATCACTATTAAAATTGAAGGTGCTAAGTTTTTAGATAAAGCTAACTACACTATGGTAGATACAAATATTACTGATATAGTAGCAGAGATGTTTGATGATTCAGTTGATGGTCAAATTAAATTTAGAGTTAGTGAAAATGATAAAATAGTAAAAAATGGTACCTATACTATTGTAAATACTACTAATCAAACATCTCCTCTACAAATAGCAAAAAGTTCGAACGGTGATATAAAACTTACTTTAGTGGGTGAGGGATCAGGAAGTGTCATCTCTGCTGCTGCGGATGATTTAATAATATTTAAAAAAGATACACAAAAAGTTGAAGTTAAATCACTTATTTGTAATGATGGTAAAAATGTTGCAATAAATACAACAACAAGACAAACATTTGATCCTATTACTAGTATAGATTGTAATTTAACAACTAAAGTACCAACCTCACCATTTGCGGTTGACTTTAATTATACAGATGTTAATGCAACGGTTACATTTAATGGAGGTAACTTTATAGATGGTAACTTTACTGCTGATACACAAAATGGTACAACAGTTACATTTGTAGATATTGGTAACGATAATAACAATGGAACAACTTATACATTAACTTCTGCCGATGATATTATAGCATTATCTCCTACCACATTTGATGCTAATGTAAAATATCAATATGGTGTTGGTAGTCATGGTGATGTAACAGGTTATTCATTAACTGAAGATAAATCAGAAGTTATGAAATGGACATTGGCTACTTATGTTGCTAGAGTTATGGGTATGGTGAATCGTAGTGATGTAGGAACAACTTCAATTGTTACTGTATATAATAATTCTAAAGATGATACAACAATAGAGTTAAAAGCAATTAATTTTATTGGTGCTGATGATGTGTTAATAACATTAACAGATAATATTATAAAAGCAGGTGAGAGAAAAACATTAATTACAGGAAGAGATATTCCAGCAGAACTTAACGGTTATAATCTAGAAATAACTATGGATGTTAAATCTGATTATGGTGATGTAATTGGATATCAAAAAAGTGCTACAGGTAAAGTAGATTTAAAAGTTATTGATGAAAATACAAAAAATAATGGTAACTAATTTTTAGTTATTTTTTACTTATTCCTACGCTCTGCGTAGGAATGAATCTATTTAATTTTTTATATAATATTTTATTAAAGTATTATATAAGGAATTTATATGTTAAATAACAAAATAGGTTTTAAACCAAATATAAATATAGATGAATTAGTTAAAGAGTTTGGATATATTTATAGTAAAAAATATTCTAAAAATAGATTCTACTCCTAATAAAAGCTCACAAATATTAAAGAATTAACTTAATCTGATATTTTAAGATGAAAAGGATAAGATATGAGATCAATAGAGAGATTATAACAAGTGATGATGGAATCTAAAATACAAAGACAAGAGTTTACTAGACAGATAAGAGAAGAGAATGAGCAGATGATAAAAAATGAAGTAATAAAAAATAGAAATAGATGAAAAATTCTATAGAGATTAAAAACTTAACCAAAGAATATAAGTTATATAAGCAACCAATTGATAGACTTAAAGAATCTTTGAGTTTATCAAAAAAGAGCTATCATCAAGATTTTTTAGCAAATAATAATATATCTTTTAATGTTAAAAAAGGCGAAGTTGTTGGAATTATAGGTAAAAATGGTAGTGGTAAATCAACTTTGCTTAAAATGATAACAGGTGTACTTACTCCAACAAGTGGAACAATAGTAGTTAATGGAAAAATTACAGCAATGTTAGAACTTGGAGCAGGATTTAACCCTGAACTTAGCGGATTAGATAATCTATATTTAGCAGGAAGCATTAGTGGATTAAGTGAGATTCAAATAAAAGATAAACTTGATGATATCATATCTTTTGCAGATATTGGAGAGTTTATATATCAACCACTTAAAACTTATAGTAGTGGAATGAAAGCACGATTAGGATTTGCATTTGCTATTAATACAGAACCTGAGATTTTAATTATTGATGAGGCTTTAAGTGTTGGTGATGTGGCATTTAGTCGTAAGTGTTATGCAAAGATAGAAAATATGTGTGAATCTAATGATGTTACTGTACTTTTTGTATCTCATTCAGGTGGAGTAATTAAACAACTTTGTAGCCGTGCAATTATGTTACACTCGGGAGAACTCGTAATAGAAGGTAAACCAAAAGATGTGGTAAATTTATATGAAAAGTTTGGAGACAGTAAAAATAATAATATTAGAGATATTAGAGATGAATATAAAAAACTTGAAATAGAGGCTAATAAACCTGCTAAAAAACTAAAGAGTAGTGCTTTTTATAATCCAAATTTAAAATCTAAATCAATGGTGGTTTATAAAGAGAATGGGGCAAGAATTTTTGATATAAAAATAACTGATTTAGAAGGTAATGAGTGTAATATATTGGAGTTTGGGGAGTATTATTATTATAGTTATAAAATAAAGTATTTAGAATCTTTTAATAGTATTAGAATAGCTATGCAACTTAAAAATATAATAGGAGTTAATTTAGGTGGAAAAGTTTTACTATTAGATAACTATAAAATATCAAAAGTTGAAAAAAATAATATCTATCATATTAAATGGAAATTTAAAAATATATTAAATATAGGTACATATTTGTTTAATTGTGGAACAAATACCATACAATATGGAGATAAACAGGTATTACATAGAATTATTGATGCATATATTTTTAAGGTTATTAAAAATAAGAGTGAAATAAATGGATTCATTGATTTTAATTTTGATTTATCTATTAAAAAAATTTAATATATTAAAAGGACTAAAGTATGCTAAAAAAACAAAAAAAAATTATACATTTTCTACATATAGGTAAAACAGGTGGTACAGCAATTAAATCAATACTACAAAATTATTTAGAGACAGATCAATATTATATTATATTACATCATCATAATATATCTTTAAAAGATATTCCAAAAGGTGAATATGTTATTTTCTTTTTAAGGGATCCAATATCAAGATTTATAAGTGGTTTTTATAGTAGGCAACGAAAGGGACAACCACGATATTATTTTGAATGGAGCAATGAAGAAAAAGAAATATTTGAAACATTCTTGTTACCTAATCAATTAGCAATTTCTTTAGCAGATAAAAATTCTAAAAATTATAAATTATCATTAAGAGCAATGAAAAATATCCAACATTTTAGAACATATAAAAATTGGTATTCTAGTTTAGAATATTTTAATTCACGTATAAATGATATTTTATTTATAGGATTTCAAGAGTCATTAGATAATGATTTTATAAGATTAAAGCAAATTTTGAATATACACGAATCTGTTAAATTACCAATAGATGAGATTACAGCACACAAAAATCCTAAAAATATAGATAAATATATCGATAAAAAAGGAATATTAAAATTAAAACAGTGGTATCATGATGATTTTGAATTTATTTTAAGATGTAAAAAAATGAATTTTAATAATAAATTTATTAACAGTTGGTAGTTAATGAATTTTTTATCACTTATGACACGATGTAAAGATGAGCCTTTTATAGAGGAATTTATAAACTATTACTTAAAAGAGGGTATAGAATATATATATATAATAGATGATAATTCTACACTAAAGTATAGTGAGTATCTCTTAAATCATCCAAAAGTAATGATATATTTTGAAAACAATATTATTGAAAAAGATATTGCAAATTCTGTTTATAAAGATATTAAAGATAGCACAGAGTGGCTTATATATGTTGATGTTGACGAGTATATTACAACAAAAAAAGAGTTGTCTAATACTATTAGAGATGAATTAATGAATACTTTTAGCGATATTGATTGTATTAAAATTCCTTGGGTGATGATGTCTGCGAATAAAAGAGATAAAAATCCTACTAATTTAATAAATGAAACTATTGATAGATGGAATCATGATAAAAAACATATTAATACTAAAAGTAGTGAGCATAAGTTTAGATGTAGATATGAAAAAATTGAAGTTAAATGTATATTTAAACCATCGAAATTTGATAATATATGGGATCATCATCCAAAATCACCTATAGGTAATTTTATTTGTGTAGATAGTATATATCAAAATAGAAGTGACTTATCTCCATTTTATGATAATTTAAGAGAAAAAGATATAAAACAAGCATATTTAGTTTGTTATCATTTTAGAATAATATCTATAGAAAATTCTAATAGTAAAATTAAAAATAATATATGGTATACTTCATATACTATTGATGATTTGATGTCAAGTGATTATGCTGAAATTATAGATAAAACATTAGTAAATAAAATGATAAAATAATATGAATATTAAATTATACATAGGAGCTCATAAAACTGCTACTACACATATTCAATCTATGTTAGAAAATAGTAAAAATATATTAATAGAAAATGGTATTAAACTTTTAACTCCTAAAAATTTAAGACCTAATTTTTTGGATAGCTTAATAAAAGTTGTCAATAGCAGTGTATTGGAAGATATAAAAACTTTAATTATTGCAGAAGAGAATATTATTGGTGTTCCTTATGATTTTAAAATATATCATGGGATTTATCCTAAGATACAAAATAGATTAAATAATATTAAAAATATATTTCCTAATGCTGATATTGAGATATTCTTTTCTATTCGTGCTTATGATAGTTTTTACAGATCAATTTACTTAGAAGTGGTTAGAAATAGAGGATATATGCCATTTAATAAATTTTATAATAAAAAAAAATTTAAGGATAATAGTTGGGTATTTGTTCTTGAATCAATATCAGCCATAGTACCTAAAGAGAATATTACTTTATGGTGTTATGAGGACTTACATGAGTTATTTCCATTAATTATTGATAACCTTACGGGATTAAAAAAGAGTGATGAAATAATTTCAAAATATAAAGTTCAAAGAACAAGGGCATCTTTATCAAGTAAGACTATTAAAGTACTGGACTCTTTTTATTCTAGTGGTAATCAAGAGGAGGGTTCTAAAATAATAGAATATTTAAATAATAAATATCCATTAAATAAAATTAATTTACCTTATTTACCATTTAATGAGCTAGAGGTAACAGGCTTGAAAGATAAATATATAGAAGATATTAAATTGATTCAGAATTTATATCCAAATATTAATCTTTTAAATATAAATGGATATAATTTAAATGCTCTTTAATTCTTATGAATTTATATTTATATTTTTACCAATAACATTTTTTATATACTTCTATCTAAATCATAAAAGACTTACAGAAGTATCAAAAGGTTTTTTACTATTTAGTAGTTTGTTCTTCTACAGTTGGTGGAACATAACATATTTACCAATTATACTTTCATCACTGTTATTTAATTATATAGTTGGGAACTCTCTTAACAACGATGATGGTTATTATAAGTTTTCTAAAAAATCAATCTTAATTTTTGGTATTATCTCAAATATAGCACTACTTAGTTATTTTAAATATACAGATTTTATGATAGACAATTTTAATCTATTAACAGATGCTAATGTTCCAACATTAGATTTGGCTTTACCACTTGCGATTAGTTTCTTTACCTTTCAACAAATCTCATATTTAGTTGATAGTTATAGACGAGAGACAAAAGAGTATGACTTTTTAAACTATGCTTTATTTGTGACTTTCTTTCCTCAGCTTATTGCAGGTCCAATTGTTCATCATAAAGAGATGATGCCACAGTTTATGAAGATAAGAAATAAAGTAAAGAATTATAAAAATATAGCAATGGGGCTTTTTATATTTTCTATAGGATTATTTAAAAAAGTTGTAATTGCCGATACTTTTGTTATATGGGCTATTAATGGATTTGATGTAGCAACTACACTAAATATTTTTGAGGCTTGGGCTACATCATTATCATATACATTTCAACTATATTTTGATTTTAGTGGTTATACAGATATGGCAATTGGTTTAGCATTACTTTTTAACATAAAACTACCTATTAACTTTAATAGTCCTTATAAAGCCACTAATATTCAAGACTTTTGGAGAAGATGGCATATAACACTTAGTAGATTTTTAAAAGATTATATTTATATACCTCTTGGAGGAAACAGAAAAGGAAATTTTAGAATATATAATAATCTCTTAGCAACTTTTATCATTGGTGGAATTTGGCATGGAGCAGGTTGGACTTTTGTTTTTTGGGGATTCTTACACGGTATCGCTTTAGTGGTTCATCGTATTTGGCAAAATATAGGATTTCAACTGTATAGTATAATTGCATGGTTTATTACTTTTAATTTTATAAATATTGCTTGGGTATTTTTTAGAGCTAAAGAATGGGATGATGCTATTAAGATTTTAACTGGAATGTTTAATATAAGTCAAATAACACTACCAACTTTAGAATTGAATATAGTTGAAATATGTATAGTTATTTTATCTATTATAATACTCTTTGGACTAAAAAATTTAAATAATTTTAGAATTAAGAATATGTATGAGATTCTATTATTGGTTATATTAAATATATTTACTTTCTTATATATGCATTATAATAACTCAGATATATTTATATATTTTAATTTTTAGAGGTATATAATGAGACAAAAATATAGAATTTATATTTATACAATATTAATGATAATACCATTACTTATATTATTTTATATATCACTGTATCTATTTATATATTTTAATTCTGATAATTTTTTCTTAGAAGATAAAGTATCAAAATCTATTAATTTAAAATATAGAGCTTCACAAATAGATAAATTAGATTATATATTTATAGGAAGTTCAAAAACACAAAATCATATATCAACAAATAAATTTAAACAAAATGGAATAGAAATATATAACTATGGAAGACCTGGTATGTTTCTAAAAGATTTTTCATTTGCCGTTAATGAAGCAGTTAAATATTACCCAAAATATATAGTACTATCATTAGATATATCTGAAATTATAGGAGAGCAAAATATTATTAAAAAATTAAAATTTCCAACTCAATTTGATTATAATTTTATTAATTCTATTGAGAAAGAAAATACCCTCAAATTTATCTCTATTCAAGATAGAATATCCAATGAAATAAGGTTAAAACATTTATTATTTCAATTTAATCAGTTTATAAAAAATAGATTTTTAGTAAAAAAAAGATTATTATATTATGATTTAGAGATTAATAATATTGATTGTAATATTAGTTATTTTAGAGGAACAATGAAACGAACAGTATTTTTATGTTCAAATGGAGATGGATTTATTGTAACAAATAAATTTAATGGTATTAAGAATAGTATTATTAAATGGGATACATATAAAATAGATAATATTAATTTTAAACTTTTAAATAAACTTATTGATTTTATAAAAAGCCATAATATAAGACCAATTATTATTTTCCAACCTAGAGGATATGGGATAGATTATCAATATAATAATCAAATTTTTCAAAAGATTAATACAAAGAATATTATTGATTTAACAAATAAGTATAATAAGGATATAGAGTTATGGGCAGATAAATATCATTTTAATTATTTAGGTAGAGAAAAGTACAGCATTATGTTATTAAAATTATTAAATAAGAACCCTAACAAAAATAGATAATTCTAAACTTTGTTAGGATTTTTTAATATAAAAGATTAATCAAAAATATATTCAAGTACATCTTTTTTAAAAATCAAGTTTCCACTAATCCCATTATCAATAGCATCGATAGAATCACTTCCAACAATACCCAAATGATATTCATTATTCATAAAAAACTGATATCCATATTGATCATGTTTTGGGTCATCAAATAGAGCCATTGGAGCGTAGCCAAATAGTCCACTCTCTTGTAATGTAGTTTTCATCTGTGATAAATCTTTATAAGTCTGTTCTAGTTTATCATCCCAGCCATGATAATTTAGCTCGGATATTTCTATCGCTTTATTGCTATTATTATCACTCCAAGTTGCAGAGGCTACTGTAATAAATGGTAAAAATATGGGTTTATTATATTTCTCTTTTAAAAATTTTGTAAAATTATCAATTCTTGTTGCTAAAAAGTCAATACCAATCTCATCATTAGTATAGCTAATCGGTGTATCTATATCGTTAGGATTTCTACTAAACTGCCCAATATTTTCTTGAAATGATATAAAGTCTAATTTTGGTAAAAGATCATTATACACAATCTCAGGACGACTCCATTCATATCTATCACCCAAAGCACAATTTTCATAGTCACATTTAGGATAAGTCTCTTTTTCTCCTCTATTTCCTGTATCCATCATAGATAAGGAGAATATGGTATCACCATTTTTTGCTTTAATTGTGTCAATCGCTTCTGCTATAATTGATGCAAATTCATGTTGACTATTTTCATTATATAAAACTACATTTTTATTAAACTCTGGCTCCATAATAACTATTTTTTTACCATTAAGTTTTTTTAAAAAGTTTGCAAATCTTATACTATCTTTTTGATACTCGGCTTTTTTATCAGCATCAGGCATACCACCCATTAGTTCATCAGCAAAATACCAATAACTAAAAACTGGTATATACCCTGCATCTATTGCATTTTGAATTTTTTGTAAATTAAACCAATTCTCTTTCCAATCTTTGACTAGCCAATAGACCAAAAATTTACTATTTTTAAGCTTATCTTGTAGATTAGAAAAACTGCTACCATCAAAATTTTTAATATCTTGATAATAACTGTTATCTTCTATATTATCTTGCATAATTAGTTCAATTGGACTTACCCAAATCTTTTTTTCACCTTCACTTGATAAAAATGGATAAGCATAAGATGAGCCAAAACCAACATTAAAATCATTAAATAAACTTGAGTAGTCTATTATACTTTTAGGTTTATCCTCTTGCTCCGTTGTTACAGTTGTATTATCTTCCGTATTTGTTATTTCTAGTGTTAGAACATCTTTAAGACAATATCCAAAATCAATTGATGAATTTGGCATAATAACCTCATTATAATCCACTCCACTAGCTGTTAAGAGTAAATCACTATTTTGTGCATAATTTGCACTCCAAAGCTCAAAAACTTTACCATCTAAGGTTGTAGATATATCCCATTTGATTTTTAAATCAGAATTATTAGAGAGTTTGATATCTGCACAATATCCACCATTCCACTGGCTAGTTATCTCTTTTGTCATAATTAAATTACTACTATCTGTGGATATTTCATTAGCTAAAACTTTTGCAGTTTTTGTGGCACAATAACCAAAAGTTGTACTTTTATTTGCAGTTAATTCACTATTATAACTAACTCCATTTGCAATCAATAGGTTATCAGTTTGGGTATAATTAGCATTCCATATTTCATCAATTATTCCGTCTATAATAAGTTCAGCCCTCCATTGAATAGTGTTATCTGTAATATTTGTAATTTGAATATCTTCACAAAAACCAGTATCCCACTCAACTGTTCTATCTATCTTTACCTCAATATTATTATTTGTTCTATATTTATTATAAGCTAAATATGTTGATGCAGGAGGATTTATATGTTTGTTATTTGGTGACTGATTGCCACAACTTGTAAATAGTGAAAGAGCGATTATATTTAAATAAATTGATTTTTTTATCATTTTATATCCTTTTAAATTATTTGTATATTAGACTTCTTATAAATTAGGGGAAGGAGTAGTTGAAAGCTTAAAAAATATTAGATAGGGTAGTTATATTTTGATATAAACTTAATTCTTAAATAAAGTCTAGTATTTTAAATTATACACTATTTTATATAAAATTTTGATATAATAATTTAAAAAAATTTAAGGATAAGAAGATTTTTATGATAGATAAAGATAAATTAACACATCTAAAACAACTAGAAGCTGAGTCAATTTACATTATGCGAGAGGTGATTGCTGAGTTTGAGAATCCTGCAATGCTTTATAGTGTGGGTAAAGATAGTTCTGTGATGCTTCATCTTGCTCTAAAAGCTTTTTATCCTGCCCCTCCACCATTTCCACTTGTTCATGTTGATACAAAATGGAAGTTTAATGAGATGATAGAGTTTAGAGACAAACGGGCAAAAGAGGTTGGGATGGAGCTAATTACGTATAGTAATCCAAAAGGGATTGATATGGATATATCGCCTTTTACCCATGGTTCTGCTTTGCACACTGATATTATGAAAACAGAAGCGTTAAAGAATATGCTTGATATTTATAAATTTGATGCTGTTTTTGGTGGAGCAAGACGAGATGAAGAGAAAAGTCGTGCAAAAGAGAGAATCTATTCATTTAGAGATGAGTATCATCAGTGGAATCCAAAAGAGCAAAGACCAGAGCTTTGGAATATATATAATTCTAAGGTAAAAAAAGGGGAATCTATTAGGGTTTTCCCTTTATCTAATTGGACAGAGCTTGATATTTGGCAATATATATATCTTGAAGATATTAAAATCCCATCGTTGTATTTTGCAAAAGAGCGTGAGGTTATAGAGTATGGTGGAGCTAAAATTATGGTTGATGATGATAGAGTTCCAAAAGATTTAAGAGAAGGTTCAACAAAAGAGATGGTTCGCTTTAGAACACTTGGGTGTTATCCATTGACTGGTGCAGTAAATTCAACTGCCACAACTTTGCCAGAGATTATTCAAGAGATGCTTTTAACCACAACTTCTGAGAGACAAGGGAGAGTGATTGATAGTGATTTATCTAGTTCTATGGAGAAGAAAAAAATGGAGGGGTATTTTTAGATGAGTAATTTAATAGCTGAAAATATAGAAGAGTATCTTAAAGAACATGAGAATAAAACTATGCTGAGATTTATCACTTGTGGTAGTGTTGATGATGGAAAAAGTACTTTAATTGGTAGACTTCTTTATGATAGTAAAATGATATTTGAAGATCAACTTAGTGCAATAGTTAAAGATAGTAAAAAAGTTGGAACACAAGGGGATAATCTTGATTTGGCATTGCTTGTTGATGGATTGTCAAGTGAGAGAGAACAAGGGATTACAATTGATGTAGCCTATAGATTCTTTTCAACAGACAAAAGAAAATTTATAATTGCAGATACCCCAGGGCATGAGCAATATACAAGAAATATGGTAACAGGAGCGAGTACTGCTGATGTAGCTATTATTTTGATTGATGCACGAAAAGGGATATTAACTCAAACTAGAAGACATAGTTTTATTGTGAATTTATTAGGGATTAAAAATATTATTGTAGCTATTAATAAGATGGATTTGGTTGAATATAAAGAGGAAGTTTTTGAGAGTATAAAAAAGTCTTACGAAGAGTTAGCAGATGAACTGGGTATACAAAATAGATATTATATCCCTGTAAGTGCTTTAAAAGGTGATAATATTGTTGATAGAGGTGATAATATCTCTTGGTATAGTGGTGATACACTTTTTAATTTACTTGATACTATAGATATATCTAGTTCTACAAAAGAGGAAAATTTTAGATTTCCTGTACAATATGTTAATCGTCCTAATCTTGATTTTAGAGGGTTTTGTGGAACGGTTGCATCAGGAAGTGTAAAAGTTGCAGATGAGATTACAATTTTACCATCAGGAAAAACTACAAAAGTAAAACATATTATAGATGCAGGTGAGACCTCAGAGATAAATAGAGCTTTTGCACCAATGGCAATTACAATTACAACTCAAGATGAAGTTGATATTGGTCGTGGAGATATGATTGTTCATACAAAAAATATGCCACGAGTTTCAAATAGTCTAAAAGTTATGGTAGTTTGGATGGATGAAGAGCCGATGGTTTTGGATAAAACTTATGATATTAAAATATCCTCATCTGTTGTATCTGCTTCATTTAAACATATTAATTATAAAATTGATGTAAATAGTTATAAAAGAGTTCAAGTCAATGAGTTAGAGTTAAATGATATTGCATCTTGTAAAATTTTACTTACGCGTCCAATTGCAGTGGATTCATATCAAATAAATCGCCAAACTGGAAGTTTTATTATTATTGATAGAGCAACAAATAACAGTGTTGGTGCAGGGATGATTGTAAGTGTAAGTCGTCGAGAAGAAGATATTAATAAATTAAGTAATAAAAGTTATACAGATGCAGAAAAAGCACTAAATAAATATATAAGAGATAATTTTCCAGAATGGAATTGTAAAACTATTTAATGTATAAAGAAACAAATAAACGTTCAATAGTTAAAGGGATTAGCTGGAGATTGGTTGCCACAACAACAACTGTTATTATTGTTTATCTATTTTTTGGAAGATTAGATTTGGCAATTATGGCTGGATTGATTGAAAGTGTTTTAAAAGTTGTTTTATATTGGGGTCATGAGCGAGTTTGGCATAAGCTTAGATGGGGAAAAGAAAAAATTGAACCTTTTAATTTATGGTTTACTGGTCTTCCTCTATCAGGAAAAACAACAATTGCAGATAGGGTATTTAAAGAGCTTGAAAAACTTCAAATTCCACTAGAACGACTTGATTCAAAAGAGATACGATCACTTATTCCAAATATTGGATTTAGCCGAGATGATAGAAATAAACATATGAAACGGATTGGTTTTTTAATTAAAACTTTGCAAAATAATTCAATCTCAACAGTGTCATCTTTTGTATCTCCATATTGTGAATCACGAAAAGCAATACGAGAATTGGTCAAGAATAATATTATAGTTTATGTTAAAGCTGATATTAATAGTTGTCAAGCAAGAGATTATAAAGGTGTTTATGCAAAAGCAGAAGCTGGAGAATTACAAAATTTTGCTGGTGTAAATGATGTTTATGAAGAGCCACAATATGCAGAGATAGTTATAGATACAGATAAGTTATCTGTTGAAGAATCGGTTGAGATAATCATTAAATATGTAAAGGATAATTATGTTAGATAAAAATATAGTATGGCATAATCAAAATATTACCAAAAAAGATAGAGCAGAACTATTAGATCAAAAACCTATGCTTTTATGGTTTACAGGATTAAGTGGAAGTGGAAAATCTACAATTGCAAATACCCTTGAAAAAAGGTTATATCAATTAAAATATAAAACAGTTTTACTAGATGGTGATAATATTCGTCATGGATTAAATAGTAATTTAGGCTTTACTGATAGTGATAGAGTTGAAAATATTAGACGAATTGCAGAGGTTAGTAAACTTTTTGTTGAAGCAGGAATTATTGTAATTACTGCCTTTATATCCCCTTTTATAAAAGATAGAAAAATCGTTAAAGATTTACTTGAAGAGAATGAGTTTATAGAAATTTTTATAGATACACCAATTGAGATTTGTAAAAAAAGAGACCCAAAAGGTTTATATAAAAAAGCAATGCAAGGTGAAATTAAAGATTTTACAGGAGTTAGTTCCCCCTATGAAGCCCCAGTTAAACCAAATATTAATTTAAAAACTGATAAACTATCTATTGATGAGTCTGTAGATAAAATATTAGAGTATTTAAAATTAGAAGGATATATATGTTAGATAAAATAGATTTAGAAAAAATTGTAGATATTGCAAAAGAGGCGGGTGATGTTATTATGAAGATATATAGCAGAGATTTTAAAATAGAGTATAAAGATGATAAATCCCCACTTACTGAAGCTGATATTAAATCTAATGATATTATTTGTGATGCGTTAACTTTATTATATCCTGATATTCCCATTTTATCAGAAGAGAATGCAACTGTTGATTATCAAATACGAAAAAATTGGAACTATTATTGGTGTATAGACCCGATTGATGGGACAAAAGAGTTTATTAAAAGAAATGGGGAATTTACAGTAAATATAGCACTTATGCATATTGATAAACCTGTTTTAGGAGTTGTATATGCTCCTGCCATTGATGTTATGTATAAAGCAAAAGATGGAGTTGGAGCGTTTAAAAATAATATAAAGTTGCCAATAAAAATCAATAATAATCCAAAAGATAAAATGGTTGTTGTTTGTTCAAAATCTCATCTTTCAAAAGAGACACAAGATTTTATAGATAATATTGATACAAAAGAGATAATTCAAAAATCAATTGGAAGCTCGCTTAAATTATGTATGGTAGCAGAGGGTGAAGCTGATATTTACCCTAGAGTTACACCTACAATGGAATGGGACACTGCTGCTGCTCATGCAATAGTTTTAAATTCAAAAAAAGATGTGGTTAGATTTGATGATAAAAAATCATTAGTTTATAATAAAGAGAATCTTTTGAATCCATCGTTTATTGTTAGATAGAAGTTTTAACTCACTATTTTAGGGTACCCACAAGGGGATACCCCTATGGCTAATTAACATTTGTAGGGGCAATCCTTTATGGTTGCCCTTAAATTGTTAATATATAAAGGATATAAAAATGAATAATAGTAAGAATTTTGCACTAATAGGCGCTAGTGGATATATCGCTCCACGGCATATGAAAGCTATCAAAGATACAGGTAATAATCTTATAGTATCACTTGACCCTTACGATGGAATTGGTATTATGGATAGTAACTTTCCAGAGGCTGATTTTTTTACAGAGTTTGAAAAATTTGATACATTTATAGATAATTTTAATCGTAAATCTCAAATAGACTATTTTTCTATCTCTTCACCTAACTATTTTCATGAAGCTCATATTAGATATGGGTTGCAACACAATGGGGATGTAATTTGTGAAAAGCCATTAGTTCTTAATCCTAGTGATATAGATAGTCTAAAAATTATAGAACAAGAAACAGGTAAAAGAGTTTATAATATTCTTCAACTTCGTCTTCATCCATCAATTATAGCACTAAAAAAAAGAGTGACAAAAGAACTTAAAGAAAACCCAAATAAAATTTACGATATAGATTTAACATATCTTACAAGTAGAGGAAAATGGTATTTTGTAAGCTGGAAAGGTGATGAGTCTAAGTCAGGTGGAATTGCATCTAATATTGGGGTACATTTCTATGATATGCTTTGTTGGATTTTTGGAGATGTGGAGGAGAATATTGTACATCTAAAAACTCCTGATACAAATGCTGGGTACTTTAAATTAAAAAATGCAACTGTAAGATGGTTCTTGTCAGTTAATTATGATTATATTCCTAATGAAGTTAAAGCCACAGGTCAAAGAACTTTTAGAAGTATCACTGTAGATAATGAAGAGTTAGAATTTAGTGGAGGATTTACAGATTTACATACAAGAAGCTATCAAGAAATACTTAAAGGCAATGGCTTTGGACTAGATGAAGCTTATGGTTCTATTAGAACAGTTTCAACAATTAGAAATTTGATACCAATAGGACTTCATGGAGATTATCATCCATTTTGTAAAAAAGTATTAAAATGAGTGATGGTAAATATTTAACTAAAGATAGATGGAAAAATAGAAATAATCCAAAGGAGATAAAAAAGAGTCAGTTTTTTGTACATGAGACTTCAATAATTGATGATAATGTAAAAATTGGAAATAATACAAAAGTTTGGCACTTCTCTCATATTATATCAGGCACTATTATTGGTAAAAATTGCTCTTTTGGACAAAATTGTGTAGTTGGTGGAGATGTAAATATTGGTAATGGAGTAAAGGTGCAAAATAATGTATCTATATATGAGGGGGTAGAGATAGAAGATGATGTATTTTTAGGTCCATCTATGGTGTTTACAAATGTAATTAACCCTCGTGCATTTATCCAAAGAAAAGATGAATTTAAAAAGACTCTTCTTAAAAAGGGTTGCTCAATTGGTGCTAATGCTACGATTATTTGTGGAGTAACTATTGGAGAGTATGCACTTATTGGAAGTGGTGCTGTAATTAACCGTGATGTAAAACCTTATGCTTTAATGGTTGGAGTCCCTGCAAAACAGATTGGCTGGGTTGGTAAGAGTGGGAATACGCTTGAATTTATTGATGATATGGCTAGTGATGAGTTTGGGAGATATGCTATAATAGATGATGAATTAAAGGTTATAAGTTGATGACAGAAAATAACATAACAATAAAAGACGAACTAACAGAGTTTTTACTCTATACCACTCCAAACAACGATATAAAAGTAGAAACTTATCTACATAACGAGACGCTTTGGTTACCTCAAAAAAGGATAGCAGAACTTTTTGGTGTAAATGTTCCTGCTATTTCTAAGCATTTAAATAATATCTATGATGATGGTGAATTAGAGAGAGAAGCAACTATTTCCATTTTGGAAACAGTTCAAAAAGAGGGTTCAAGGGAAGTGAAACGGAAAGTAGAATTTTACAACCTTGATGCTATTCTTTCAGTAGGGTATCGTGTAAATTCTTCACAAGCTACACAGTTTAGAATATGGGCGACTAAAATATTAAAAGATTTTATTATCAAAGGTTTTGTTCTTGATGATGAGAGAATGAAAAATGGTAGATATTTTGGTAAAGATTATTTTAAAGAGCTACTTGAACGAGTTCGTTCTATTAGGACAAGTGAAAGAAGAATTTATCAACAAATCACAGATATTTTTGCAGAGTGTAGTATGGATTATGATAAAAATTCTCAAACTACAAAAGATTTTTATGCCACAGTGCAAAATAAATTTCATTTTGCAATTACACATCAAACATCAGCAGAGATAATATATGATAAAGCAGATAAAGATAAGCCTTTTATGGGCTTACAAACTTGGAAAAATTCACCAAATGGTAGAGTTTTAAAATCTGATACTGCCATTGCCAAAAATTATTTACAAGAAGATGAGATTAAGAGATTAGAGAGGGCTATTAGTGGATATTTTGATTATATTGAGAGGATTATTGAGAATAATCATATATTAACAATGGAAAAAGTGGCAAATTCTGTTAATAAGTTTCTTGAATTTAATGAATATGATATACTTGAAGATAATGGAAAAATTTCAAGAAAACAAGCAAGAGATAAAGCATATAGAGAATATGATATATTTAATAAAACTCAATATATAGAGTCTGACTTTGATAGAGAGATAAAAAAAGTAAAAAAATTATGATTTATGAGATAAGAAAATATGCTATAATAGATAAAAATCTAAAGGAGATAAAATGAGAGCAACTATAATTAGAATGGGAGATGGATTTTTTATCCCTAAACTTAGTGGATTTGATGATATAAAATCAGATACAATAGATGTAGATATAGAACTCAAAGAGAATTTAGACTATAAAGAGTTAAAAAATATAGCTATTTTAGAAAAGTATCAAGATAAACTAAAAAATCAAATTGAAGTAGATACAAATATCACTCAAATACAGCAAAATTTTAGAGATAAACATAATATTGATATGAATTTAGATAGATATTTGAAAGTTAAATAATGTATATATTTGATAATAATTTTATAATAGATGTATTGGTAAATAGAAGAGGCTTTGGGGATAAATATTTTGATATATTATTATATTCACTTGATAAAAATATGGCTTGTATTAGTATAAATCAACTTAATACATTAAGATATATTATCAAAAAAGAGTATAAAGATATATATGAGAAGTATCTACAAGTTGAAAAAAATTTTAAACTAATCAAAACCCCATCTTATGTTGATTTTGATAATCCTTTAGCTAATATAGATATAGAAGATTATATGATAGAACTCTCTGCTAAATCAATAGATGCTAAAATTATTACAAGTGATAAAAAGTTTTTAAAATTATCTAAATATACAATTAAACCTGATGAGTTTTATATTATAGAAAATAATAAATCTACAAATATAGATTTTGCCAATCTAAAAAAACAGTATTTTTTATATCAAAATGAGTTAGAAAAAGAGATAGATGAGGTTTTAAATAGTGTTTCATATATTATGGGTAATAAAGTGATAGAATTTGAAAAAAATTTAGAAAAATTTAGTGGTGTTAAGTATGCTATTAGTTGTAGTAGTGGTACAGATGCTTTGATATTGGCTATGATGGCATTAGATATTAAACCAAATGATGAGATTATTACAACCCCTTTTACCTTTATTGCCACGGCTGAAACTATCGCATTAGTTGGGGCAAAACCTGTTTTTGTAGATATAGATGAGAAGAGTTATAATATAGATGTAGATAAAATAGAAGCCAAAATCACATCAAAAACCAAAGCTATTATGCCAGTAAGTCTATATGGACAACCTGCTAATATGGATAAAATTCAAGAGATAGCAGATAGATATAATCTAAAAGTTATAATAGATGGGGCTCAATCATTTGGTGCTACTTTTAATGGTATTAGTGATAGTAACTTAGGAGATATTTCAACCACAAGTTTTTTCCCTGCCAAGCCTTTGGGGTGTTTTGGAGATGGTGGTGCAGTTTTTACAAATAGTGAGGAGTTAGCTACCAAAATAAAACAACTTAGAGTCCATGGACAAGATAAGAGATACCACCATAAATATATTGGAATTGGTGGGAGAATGGATACAATTCAGTGTGCTATTGTAGATGTGAAGCTTAAATATTATAAAAGAGATTTAACCCTTCGCCAAGAGGTAGCTTCTAAATATAATAATGCCTTTGGAAGTAAGGCTTTAGTCTTACAAAATGGTGGAGTTAAAGCACCACTTCCGATAATTTTACCTTTTATTGATAGTCGTGCAACTTCTGCTTTTGCTCAATACTCTATTAGAGTCCAAAATAGAGATGATATTCAAGCTAAATTAAAAGCACAAGGTATCCCCACAGCCGTTCATTACCCAATGCCCCTACATCTTCAAGAGTGTTTTGAGTATTTAGGATATAAAAAAGGTGATTTCCCAATATCAGAGATGGTAAGCAGTGAGATTATGAGTCTGCCTATGAATCCGTATTTGAGTGATGATGAGATTAATTATATTTGTGATAAAATATGCGATTAAGCGACAAAGAGGTAGAGATTATCAAAAAAAGTATTTTAAATATTTTTGATGATGCTCAAATAATACTTTTTGGAAGTAGAGTATATGATGATAAAAGAGGTGGAGATATAGATATATATGTAGAGACAAATTATAATTCATCTCTTTCAAAAAAAATAAAAATATTAAGTGATATGGAGATAAATGGTATTTTTAGAAAAGTAGATTTGATAATTAAAACCAAAGATACAAAATATAAATCTATATTTGATACTATTAAAAAAGAGGGTATTTTATTGTGATTGATGATATAATAGCTAAAACAGACCTACATAGAAAAAGATTAAATTTAGCATTAAAAGAGATAAAAGAGTGGGATAATATAGATAGT
>JAMOOQ010000027.1 GCA_027100635.1 Campylobacteraceae bacterium | reverse complement strand
TCACTCTGATTTCCACTAGATACTTCCAGATATATTGGTAGATTTGCCCTGTTTTCTACTATCATATTGAGAGCTATTTGATTCAAGTCTGGTCTATAATCTTTGCTATGACCTTTTCGTATCTCAACTGTTCCATCACCTGTCTCTTTCTCTTTTTCTATATTGGTTGCAAAGGCAGTTGAGTCCAAATGTCCTATTTTTGAGGAAATCCCAAGAGTTTTTACAGCATTTGAAGCTATTTTTGAGAATAAATCACTAACTCCATATTCATATATCTTATCTAATGTTCTTCCTAGAGCTATATCATTTATACTTTTTGCCTCTATATCTTTTCCTAATAGTTGAGCTATTGGTTTATCTTCAAAATATTGTGGAGTCATATATAGTGGAGTACCTGTAAATCCCAAGCCATTGATGATCATAGCGACCACAGCATCCCCATGGCTTAGGGTTCTTTGGTCTCCTGTGACTATATGGTTATTGACTATTTCAGATATATTTAGCTCTTTACACATCCCTGCCACTAAGCCTAGATGTCCTAACTTTTTTGTTTTTATTTTATTTATTTTTGTAAAACAGATGGTATATTCCTAATATATATATTTATTTCTTATTATATTACTTTAAGTTTATAGGGGTGATGAATGTCAGTATAGCCATCATTTTAACACAATTAAATATAATAATATATAAATTTGACTTTTATTGCTAGTTTTATTCAAGAAAGTTCTTTCAAAACTTGTATGGGAAAAATCCCACAACTTTTATTAGACTTCCTTTAAAACTAGATTCTGAATTAAATTCAGAATGACAAACAATCGTCATTCCGTGCTTGACACGGAATCTAAAAATAAATTTTACAAAAAGTCTAAGTATAACTTTTATTATATATTTTTATGACTTTCATCATGTTGATGTTCCCATCTAAGCTTTCCACCACCTAATAGATGAAAATGCAAATGATTAACTTCTTGTCCACCATCTAAACCATTATTAGTAATTAATCTATAACCACTTTTATCAACTCCTAATTTAGAAGCCACTCCTTGTGTAAATGATGTCAATCCTGCCATAATACTAGGAGTTACATCTTGAAAACATTCAACATGAGCTTTTGGAATTATTAACACATGAATTGGAGCTTTTGGATACAAGTCATTAAATGCCAAAAAATCTTCATTCTCATCTACTTTATTACTTGGTATCTCTGATTTTACTATTTTACAAAATATACACATCTATATATCCTTTTTATTTATATCATTTTTTGAAATTTCAATTAACTCATTAACCACTTCATCAATAGTTTTATTCTCTACACTCAAAATAACATCGGCTATCTCTTTATAATCTTTTTCTCTTTGATTATATAACTCTTTTGCTTTTTCAGGTTCAGAAAATAGTGGTCGTTTTTTGAGTTTCTTTTTAGCATTGGGTGCATTTAGCAATCCATTATATATCCACTCAAATGAAGCATCAAGAAGAATAATTTTACCCAGTTTATTAATATTTTTGACTTTATAAAATCCACCACCACATGAAATAAGTGAATTTTCTATAGAATCTTCTATCCAAGTTGCTGTTTCTTGTTCTAGTTCTCTAAACCTAGATTCACCAAACTCTGCAAATATTTTTTTAACTTTTTTATTCTCTTTAGATTCAATTAAATCATCAGTATCTATATTATAAACACCTGTTTTTTGAGAGTAAGCTCTAGCAAGTGTACCTTTTCCTACTCCCATAAATCCAATTAATATAATATTTTGCTTCATATCAATCTACTAAACAATATTATGTCTATCTATGATTTTTTGAACTCTTTTTCTAAGATTTTTTAGAGCCTCAACAGGATTATCTCCCTCAGCTACTAAAGATTCAAACTCATCAAACTGTATTTTAGCTACCCAACCCATTCTATCATGAAGTTTTATTCCTACAAATCTAACCTCACCAAAATGATCTTTTGCCATTTTTAATATTCTATCAACTCTATATTCAATAGTTTTTGTCTCTTTTACTATCTCTTGCATATTCTTCCTTTAAAATTTTTAGATATTTTATCTTAAAAATATTATACAATAAATTTATAATAAAAGTCTAATTACTCTTCTAAAAAAACTGAAACTAAAATTCTTTCCCATGGAGGTGCATCAGGATAATACTCTTCAACCTCAATCAGAATATCTTTAATATTATATAGTTTTCTATTTAAATGTCGTGGGATATAGCCAAGCTTTATATTATTTCTGTATATAGAGATTGCATATTTATCAATCAAATTATTTGGCTCTTTTTGGCTAAGTAATATCTCACCTTTATATAAAATAGAAGATACTCCATCGCTATATTGTACTCCTGCTATAAAAAAAGTAGATAAAACAACTTTCATAAATTAAACTCCTTTCAAAACTCATCGGAAGTGATGGCTTTAGCCTCACCAAAGGCTGGAGCTAAAGCACCAGTTTTTAAAAGAACTCTATTAAATTCTTTTTGTTTCAAAGATGCGATTTAACGCACCACTCTAATAATATCTCTCTCTAAAGCATAATCATTAATTCTGCTATCATTCATCGCTTCTATTGTAACTGCTGGAAGATTATAAACCCCTTTTGTTGTGATATTTAACTTTGTATATATTACAGCTTGATTTACTTTATTTTTATTTGAATATGGTAGGTCAATAAAATACAATACTCTATCATCTCTTATATCTTTATTTGTTATCTTAACATTAATATTTTGAAAGTCATTGCTTTTAATTTTAGCTATTCTATCATTTTGAATATTCATACATGCAGGGATTCTATGATTTATTACGATATTTGAGAGTTTTTTTAGATTTTGTATTGTAATTTTAGAGTATATTGTATCACCTTGTTTAAGATTATTTAAATCAACCAAATTAGACTCTTTATCTATAAATTCGCGTTTAATACTTAAAGGTCTATTATTGGATAAACTATTTTTAATATCTTTTGGCAGATGGGTAAATATATCAATTGAGTAATTTGTAATACCACTTGTTGGAGTTATTTTAATTTTATTATCATCAACTTCTATCTCTTTGGTAACTGATTGATTATACTCTATTTCTTTATCACCAATAGATATAAAACCTTTCATCTTTTGATTTTTAATATCTCCAATATACTCTGAAATTGCCATTAATGCCATCGCTTTTTCGTGTGTTGAGTATAATTTTATTAATCTACTTTTAAAAATATTGAAATCTTTTTTATCTTTTGTAAAATATTTAGACTTAAGGTAAAAAACTATAGCCATATCTCTTGATATTGTTTTAAAAGAGCCATCGTATTTAAAATCAAACTCTTTAATTGTATTTAAATCAACAAGTGTTATAGATGAATATATTTTATCTGATAATTTTTTCATACCTAATTTTTTAAAGATTATACTCATATAATATTTTGATATATAGTAGTTATCATAAATTTTTTGGTCATAAATTGTATTTGCGATAGTTTTATCAAGTGTACTATATTCAGCTAAAAGATATGCAGAGTAGACTCTATATTTATTATTATAAATTGCTTTTTTAGTACCTTTTGCTATATCTTTAAGAGAGCTGATAATAAGATTTTTTGTAGTATTTTTTACATTATATCCTAATTTATCTAGCTCTAAAAGTACTTGTGAGGTATATAAAGAAGCATAAGGGTTAATATATCCTCCATCTTCCCAATAACTGAACTCTCCTGAACTATTTTGCATATTAGAAAGTTTTTTTATCCCTTTTGAGATAAATCTATTGGCATCTTTAATTGATTTTCTTTCAAAATTCGGAACTGGTGCTTTAGCTCCAGCTTTTAGTGAGGCTGAAGCCATCACTTCCGATTTTAAATAATTTTTACTATAGTGCATTGCTGATATTTTTGACGCAGTTTGTTCTGCACAACCATAAGGATAGTTGATTAAATATTTTAAATCTCCTCTTAATCTTCCTATTATATTATCAGAAAGTGTGACTATCGCCTTTGAGCCAATAAATGGGATAGGAACATCTATTGTTGTAGATTTAGAGATTGTATCTTGATAATTTATGGTAGTTAAAGAATAAGGGTTAAATATCCCTATCTCAACACTATTACTATAAGTCTCTAGGTTCGTTGTGGCATTTAGTTTTATCTTACCAATTCCAATATCTGTTGCCATTAGTTTTGCATATATAACTTTTGAGCTATTTGGTGCTAACTCAATGCTTTTATCTTTGATTGCTAATATAATATTATTAGATACATTTTTTGAAATATCAACATTAAGAGTTTTATTTGTGGTATTAAATACTCTTATAGGAAGTTCTAAAGCATCACCTTGAAGTATAAATCTTGGATATGATGGTTTAACAATAATTTTATCTTTGATTATTAAATTTTGAGTTTTTACACCAACTGAATCACTATTAATAGCAATTACTACCACTCTTGCTTTCCCATTAAACTCTGGAATCTCTATATCAAAACTGGCTTTTTTATCTTTTGTATATAATATATTTGACCATAACATAAATGGTTTCACTCTATCAACTTTGGGAGGAAGATGCTTTTTCTTTTTAAGTGACATAAATATACCATCACTACCAAATGATAGTAAACTTCCTTTTGATATAAAACTCATAACTTTATCATATAGGTCAAAATATGCAATTAACTGAGTTGGCATATCACTAAAAAAATTAAATATCTTTGGAATATCTTGAGAAACTAATTGTAAAATTCCAATATCAACTACACTAATTAATAAAGCACTCTCTCTATCGGTTGTTATATTTAATTTTTGAGTAGTGAGTGAACGGGAAGTTTTTACTAAGTCTATATTTATATCAATATTTTGACTATCTCTATCTGACTTAACAAAATCATAACTTGAAGCTCGATATGGTGTAATATTAGAACTTGTATCACTTTTTCTAACAACAACAGTATGCAGATAAGCCCCTCTGCCTAAATCTCTATCTATTGGAATTTCTATTTTGCTGACACCTTTTGTTATATTAAATGCCTTGTGCCATATTATATTTTTGTTTTCAAGAGTGATAATAACTCTTCCATCTAAAATAGGTGATTTTATTGTGGCAATTAGAGTATCAGCTTTTTTATATTTTTTATCTTCAAACTTTACATCAATATCATTTAAACTATTTTGAGGAGACAAAGAGGCGTAACCCCACCACCAAATATCAAACTCACTAGTTGCACTGTGTAAACCTAATCTATCAACCACCTCTACAATATAACTACCATATCCATCCACTTTTTTACTAAAATTTGTATTTGATTTTACAGTAAATGACTCTACAATTTCTATCTCTTTATCCCATTGATAAATTCCATTTACTAAACTATAATGCCAATTTAACTTTTTGATAATAACAGTTAAGTCTCTACTGATAGGCTCACTTGTGATAGGGTTAATAAGAGCAGTTTGCCCCTCTAAAAATTTACCTTTTTCAAAATGATTATTATTAAGTGAAATACCAACCATCTGAGAATATGGATATATTGTAACCTCTTTATATGTAGATACTGGTTGAGTATCATCCATTATTTTAAGACCAATTAGACCTTTTAATATAGATGGGGGTTTTTGGCTTGATAGAGTTGATATACTAAGTTCTGCTTGACCTTTTAAATCTAATTTAATATTATCAAGTTGTTTGATATATGATAAATCATTACTATTTTTTAATTCATTATTTGTAAAACTAAAATTTGGATATTTACTATTTGTATAATCTTTGTGAGTTGCATTAAAACTTAAAGTACCTTTTAGATTACTTGATGGGGCTCCAAAAAGATAATTAGATTCTAGTTTTGCATCTATAAACTCCCCTGATAGATAAGTTAAGCTATTTATATTAATACGATTTTCAATCTGTGGAGGGATAAAAGATTCTATTGCTATCATCTCTGAGCCAATCTCTCTATCACCAAAATATAAAGATAATTGATATGAGCCTGTTGAAAGTTCTCTATCAACAAAAAATGAAAAATCAATAAGACCAAACTTATCTGTATTATATACTTTTGATAAAATTTGATTATCATTTACTCCTCTTATCACTATTCTAACAGGTATATCATCTGCTGATAAAAAATCTCTATCTTTTACTACAATTAAAGCTTTTATCTCAGAATCTGGACGCAATATCTCACTTTGAAAATATATATATCCCTTAAATTTATCTTCTATTTTTGTTATAGAACTTAGTGTAGCCTTATTTAATGATTTATCAAGAATTAAAAAACTCTTATCATCATCTTTTGTTACAACTATCACTTTTGGATTTTTAGTAATTATTCCCATCTCTTCTATCTTAAGAATACCATCTTTATCACTATATCCACTGGTTATTAAAATATTATTTTTAGAATAAATATCAACTTTCGCATTGCTTATAGGTTTTGCAGAAGACAAAGAATTTACAGAGACAAAAGCCCCATTGGCATATATATTTGCCATAATTCCGATATCAGATACAAAAATAGTTTTAGAGGTTGATTTGTTTAGAATATTTCCATTTAAATCTCTATCTTCGTACTCTATTGTAACTTTATAGATTCCATTTTTTAAGTTTGAAGTTAAATCTTGAATTAAAAATTTATGTTTTATTTGAGTATTTTTTGGAGAATTTAGGGTTAGCTCTTTGCTAAAAATCTCTTGAGTATATTTTGATATATATTTAGAATTTGCACCACTATAGTTAATAAAATATCTATAATTATCTTTAGGAATACTCTCTATTATCAATGATGCACTATTAATATTTATAGAGCTAAATCCAAGCTCTCCAACATTGCTAACATAAGGCTTTTTAGCATCAAAGAGAATCTCTTTTTTCATATCACTACTTTTAATAGCAAAACTAATATCCTCTTTTAACTCTTGATAATGGCTAAAACCTTTATGAATTTTAAGAGTATATCTATTATTAGGTTTGAACTCATCACTTTGAATATCAATATAATAATAAGAGCTAATATTACTATCTTCTCTTATATCATAATCTAAATATTCTCCATAACCATTAATTCTATAATTATTAACTCCCCCTACCTCAAAAAAGTTTTTAAAATCATAACCTTCATCAAATGTATCATCAAAATATACTCTCATCACAAATTTACCATTTTTAACAGCTATCATTTGTGGAGTATCCGATATTATCATCGGTTTCATCTTATCATTAATCTTAACATCTAAACGACTCTTTTTGTAACTATTTATCTCTTTGACTATCTCTTTATCTATACTTTTACCTGCTATATTTTTCAATTTAGAAGATATTATTATTTCAAACTTTTTCCCCACAGACTCATTTATTTTTAAAAGTAAAGTTGTATCTTTAGCAGATATAGAATAATTTAATGCACTTTTAGATAGTTTATTTATCTTATTAATGGTAATAGAATTTTTAATAGTTTTTAAATCAATAATATCATTAAATTCAACTCTTAATATATTTTCACCTTTAAAATAATCAAAATTTAACATATTAAAATTATCTGTTCTATATTTAAAACTAGCATTAACATCAAAAAATTTACTATTTAATGTGCAACTATAAGTGGTTGAAGATTTAAATCTACTTTTTGGAATTAACTTAACTTTTTTTGAACTTAAAACCTTATATGTTAAATCAATCTGAGGAGAACATTGTAGAAGTTTTTTGTGTGTATATATTGAACTTTGCTTAAATATATCATCAGTAGACTCTACAATTTTATTATCAATCATACTTAACTCTAAACCGAAAGCAAATATTGACATAATCAATATCAAAATATATCTAAACATAACAAAATCCTTTTGTTTTATTATATCTAAAAAGAGGTCATTTATAAGAGGATTTTAGATATAATATTTCTAATTTTAAAATTTTCAAGGAGTCTTATGAATATTCTATCTAACGAAGATAATATTGATAATATATTAATAGAAGATAGTATAAAAACTAGTTATCTTGACTACTCTATGAGTGTAATTATTGGTAGAGCATTACCAGATGCTAGAGACGGACTAAAACCAGTTCACAGAAGAATTTTATATGCTATGAGTGATCTTAATTTATCGTATAGAAGTCCTTATAAAAAATCAGCTCGTATTGTGGGTGATGTTATTGGTAAGTATCATCCTCATGGTGATAATTCTGTTTATGATGCACTTGTAAGAATGGCTCAAGATTTTGCCATGAGAATGCCTCTTATTGATGGTCAGGGTAACTTTGGTTCTGTTGATGGTGATAACGCAGCAGCGATGCGCTACACTGAAGCCCGAATGAGTAAAATTTCTGATGAGCTTTTGGCAGATATTGATAAAGATACTGTTGATTTTGTAGCAAACTACGATGATAGTATGCGTGAACCAGAGGTATTTCCTTCACGTTCACCAAATTTACTTATTAATGGTAGTTCTGGGATTGCTGTTGGAATGGCAACAAATATTCCACCTCACAGACCAAATGAGATAATTGAGGCTCATATATATAGACTAGAAAATCCTAATTGTTCAATTGAAGATATTTTACAAATTATAAAAGGTCCTGATTTTCCAACTGGTGGTATTATTTTTGGTAAAAAAGGTATTAATGATGCTTATACAACTGGGCGAGGGCGTATAAAAGTAAGAGCAAAAACTCATATAGAGCAAAAAGGTAGCAGAGATGTTATTGTGATAGATGAGCTTCCTTATCAAGTGAATAAATCAAGATTAATAGAAAATATTGCTGCTTTAGTTAGAGACAAAACTCTTGAGGGTATATCTGAGATTAGAGATGAGAGTGATAGGGATGGTATTAGAGTTGTAATTGAACTTAAAAGAGATGCTATGAGTGAGATAGTTCTTAATCATCTTTTTAAATCTACACAGATGCAAACAACATTTGGTATAATAATCTTAGCAATTACAAATAAAGAGCCAAAAATCTTTAAACTTTTAGAGCTTCTTGACCTATTTATTAAACATAGAAAAACTGTAATTATTAGAAGAACTATTTTTGAACTTGAAAAAGCAAAAGCAAAAGCTCATATTGTGGAAGGGCTTTTAAAAGCAGTTGAAAATATAGATGAAGTGATAGCTTTAATTAGACAATCTAATGATACAAATGATGCTAGAGAAGCTGTTATTGGTAAACTAGATTTATCAACTATTCAATCAAATGCAATTTTGGATATGAAACTTAGAAAATTAACAGGTCTTGAAGTTGAAAATCTTGAAAATGAACTAGCAGAACTAAGAGAAATTATTGCTTATCTTGATGGAATTTTAAAAAGTGAAGAGATATTAACAGGAATTATAAAAGAGGAACTTATTGAAATTTCTAATAAATATTCAAGTAAAAGATTAACAGAGATTGTTGATGATTATGATGATATTAATATGGAAGATTTGATTCCAAATGAGCCAATGGTTGTGACTATTACTCACAGAGGTTATATTAAACGAGTATCTATAAAATCATATGAAAAACAAAATCGTGGTGGAAAAGGTAAAACTGCCGTTACAACTTATGATGATGATTTTATAGAGAGTTTCTTTATCTCAAATACTCACGATACTCTTATGTTTGTAACAAATCTAGGGCAACTCTATTGGCTAAAAGTTTATCGAATTCCTGAAGGAAGCAGAATTGCAAAAGGTAAAGCTGTTGTAAATCTTATTAATTTAAAGCCTGATGAAAAGATTATGGCAATTATCCCAACAAATGATTTTGATGATAGTAAATCTATGGCATTTTTTACCAAAAATGGTATTGTAAAAAGAACAGCATTAAGTGAGTTTAATAATATTAGACTAAATGGTGTAAGAGCAATAGTTCTTGATACAGATGAAAATGATAATGTAATTGATGAGATTGTAATAGCTCAAATAACTCATCCAAACTCAAAGTATCTTATGATATTTACAGCAAATGGTCAAGTTATTAGATTTGATATAGATAAGACTAGAAACCAAGGACGAAGTACAAGAGGTGTTAGAGGTATTAAGTTTAAGAGTGAAGATGATTTTGTAGTTGATGCAGATGTAATTGAAAATGAACAACAAGAACTATTGACTGTAAGTGAAAAAGGTATTGGGAAACGGACAGAAGTTGAAGCATATAGATTAACAAATCGTGCTGGTAGTGGGGTTATATCAATGAAATTATCTCCAAGAACGGGTAAAAAAGTTATTGGTAATGTTATTGTAAATGAAGAACAAGACTTAATGGCATTAACAAGTATTGGAAAGATGATTAGAGTTGATATGCAAACTATTAGAAAAGCAGGAAGAAATACAAGTGGTGTAACAATTGTTAATGTTGATAAGGGTGATCAAGTTGTTAGTATTGCAAGATGTCCTAAAGAGGAAGAAAAACAAGAAGAAGAGGAAAAAGAAGATACTCTTTTTGATGATTAGTTTATAGTTAGATTCCGTGTCAAGCACGGAACGACGAACTTTCGTCACCCTGAATTTGATTCAGGGTCTTATAAATTTACACTACTTATGGATGATGAAGGATGCCATATTTAAAACCATGATTTAACAGTTTAACAAGCCAATAATCAGAATATTTTTTATATATATAATCAAAACCATTTTTAAATTTAATATTTGTCTCTCTATTTGAAACATCACTTGCAAATTCCGACATTAGTCACCCCTATAAACTTAAACAAATATAATAGGGAATTAATATATAAACTAGGAGGATAGCATCTGTTTTACAAAAATAAATAAAATAAAAACAAAAAAATTAGGAGATCAAAGAACACTGAGCCATGGGGACGCTATGGTCGCTATGATCATCAATGGCTTGCGTTTTACAGGTACACCACTATATATGACTCCACAATATTTTGAAGATAAACCAATAGCTCAACTATTAGGAAAGGACCGACATTCATCACCCCTCTAAACTTAAACTAATATAAAACAACTAATCATAAAACTCCTCGTAATTATCCCCTAAGCACTCCAAAATAATCTCATGATTTTCATTAAAATAATCCAATTGAGTCC
>JAMOOQ010000026.1 GCA_027100635.1 Campylobacteraceae bacterium | reverse complement strand
TAAAAAAGATTTAAAAGCTAAAATAAGATATGAAAAACAAAAATTTGCTTGTGAAATTGATGCAATAAAGGCATTAGAAGATTTAAAGAAAAAGCTGACTATATCCGATGTAGAGGGCTTTAAGCTTATTGAACATAAGAGATATTCAACAAGAGGAAAACCTAAAAAAGATGCTACAGAGTATACTGTTTTGGTAAATATGACTAGTAATCTAAGTAAATTTCATGAAGAGAAAAAGAGAAATGGAATTTTTATTTTAGCAACAAATGAGCTAGAAAATAAGTCATTAAAACCCCAAGAAATTTTAAATGAGTACAAAAATCAACAAAAAGTAGAAAGAGGTTTTAGATTTTTAAAAGACCAAAAATTTCATGCTGATTCTATCTTTTTAAAAAAACCTGAACGGATTGCATCATTATTAATGATTATGACATTATCCTTACTAGTGTATTCTGCATTAGAACATAAAGTTCGCAAAAATATGAAAAAAAATAGCCTGACTTTTCCGAATCAGAAGAGAAAACCAATATCAAATCCTACTATGAGATGGATTTTTCAATATTTTTTCTCTGTAGTTTTAATTTTATTTGAAGGAGAGAGCCAATTGGACTATTTTAATGAAAATCATGAGATTATTTTGGAGTGCTTAGGGGATGATTATGAAGAGTTTTATGATTAGTTGTTTTATATTAGTTTAAGTTTAGAGGGGTGATGAATGTCGGTAAAATGATAAATATCAGTTATTTATTCTTAAAAGTCCAATGACTAATCCAATAAAGATATGATAAGACTAGTAAGCTGTATATTAGCTATAGTTTTTAATATACTTTATCCATTAATTATTTCACTAGTCGTCAAAAATTGAAACTAAAAAAGATAGTAAGGTAAATTATAGGCAAGTAACTCTTCAATTGATATATTTTTTGTTTTCCCATAAATCCTAGTTTTATGATTTAATATAGATTAGGCTTATTCAAAACAGTTTTATGGCAAATATTTTTAAAATCACAATAGCCACATACTTTATCATCACTATCTTTAAATCCAAACTTACCATTTTGTATATCATCACGAGTTGTAAATATCAAATTTTTTAATTTTTCTTCATACTCATCACTATAAAGCTCATAATTTTTAATATTCTCATTTGATAAGTTTGCAAAGTGATAATAGGGTTTATCCCCTTTAAAACTAAGAAGAGAAGCATAATAATTTTTGTCTGTAAATTGCTGTTTTACATAGAGAATATACAAAGCCAATTGCACATCTTTTAACTCTTGTATCTCTTTCATCTTTTCGCTATCAAAATTAGCATTCATCTTTTTTGACTTATAATCAATCACATTAACCATACTTTTAAGTATATCAATTCTATCAATTACACCTTTAATAAATATCTCATCACTATTAACACCACAAGCATTAAGATTTTTATCTAGTGCAAATTTATACTCAAATTTAGAGTCTTGAAAATAGTTAAGTTCACTAGCTTTTTCAATATAATAATTTACAAATTTAGCTAATAGACCATATTTTTCATTATTTTTTAGCCCTGCTTGTAGAGTATTTAAAAAAAGTCTATGATGAATAGTTTCTACTGTATCACTTTTTTTACTAAAAATTTTAAAAGCATCTTCGGAGACCTGATACATCAATTCAAACAATCTATCTGAATCAATATGGGTAATTTTTCTATCTCTTATTTTCTTACCAAATAACTCATAACAAAGGTGCATCAAACTCCCTTGTTCCATAACATCAAATCCTTCTTGAGTTTCAGTTGGTGCTTGAATCTTTAATCTATTTGAGTAGAGATATGCTAAAGGGCAAGAGATATATTTATTAATTTGAGAAGCCGATAAAGTAATATCTTCAAATCCATTCACTCCAATACCATCAAACTTAGTTAAATTTTCACTTAATATAGTCTCATAATACTCTTTTATATTCTTATCTGATATAACTGTTTGATTTTTTAACGATAATTGGTTTGGACTATTTATATCGCTTATATCAATGATTTTATTATAATAGGTATCACTTAATAAAATAGATGGCATTAGCTCTCTTTTACCACTATAATTAGCAGTAACTATATAGAAATTAGTAGCTAATCTTTTAAGTTCGTCTAACCCAGTTTTGGCACTTGTAAAATAGTCATTTGCATAAAACCATCTTAAATCTTCATCATAACTCCATAAAAAATTATCACTTCCACTTCTAGGAAAACGATTAATATCCCCTCCAATAAAAATAATATGCTTATATTTATGTTCGCTTCCAACCAAATCACTTAACTCACACAGTTCAATACCTATTTTTTTATCACTTATCTGAAAAGATGATTTAATATTTTGTTTTATCTCATTGCTAAGTTCTAAACCAAGCTTTTTATACAGTTTGTCAATAGATTTAATTTTAGAGCTATACTTATTAAACACATCTTTCATATCTGGATTTTCACTATCAAAATATGATGTAAGAGACAATCCTACAGAGCTATAACCACTGATTTTATACTCATCAGATAACATCCTATAAAATTCACTATACTCTCTTATATTATCAGCTACTAATAAAATATCGTCAGAATTAACTCCATATTCCATAAGCTTTCTTATAATTTTAACAGCTGTTCTAACCTCATCTACTTTGTCAAAAACTTTAATTGAAGGTTTTATTATATTTGTTTTTGGTGAGGCTAAAGCCATCACTTCCGATGAGATTTTTATTCCAAAAGTTAAAATAATTTCTAAGATATTCTCTTGTAATTTAGACTTAACAAAATTTACATCTCCAATCATAAAATTATCAATATATATATTATTAAATTTAGATCCAAAATTCTTATCCCATTGCAAAGATACAATATTTTCTATATCCGATATATCTACTAAATTATGTTTCTTTTTATATTCCTGATATTTTATATTAATTATTTCTATAGCATCTAATCTATCTCCATTAAGTAAACTATCAAAACTAACATTATTTCTTGCACACTTAACTAAAAAGGAATATATCACCCCAAGAGCATCAGAATCACATTTTAAATAATCAAAATACTCAACAGAATTATCTTGAATTATCTTATAAATAATAGATGAACCCAAAAATGGATTAATGACACCTGCAAAATTATTTTTTTCAAATTCATGTAATATCAACTCATCTAATGTCATAACTGAAGATAATCCACCGACTAAATGCTTAATCTCTTTTACTCTTTTTGGGTTAATTGTTATATATAAGTCTCTATCCATTTGTAATCCTTTAAGCTTTTTAGTGTAATATTTAATTATGATATTATATCTGAAATAAAAAAATGCTTTGTAGGTACCCTAATATAATTAAAAGTTAATATTGAAGCGGCAACCACAAAGGATTGCCTCTTATCTAAATTTCTTTTCTTTTTGAAACGAAACTAACAAGTAAAAGAGTTAAAAGTACAAGTAAAATTATAGATAGTCCACTAGCTGAATCTGCACTATCAATTTGACCTTCACAAATACAACCTTCACACTCTACAGTAATCTTAGCTCCTGCTACTTTATCACCATCTTTATTAAATACACTATATTCAATAGATGTAGGAGAACCAACCAGTAAAGGATCTGGCGTAAATGTAACTGTTCCATCTTCATTTACTTGCCAAATCCCCTCATTTGGAACAGTTATAGTTTTACCATCTGTTGAAATTGTAGTATCTGGTACAGGGAAACCTTCTGGTATTATTAATATTACGGATGATTTTTCTAAGTTTCCATTATCATCACCAAGAATATCTATAGTAACTGGCACACCTGGATCTGTATAAGCAGTATTATCTCTTGCTTTTACAGGATAAAAAATTTTAACTTTACCATAATTTGTTGATTCACCTTCATTATTTTGAACGATATATTCAATAGGAGTTGGATCACCTAAGAAGCCATCAAATGGAGTGAATATTATTTTATCTCTATGGATAACCCAAGTACCTTCACCTTTTACCACTAATGGGTCTCCAGCATTAGTTGTACCTTTAATTTGTAAAGTAGATAATATAGGATCTTTGATTGGGTCATTAGCAAATATATCTACAGTTACAGGATCTTTCCCTGCAATTGCATCTTCTGGTAATTCAATAACATCATCTTTAACCTCAGGATAACTTACATAAATAGTTGCACCACCAATAATTGGCTTACATCCATTTAATGCATTAGAAATATATTTAATCTCTGTTGCCATACCTTTAAACCCTTCTATTGGAGTAAAGATAATTAAACCTTTTTCATTGTCAATACTCCATACACCCTCATTATCAATCTCTATAATACTCACTAGCTCACCATGATTATCAATAAAGCTTAAACTATCGTAGTCAAATTCACTTCCCACAAGTATATCATTCTCAAACACATCAATATAAGCAACCTCATCTCTTACACCCTCAAACACATCATCGTTAATAATAAACTCACCACATTCATCATCAACAGGTGAAGCAGGAACAACAGGTATTACAGGAGTAATATCAATAGTTTCATTCTTATCAGACTCAGTAATATTGTTTTCTATTGGAGTCTCTATAACAACCTTAGGCTCATTTACCTTAGGAGTTTCTAGTTTAGGAGTAATCTCTTCTGTAATAGGTTCATCTGGAATAACCGTAACTATAATAAGCCCAGTATCTCTATCCCCATCACTATCTTCAACTGTATAACTAAACCTATCAACACCACTAAACCCAAAATTAGGAATATATATTACTGAACCATCATCTTTTAAAATAACAATACCATTAGCAGGTTTATCAATATATAATAAACTAATATCGTCACCTGTTGTATGAGTATCGTTGCTTAATAAATCAATAATTACACTTGTAAATTCATTTGTATCTACTTTGTCTGTATTTGCTATAGGCACACTAGAAATTTCAATCGCTGGTATAATAATTGGTTGCTTAATAATTGGTTCCTCCACAATCGGCTTAGAAACAATAACCGTCACCACTGCTTTACTCTCGTCACCATCTCCATCAATAATCACATAAGTAAACCTATCAACTCCACTAAACCCACTATTAGGAATATACTTAACCAACCCATTACCTAAAATCTCAACACTCCCCGATGCACTATTCTCAACACTTAATAAGCTAATATTCTCGTCCATAGTATGAATATCATTGCCCAATATATCAACCTCCAAACTAACATCCATATCCGTTATAAACTTATCATTAAAAGCTATAGGTAAACTGCTCAACTCCAATACATTAACCCTAACAGTTGCCTTACTTATTAAACCATTGCTGTCCATAATTTCATACCTAAACATATCCAAACCAATAAAGCCATCTTTGGGAACATACACCAAATTATCCCCATCTTTGCTAATAACTCCACCACCTGAACTGTTCTCGTCAAACCTTATAATCTCAAACTCATCGCCATTTAAATCGTAATCATTGCTCATTACAGGTATAGATATATTCCTATTTTCCAAAGTGCTAACCTCGTCGTCCAAAGCATCTATACTATTCTCAATAAGCTCATTATTAATCAGATATATACCAACATCCGTAACCTCATTCTTTTCACCTGATAAAATCACTATAACATCGCTAACCCCATCGTTCCCAATGTTGCTAAATAGATAGCCATCATCTACAATAAATTTAATATAATAACTGCTCGGCTCAATATCGTTAAAGATATAATCCCCACTCGTAGTAACTAACCTATCAACCTCGCTCCCATTAATATCATAAAGCACCACCTCAATCTCAACACATGCTCCACTCTCACCATCGTCCTGTACACCATTAGCATTCTCGTCAAGCCAAATCTCATCACCAATACTAGCAAGTTGATAAACCCCAATATCCACACTCATATTAGCATCACTAGGTCTTAATAAAATCATATCACTACTCATACTACTCGCATTTATATCACTGTTAATGGTCTGATTATCCTCATTGCCCACATTCTGCTTGGTAATAACATACCCATCAGGTAACTCCACCTTGATATAATACTCGTCTGGCTCTAACTCTTCAAACAGATAAACCCCATCACTAACACTAATCTCCCTAACCAAATTATCATCACTGCTATATAACTGAACCACCACATCATCATCAAAACTTAGCTCATTATCATCTTGTAGCCCATTGCCATTATCGTCAAGCCAAATCCTATCCCCAATTGATACACTCTCATACACTCCCATATCAACACTTCTATTGTCCTCGCCACTTCTTAACATCATCTCGCCACTACGCATATTAGCACCCACATCACTATCAATATCGTCGTCACTTCCACGATTAGCCTTAGTCACTATATACCCATCAATTAGGTCAAACTCCACACTGTAATCATCAGGAATCAAATCACTAAACAGATAAACCCCATCGTCACTATAAACCTCCCTAATCATCTCATTATTGCTATTGTAAAGCCTAACACTTATGTTCACATCAATATTACTCTCATTAACATCCTGAATCCCATCCATATTAGTATCATACCAAATCCTATCGCCAATACTAGCAAACTGATAAATCCCAATGTCTAAATTATCAATATTAACCCCACTGCTCAATACCATAGAATCACTCTCAAAACTCTCAAGACCCATATCACTATCACTGCTATTATCATCTCCCACACCCTTAGGACTCAAATAATACCCATCAGGCAAAATCACTTTAACACTATACTCACTAGGTCTCAACCCACTAAACAGATACTCACCATCATCAACAGTTATATCTCTAACCTTCACACCCTGCTTATATAGTTCTATAGTAATCTCACCATCATAGTTTTGCTCATCATTATCTTGCACACCATTAGCATTAGCATCAAGCCAAATCCTGTCACCAATTGATACAGGTTGATAAATCCCCATATCCCAACTCATATCATTCTCAGCTGGAGCTAAATTAGTACTAATAGTCCTAAGATTACTAACCCCCACATCACTATCAGCACTATCTCCAGTAGCATCATTATCCGATAATATATAACCACTTGGCAAACTAAACTGAATATAATAATCATCAGGCTCTAACTCATCAAATAGATAAACCCCATTAGTAATATTCTTCCTGCTAATCAAACTACCACTAGCATTATAAAGAGCCACACTGATAGAACCAATATAATTAGATTCATCACTGTCTTGCACACCATTAGCATTAGCATCAAGCCAAATCCTATCACCAATAGATGCTAGTTCATAAACACCCATATCAATACTTAAATCCACATCACCTGAATCAGAAATCTTAATCACATCACTACGCATAGTTGTCACATTAACATCGCTATCTGTTGTATCATCTCCACCAACATTCATTGGTGATAAAGCATAATTATTAGGTAACTCAAACTCTACTATATATCCACTTGGAATTAAATCGGTAAATCTATAGACACCATTAACACTATTTTGTGTTGCTACTTGTGTACCATTTGCATCAAATAGTTTAACCAAAACAGGTACATTAACACTACTCTCTGTAGCATCTCTAATACCGTCCATATTCATATCGTACCAAATCTCATCACCAATAGAAGCTTTCTCGTAAATACCCATATCAATACTCAAGTTCTCATCACCTGAATAGACTGCAAATGAATCAGTAAACCCATCACTGTTTACATCACTATTATTATTGTCCGTTGCTCTTGCTTTAGGAGATACATAATAATCTGTAGGAAGGTCAAATTTAATATAATATCTTTCTGGATTTAAATTATTAAACAGATACTCACCATTGGTTGTAGTTAAAGTTCTCGCAATAGATTTATTAGCATCATAATATAAAGTTACATTAATCTCTTCATTAGTATTAATCTCAGATGTATCTTGAATACCATTAGCATTAGTATCAATCCAAATTCTATCTCCAATACTTACAGGAAGAAGTATACCTGCATCCACACTTCTATTATGCTCATTACTTCTTAATTCAAAAGCGTTACTATACCCTGTAGCGTTTACATCACTATCATTAATATCATCTCCACTATCTTTAACAGTAAATCTATAGCTAGTATTTAAATCACTAAACATAATATAATATTTTTCAGGAATTAAATTATTAAACTGGTACTCTCCATTTGAACTAGTAACTGATTGAGCAACACTTTCATTATCCTCATAATATAGCGTTACATCTATACTCTCAGTAATATTTAACTCCCCTATGCCTTGAAGACCGTCTCCATCATTATCAATCCAAATTCTATCACCCAAAGAGGCATTTTGATAGATACCCATATCCCAACTTAAATCGTTAATTCCTGAAACAATATCAAAGTTTGGACTTTTTTTGGTTATAGGGTCTATATCACTATCACTGTTATCATCTGCATTATCTTTAAAACTTATATGGTAATTAGTTGGCAATGTAAACTCTAAATGATAATTACCTGGACGAACTTTAGTAAATGTATAATTTCCATCGTTAGTTATAATAGTTGCATTTGGCTCTAACCCATTATTATCAACAAGAGTAATAGTAATATTCCCATCTATATAATTACCCTCACCAATATCTTGAATTCCATTAGCATTTGTATCTTCCCAAATCCTATCACCAACCTTTACAACTGGCTCATAAATACCCACATCAAGAGTTAAATTATTATCACCTGAACGAAGAATTAGAGTATCACTAATACCAGTAGTTGCATTAACATCACTATCAATAGTATCATCATTTAATCTATCTTGCTCTGTAAATATATAAATAGGTGTTGGGAAGGTACGGTTATCTAGTACCACATAATATTCACCTGGTTTTAAATCTTTGAATAAGTAACCACTACTATTTGTCTCTTGCGTGATGTTCACATCAAGATAAGTTGTACTATATAAAGTTACATTCACATCTGTAACATTTAACTCACCACTATCTTGTAATCCATTACCATTATTATCAATCCAAACTCTATTTCCTAATGATGCTTTTTGGTAGATACCCATATCAAGAGTTAGATTATTATCTCCAGAGTGAACTGCAAAACCATCTGTAAATCCTGTGCTGTTTGTATCGCTATCATTATTTATATTATTGCCTATGTTTTTAGGGCTTGTATAATATGTTGATGGTATTTCAAATCCAATATAATAATTTTCAGGTATTACATTTGTAAATTCATATTCGCCATTTGTTGCTGTTGTTGTTTTATATATTGAATCATTATTTTCATAATATAATTTAACTTCTAAGTTTCCAGTATAATTTCCCTCGCCTAAATCTTGAATTCCATTTGCATTTGTATCTTCCCAAATTCTATCTCCAATTGTGATTGGTAAAACTATACCTGCATCTATTGTTCTATTATGCTCATTTGAACTAAGTCTAATCTCTTCACTTTTTCCATTCTCATCTACATCACTATCTATACTATTATTACTATCATTGTCTTGTAGAGTAAAGATATAATCTGTATCTAAATTACTAAATACTATATAATAGTTTTGTGGTCTAATATGTTCAAATAGATATTCTCCATCTGCATTAGTTGTTGTTGAGTATACTTCGCTATTATCACTTACAAGGTGTAGTTTTACAGTTACTCCAGTAACATTAAGTTCATCATTATCTTGAATCCCATTACCATTTGCATCTATCCAAACTCTATCTCCTAAACTTGCCTCTTGATAAATTCCCATATCTCGGCTTAAGTCATCTACATTAGATTTTAACTCAAAGGCTTGTGTAATTTTTGTAGTTGAGTTTACATCGCTATCAATTAAATCATTACTTCCAGTAGTTTCATAACTTATTTTATATCCATTTGGCAAACTAAATTCAACTTGATAGTTACCTGGTCTTACATTTGTAAATAGATAATCTCCATTTAATGCTGTTATTGTTCGATTTGCCTCTCTATGGTTTGTATCGTATAGAGTTACTGTAATATTTTGAGTTGTATTTCTCTCGTTTGCATCTTGGATACCATCTGCATTTGTATCTTCCCATATTCTATCTCCTAGATTTACTGGTTTATAGATACCTGCATCAATACTTCTATTATGTTCGTTTGAACTTAATTCTACCGTGTCACTTATTCCAGTAGTTGTATTTGCATCACTATCTTCTAAATCACTGCTTCCTGTTATATTTTGTTCGGTGAAGATGTAATCTGTTGGCAGAGTTGTATTATCAAATACGACATAATATTCACTAGGAATTAATTCTGTAAATAGATAACCACCAGTTGCATTTGTATCTACTGATTCTAATGGTGTTGGATTCCCAACTTTATATAGTGTTACATTCACATCTGTAACATTTAACTCACCACTATCTTGCAATCCATTACCATTATTATCAATCCAAACTCTATTTCCTAATGATGCTTTTTGATAGATACCCATATCAAGAGTTAGATTATTATCTCCAGAGTGAATTGCGAATGGTGCTGTAAATCCTGTTGTGTTTGTATCACTATCAGCTGTATCAACAGTTGCATTTTTAGGGCTTGTATAATATGTTGATGGTATTTCAAATCCTATATAATAATTTTCAGGTATTACATTTGTAAATTCATATTCGCCATTTGTTGCTGTTGTTGTTTTATATATTGAATCATTATTTTCATAATATAATTTAACTTCTAAGTTTCCAGTATAATTTCCCTCGCCTAAATCTTGAATTCCATTTGCATTTGTATCTTCCCAAATTCTATCTCCAATTGTGATTGGTAAAACTATACCTGCATCTATTGTTCTATTATGCTCATTTGAACTAAGTCTAATCTCTTCACTTTTTCCATTCTCATCTACATCACTATCTATACTATTATTACTATCATTGTCTTGTAGAGTAAAGATATAATCTGTATCTAAATTACTAAATACTATATAATAGTTTTGTGGTCTAATATGTTCAAATAGATATTCTCCATCTGCATTAGTTGTTGTTGAGTATACTTCGCTATTATCACTTACAAGGTGTAGTTTTACAGTTACTCCAGTAACATTAAGTTCATCATTATCTTGAATCCCATTACCATTTGCATCTATCCAAACTCTATCTCCTAAACTTGCCTCTTGATAAATTCCCATATCTCGGCTTAAGTCATCTACATTAGATTTTAACTCAAAGGCTTGTGTAATTTTTGTAGTTGAGTTTACATCGCTATCAATTAAATCATTACTTCCAGTAGTTTCATAACTTATTTTATATCCATTTGGCAAACTAAATTCAACTTGATAGTTACCTGGTCTTACATTTGTAAATAGATAATCTCCATTTAATGCTGTTATTGTTCGATTTGCCTCTCTATGGTTTGTATCGTATAGAGTTACTGTAATATTTTGAGTTGTATTTCTCTCGTTTGCATCTTGGATTCCATTAGCATTTGTATCTTCCCATATTCTATCTCCTAGATTTACTGGTTTATAGATACCTGCATCTATACTTCTATTATGTTCGTTTGAACTTAACTCTATAATATCACTTATTCCTGTGCTTGTGTTTGCATCACTATCAAGTAAATCACTACTTCCTGTAATATTTTGTTCGGTAAATATATAATCTTGTGGCAAAGTTGTTTTATCAAATACTACATAGTATTCACTCGGAACTAACTCATCAAATAGATATGCTCCATCAACTGTATTCATACTACTTAATTCATTTCCTAAACTATCATATAAAGTTACATTCACATCTGTAACATTTAGCTCACCACTATCTTGCAATCCATTACCATTATTATCAATCCAAACTCTATTACCTAATGATGCTTTTTGGTAGATACCCATATCAAGAGTTAGATTATTATCTCCTGAGTGAATTGCGAATGGTGCTGTAAATCCTGTTGTGTTTGTATCACTATCAGCTGTATCAACAGTTGCATTTTTAGGGCTTGTATAATATGTTGATGGAATTTCAAATCCAATATAATAATTTTCAGGTATTACATTTGTAAATTCATATTCGCCATTTGTTGCTGTTGTTGTTTTATATATTGAATCATTATTTTCATAATATAATTTAACTTCTAAATTTCCAGTATAATTTCCCTCGCCTAAATCTTGAATACCATTTGCGTTTGTATCTTTCCAAATTCTATCTCCAATTGTGATTGGTAAAACTATACCTGCATCTATTGTTCTATTATGCTCATTTGAACTAAGTCTAATCTCTTCACTTTTTCCATTCTCATCTACATCACTATCTATACTATTATTACTATCATTGTTTGGCAGAGTAAAAATATAATTTGTATCTAAACCACTAAATACTACATAATAGTTTTGTGGTCTAACATTTGTAAATAGGTATTCTCCATCACCATTAGTTGTTTTTGAATCTACTTCACTATCATCACTTACAAGATGTAATTTAACAGTTACATTACTAACATTAAGTTCATTGTTATCTTGAACTCCGTTACCATTTGCATCTATCCAAACTCTATCTCCTAAACTTGCCTCTTGATAAATTCCCATATCTCGGCTTAGGTCATTTTGATTTGATACTAAATCAAATGATTGTGTAATTTTTGTAGTTGGATTTACATCACTATCAATTAAATCATCACTTCCACTGTTTTCATAACTTATTTTATAGCCACTTGGTAGGCTAAATTCTACTTGGTAGTTACCTGGTCTTACATTTGTAAATAGGTAATCTCCATTAGAGATAGTTGTTGTTCTATTTGCTTCTCTATGGTTTGTATCGTATAGAGTTACTGTAATGCTTTGAGTTGTATTTAACTCTCCAGTATCTTGGATACCATCTGCATTGGTATCTTCCCATATTCTATTTCCTAGGTTTACTGGTTTATAGATACCTGCATCTATACTTCTATTATGTTCGTTTGAACTTAACTCTATAATATCACTTATTCCTGTGCTTGTGTTTGCATCACTATCAAGTAAATCACTGCTTCCTGTTATATTTTGTTCGGTGAAGATGTAATCTGTTGGCAGAGTTGTATTATCAAATACGACATAATATTCACTAGGAATTAATTCTGTAAATAGATAACCACCAGTTGCATTTGTATCTACTGATTCTAATGGTGTTGGATTCCCAACTTTATATAGTGTTACATTTATATCACTTACATTAGACTCTCCACTATCTTGCAACCCATTACCATTTGCATCTATCCACACTCTATTACCCAATGATGCTTTTTGATATATTCCCATATCCCAAGTTAAATCATTTTCACCTGTTTCAAGATTGGTTGTAACTGTCCTTAGAGTTGTAATATTAACATCACTATCATTACTATCTACACCTACATCTTGATTTGTTATATAGTATCCATTTGGGACTGTAAATGATAGATTATAGTCAGTTGGAATAAGTTTGCTAAAGTGATAACTTCCATCATTTGTAGTTACACTTCTAGCAACTGTTCCATTATTATCATAATATAGAGTTACGGTAATATCTTCTGTTATATTATCCTCTCCAATATCTTGAATACCATTTGCATTTTTATCAAGCCAAATTCTATCTCCTATAGATGCTAGTTCATACATTCCCACATCAATTGATAAATTCTCATCATTAGAACCCATAGTAATTATATCAGTTTGCATAGTTGAATTTATATCACTATCATTATTATCATCACTACCAATAGCATTATCAGGAGATATTGCATAATTATTTGGCAAAGTAAACTTTAGATAGTAGTTAGATGGAGTGAAATCAGTAAATAGATACTCTCCATTAGTTGTAACATTTGTATCAACTAATGTACCATCTTCTTTATAAAGTTCAACAGTTACAGATACTGATAAATTATTCTCTCCACTATCTTGAATACCATTCATATTAGTATCATACCAAATTCTATCCCCAAGAGAGATATTTTGATAAATACCCAAATCAATTGTTAAATCATCTTCACTTGAAACAATATCAAAATTATCAGTTTGTTTATTTGAATTGACATTACTATCAGATTCACTACTTGTAGCATTTTTTGGACTTATCTCATATTGAGATGGCACATTAAAATCTAAATAATAACTACCAGGTCTTACATCTTTAAATAGGTAACCACTACTATTAGAATCTACTGTTCGATTAGCCTCTAATCCATTTATATCTACTAGAGTTATAGTAATAGCACTTGTATAATTATTTTCATTGCTATCTTGGATACCATCTGCATCTGTATCTATCCAAATCTTATCACCAATATCAACAGGCTTATAGATACCCATATCAACACTTCTATTATCCTCTCCTGAACTCAAAAACAGAGTATCACTCTGCCCTGTGGTTCTATTAGCATCACTATCAAGTAAATCATTGCTATTATTTGATATATTTACTTCTGTTATAACATAATCAGTTGGTAGTGTAGATTTATCAAATATTACGAAATAACTATCAGGATTTAATCCACTAAATAGATATGTCCCATCAGCACCAGTTGAAGTGCTATTTATCTCTGTACCATCAGAACTATATAGAGTTACATTTATATCTTCTGTTACATTATCTTCTCCACTATCTTGAAGACCATTACCATTTTTATCAATCCAAACTCTATCACCTAATGAAGCTTTTCTATATATACCCATATCAAATCTATAGTTTGCTTGATGAGAGTACATTTTAACCGACTCTACACCTTGACCATTAGCATTTCCATCACTATCTTTACCATCATCTCCTATATTCTGTTTGGTAGCAAACCAACCATTAGGGATTACAAACTCTACACTATAATTATGGTCAGGTTTTAATTCTAATACTCTACCAAAATAGTAATTTCCATTACTATTAGTTGTAGTATTTATATCATCTTGAACTATATTATCAATTACAAGTTTAACTAATACTCCAGCTACACCATTTTCGCCACTATCTTGTATCCCATTATAGTTGCTATCTTCCCAAACTCTATCACCAATTACAATAGGGTCATATATACCTGCATCAAGAGTTAGATTGCTATCTCCTGAATACATAATATCAGTTTGAATTGTATATCCTGTGATATTCGCATCACTATCATTATCATCACTACCTATATCTTGTTTAGTAAATAGATAATTAGCAGGTAAATTAGAAAACTCTACTCCATAAGTATGATTTGGCAGTAAATCATCAAATATATAGCTACCATTACTATCTGTAACCGTAGTTGTTGTTGTAATAGTACCATCTGTTATTAAAGTTACAGTTACATTTGATACATTATCTTCACTACTCTCTCTTGTTCCATTATAATCATAATCTTCCCATACATTACCACCAATTTTTACAGGTTTATATAATCCAATATCTATACTTTTATTATCCTCTCCCGAGTATAAAATAAAACTTGTAGAATCTCCTATATAACTACCTAAAGATTGAATATTACTATCTATCTTATAATCTGAACCTTGATGAGTAAAAGTAAACTTATATCCATCTAACTCTGTAACTTTTAAATAATATTTATCAGGTTTTAAATTGTCAAAGATATATTCTCCTGTTGAATTTGTCTCTATTGTTCCATCTGTTCCAAAAGTATTGCCATCTAAATCTTTTTTAACCTGCTGTTGCCAATCACCATAAGTCCAAAGTTCAATTTTAACATTAGAAAGATTACTCTCATTATTATCTTGAATTCCATCAGCATTCTTGTCATGCCAAGCTAAATTACCAACACTAACTGGTTCAAATATACCTGCATCAATACTTCTATTATGTTCATTACTTTTTAATTCAAATATATCAGTATATCCTGTAGTATTTACATCACTTCCATTAATATCATCTCCAGTATCTTTTACTGTAAATCTATAACTTACATTAATATCACTAAATTTTACAAAATATTTATTTGGAACTAAATTTTCAAAAAGATATTCTCCTGTTTCATTAGTCTCCATCTGTGCTATAGCTGTCAAGTTTCCTTTAATATATAGAGTCACATTTACATCACTAACATTTAATTCCCCACTGTCTTGAATTCCATCACCATTATTATCTAACCAAACTCTATCTCCTAAAGATGCAAATTCATATAAACCAATATCAAAGGATTGATTATTGTCTCCATAATCCACATGAAACTTATCTGTAATTTTAGAACTATTAATATCACTATCAAGCTCATCATTACCACCTACATTTTTTGGTGATATTTGATATTTACTATCAGGTTCAACCAAGATAAAATAATCGGCAGTATGATTAATATCAAAATTATAAATACCACTACTATTAGTAGTAGTTGTAGTAACTAAAGTTTTGTTCTCATCAAGAAGTTTTACAAGAACTCCTTTAAGTCCAATCTCACCACTATCTTGAATACCATTAGCATTCTTATCAAGCCAAACTTTATTACCAATAACAGCAGGTTTATAGACCCCCACAGTAGAGTTATCTTTATTATTAGTTAAATTCTTATCAGGAGCTGATGTTATTACAAGAGTTGTGTTTATGACTTGCCCACTTGATGGATAATTTACTACTCTTACTTGTGCTATAATTTGTATAGATTTATTATCTTCCAATGCCAAATATCCATCATCAAGTAAATTACCAATATTACAAGCAAATTTTATATCACCTAATCCACCACTACAAGTTCCATCATTATCTCTAACTATTGGAGTAGCAATTAATTCCATACCATTAGGTAATGTATCCGTAACTTCTGTACTTGTTGCATATCCAGGACCATTATTATAAATATCAAAAGTAAAATTAAAATCTTGCCCAACTTCAACATTATCTATAGAAGCAGTTTTATTTATCTCTAAATCAACAAAAGTTCTAACTGTACTCTTCTCATCTTCAAAGTTATTATCATTCTCTTTTTCTACTTCCAATGTTGTTACATTTATCTCATTATGATAAACATCACCTTTGACTCTATGTGGTGAATCATGTAATTGGAATGTTAAATATCGTATAAATTCATCTCCACTCTCCATATTGGGAATGCTACAATTTACCTCATGACTAGATTCTGTATTATTTGGATTAAAATTATTATTAGTTGGTTCAACACACATATTAAAATCTTTTACAGTAGTTCCATTAGCATCAGTGCCATCTCCTAAAAATGTCACATTCTGATCATTATTAGGAAATACATTTACCATCTTATCTACTAATTTAATACCTGTAGCCTCTGATAGACCAAGGTTTGTAACTGTAATTTTATATACGATTCTATTATTATCTGTATCATTTGCATCAAATCCAAGTGGTTCAATAAAAAGTTCTGATTCATCTTTTTCAATAGATATATCCACCTCTCCATCTTTTATAGGCAAAGTCTCATTCTTTTCATTATTACTTAAATTACTATCAAATGTACTCATTGTAACAGTTGCCGTATTATTAATATCCCAAGGTATATTATGCCCTATATAATGTGTTGGACGAATGGTAATCTCAATAGTTTTACTCTCTTTATAATTCATATCTCCTAAATCACAACTAAAAGAGCGATTATCATCAGCTAAAGTACAATCAGATTCATTAAATTCTATTACTTTAAACTTATCACCAATAAAAACATTAGTTAAATTTACATCTTTTGCCTCTATTGGACCATTATTAATCACTTGAATAGTATATAAACCATTAGTCCCTGCATATATAAATTCATCTTCACTAGCAAATGTTACTTTATTTACTGATACCATAATATCAGCGCTAGATTCTACTGTTACAGTAACATTACCCTCATTATTAGTACGATTAGGGTCGGGTACATCACTAGAAAATGCTGTTGCATTATTCTCTTTTGTCCCAACTGCTTTAGCTCCAAATACGCCAATTGTAACTCGTACAGTATCATTTACATCAATAGATGAAATACTACAATTCACCTCAGCATTATTAACACTACAATGATTATCCTCTGTGCTATTAGTTTCTGCTACAATATGAGTAGCTAATCTATCTCCAAAAGCTTCTATATATTGTGGTATAACATCTCTAAAATTTATATTTGTTGCAACGGCAGGACCATTATTGGTAATATCAATATAATACTCAAATCTATTTTCATCAGATGTAACATCTGTATCATTTGTATCTTTTACAACTACCAAATCTGCACTCTCAGGATATGCTTTTGCCTTAATACTTTGAGATTTAGCATGATTTATAGTATCTAAATCAGGATATAGTAATTTACTATTATTAATTAATGCAATATTTTCAATATCTCCATCACTATCAGCTTTTGTCTCTATTATTAATTCTTTAGAATTTTCATTAGTTAGTATAGTTCGATTATAATCACAAGTTACTCTTTTACCACTAACACTACAATTCCAATCAGTTCCAGTAAAACTAGAATAGGTTTCATTTTCATCTAAATCATCAAATATCTGTACAGGTATTGCTTCTCTTGGACCATTATTATATACTATAATTTTTGAAACCATCATCTCTCCCTCAACAATAGGGTTGCCATCTTTTGGTTCTACCTTAATAGTTTTCTTTTTATAAATATTTACATCTGCTTGGTCTGCCCAAACTATAAAGTTTATGGTAGAATCATCATCAAGACTATCCGTATCTGCTGAAGTTGTTGTAACAGAGGCACTATTACTATAATAATCATCTGTATCATCTGTTATATCAGGGGCTTGAATTGCTATTTTGATAGTACCACTATAATCTTTAGTCATATTTTTATCATAGGTACAGGTTAGAGTTTGACTAGATATAGTACAATTCCAATCAGCAGGTGCCGTTATATTCTCATCAAAAATAGGAAAATTGCTATCAATAGTATCAGTTACAACAACATTTTCAGCTTCTCTATAACCTATATTTGAAACTTCTAACTCAAATCTAGCTACATCATTTTCCAATATAAGTTCAGGTTCAATCTTTTTATTAATAGCTACATTTGTACCATCAACTATTTCAATATTAACATGATTAATATTATTATTCAAATTAGTATCTATAATTATAGAATCAGATTCTACTTCTCCATCTTGTCCTAAATCACCCAAAATATCATTTACAGATTTCGCTCTAAAATAAAAAGTTTTTATATCATCAATATCCAAACTATCTCTAGTACAAGTTACATCTTGCCCTGATGAACTACAATTCCAATTAGAATCATCATCACTTGGCGTATCAGCATTATCCCCATAAAACTCAAGTCCAGTTGCTAATCTAGTCCCAAACTTTATATTATTAGTAGCAAAAGGACCATGGTTTTTTACCACCATTTTATACTCAACAATACCACTAGATGGAATAATTGGATTTACTGCATCATAACTCACTAACTCAACATCAGCACTCTCAACAATAGTAGTTTTAACATTTTCGCTATCATTATCATTATTTACATCGCCATCATAAAAAGCTGTGGCAATACTTTTAAAAACACCCTTTTCTCTTCCTGATTTTAGAGTGATATTAATATCTCTTGCTTGATTTCCAGAAAATGATGTAAAATTACAAAAAACTACATCTCTTGTCTCATTACCCTCACTAGGTATTAAACCACCATAACTACACTCGGTTAAATTAGTAGCATTGTAATCAAATCCAACTGGTATGGTTACGGTAAGATTGACATCACTATTAGTAGTAGATGTTGATGTATTATTTTTAAGCTTCACATAATAATAAAATATAGACTCAGCAGGAATCTCTTCCGCACTATCTTCAAATACTACAGGTTGAATATCTGCATCTAATGCAGAAGAGGATTGAATAAATATGATATTAAATATCAAAAATGTGTAAATAAAGCGAATTAACATAAGATCTCCCTTATTAATAAAAAATTGTATTGGAATAATTAGTAACTCGGCTATCTTGATATATGAAGATATATAATAAGACCCGTAGCTTTCTGTCCTATTTTCGCAAATAGTTTAGCTTTTATAAAAAATAATAAAATTATTACATAAAAAGACTTATATAGAGGAGTGATTTAGTAAAAAAACTTAAAACATACCCTTTTTCATATCTTCTTGCACTTTAGGAGTAGTTGGTGTTACTTTTTGAATTGGTACAGAAGTGGGAGTAGTTCTTTTTTTATTATTATTTATTCTCTTTTTCTTCTTCTTTTGAATTGGTTCCATCACCCCTTGAACCATAAAAGATATAGGATTAGTTGAGCCTTTAGAATCCAATATAACAAGAACTCTATCTTTATTCCTTGCCACATAAAAGTGAGTTATATCTTTCATCACCTCATCAGCTTCAACTTTTGCTTCAGAACTAGCTGGTAACTTATAATTATTCCCCTCTATACGTAAAAGTCTATTATCCTTTTTAGCTATTACCCAACAAACTTTAGAAGAATTTAAGCCATGTAATGAATTAGTTGTATCTTCTATACATAAACGGCTAAAATCATCTTGTTTTATAGTTAAATTTCCATCTGATTTTAAAATATCAAGATATAGCATCTTAATACCCTTTAGCTCTTGTGTACTTTTTTGAAGATAACTAAAAAGATGACTATTAGACGCTCTTACCATATCTAAAGTTCTAAATAATACCAATATTACAAATCCTAATATTGCAATAGATATTAATACTTCTATTAAAGTAAAAGCTTTTTTTCTATTATCTATCTTACAAAACTCATCGGAAGTGATGGCTTCAGCCTCACTAATATCTGGAGCTAAAGCACCAGTTCCAAGTTTTGAAAGAATTTTAGTATCATTATGCATAATTAGCCATCCATTATTCCAACTCTAAGAGCCTCTTGATAGCTTGTACTTCCATCTTCTACCATAATTTTTAGTTGATCAGAAATGGTTTGCATCCCCTGTTTTTTCATCTCTACTCTAATTTGATGATCTGTATATTTTTTCTTTATCATCTCTTTTACACTATCATTTAAAATAAATAGCTCTCCAACTGCTGCTCTACCTTTATATCCAGTAAAATCACAATCTTTACAACCAACAGCCTTTTTTGTATTTGTATAAAATGATAAATTTAAATCGTTAACTACATTTTGAGATAAAACAGACTCTTCACAACAAGATACACATAATTTTCTAACCAATCGTTGAGCTAAAACACCTAAAAGTGTAGAGGATATAAGATAATCATGTATCCCCATATCCATCAATCTTGTTATAGATGAAGTTGCATCATTTGTATGAAGAGTTGATAAAAGCAAGTGTCCTGTTAGTGCCGATTGAAGGGCAATAATCCCTGTTTCTTGGTCTCTAATCTCACCAATCATTATAACATCTGGATCTTGACGAAGAATTGAACGAAGTGCTGCTGAAAATGTTAATCCAACTTTAGAATTAACTTGAATCTGATTAATATTATCTGCATTGTACTCTACAGGATCTTCAACTGTAATAATATTTTTATCAGGTGTTGCAATATGTTGTAAAAATGAATGAAGGGTTGTAGACTTTCCTGACCCTGTTGGACCCGTTACAAGTATCATTCCATGAGAGTGTTTTAACAAATCATAAAATCTTTTTGTTAAATTATCATCAAATCCCAAATCTGAAAGAGTTGGTATATGTTCACTCTGCATTAAGATTCTCATAACAATTCTCTCACCATAATAAGTTGGTAAAATTGAAACCCTAACATCAAGTGTTTTACCAGATATTTTTAGTTGAGTTCTCCCATCTTGAGGTACTCTTTTTTCTGAAATATCCAGATTAGAGATAACTTTTATACGGTTAATTACAAGCTCAATAATTTTTTTATCTAAATCAAGATGCTTTTTTAATGCTCCATCAACACGAAATCTAACCTCACCTTTATTTTCTCCACTCTCAATATGAATATCACTTGCACCCTTTTTAATCGCTTGAAAAAACAGTGAATTTACAAGTTTAATAATTGGTGCGGACTCTTCGCTAGATAACAAATCTTGTGAATTTTGTATAAACTCTAAGAGGTCTGACTCCACTTCAATAAGCTCTTCTGTAGCTTCGGATGAGACGTTTTCAAAATCTGAACCAGTTTGAAGCTCTTGAAATTTATGAAGTAATCTATCATAACTATCATCGTCCACAAGGTAAAGCTCATAATCTATTGATAACTGAGACATATAATTTAATGCTGATGACAACTCACTCTCTTTTGTTACAGATATATTCTGAGTATCTAAAGTGGAAAAGAGTAAAGAATGTTTTATAAATAATCTATAATCCATCCCTTCTTCCCATAATGGTTCAAGATTTACATCTTTTAATATTGGTAACTGCATTTTATTGTCCTGGGATAAAGATTGTATCACTCTCTTCGTCATTATGATAACGGATTCTATTACTTGCAGGATGGAGTGGCTTTGATGAAGTTGAAGTGGTTGATTGAACTAAACGTCCACTAGCACCATTTTTCTTTGCCCGTTTTTCTAATCCTTTATAAACAAGAGAGTTATATTTTATTTGAAGACCATCTAGTTCTGATAATAGTTTTCTAAGTTTTTTCAAATCTCCACTTTTTCGTACAATATATGGAGTAAGGTATATTACAACATTTACACTAGTATCGGCATCAGATGTTGATTTAAAGAGGTCTCCAATAATTGGAATATCCCCTAAAAGAGGAACTTTTGTTACACCTTTTCCTGATGATTTTTTTATTAATCCACCAACAATAATAGTCTCACCATTATTTACAATTGCATTAGTAACTACTTTTCTTTTTGTTGTAGTTGGTCTGTCAGATAATGACCCTGAACCACCTAAAACATCTTCAATCACAGCCTCTACGCTAAGTGTTACTTTATTATTACTTGATAATCTAGGTTTTACCTTAAGTGTTATACCAATATCTTCTCTACTATAACTATTTCTTGTTAAATCTTGTGCATTATTACCTTTTGCACTACTTGTAAGAATTGATTGAGTTTGACCAACATATATAGATGCCTCTTTATTGTTTGTACATAAAATTGAAGGCTCACTAAGAATTTGAGCTCCACCATTTTGACTTAGCATATCAATTTTAGCTCCTAATGCAAAAACCTCAGAGATGTCTGCTGAAAACTTAAATGGTGTAGTAGTATTTGTAATCGCATTACCATTAGCATCATAATTTGTTGATTGAGTATTTAAAAAACCTAAAAGATTTTGAGATACCATCATAGATGACCCACCAAGCATCCCACCAGCAACAGAGAAAAGACCTTGAGATGTGATTTGACCACCTTCAAAACCATATCTTACGCCTAATGCACTAGCAATATTTTGATTAATCTCAACAATTTTTGCTTTTACAAAAACTTGTGGTTTTTCTATATCAAGCTTAGCTACTGTTTCCCTAATATTATCAATCTGTTCAGACGAAGCTAATATGACAAGTGCATTTCTTTCTAAATCACTTACAACCATGGCTTTTTGAGGTTTGATTAGTTTACCTTTAACTTTAGATTGAGCTACTTGAAGACCATTCATCTGAGAAATAATTTTAGATAAAATCTTTTCCATCTCTTCAACATTAGAATTTTCAAGAGGGATAACATACATTTGTTGTTCTATATTTTCACCTTCAACATCTAGTTGCTTAATATAGGTTACCATTCTATTTACATTATCTTTTTTACCAACAAGAATAATTGTATTTGTTGCTTCATCTTTCATAATATCAACTTTTTCACTTTCAATAGCTTGAGGAAAAAGCTTTTTTGTCATTGCTAATGCATTTATATATACACTTTTTGCTGAAGCATTTTTAAGTTTAATAAATACTGAACCTTTTTTACTATGGTCTTCAATTGAATCGATAAGCTTTTTAATGGATTTAAGTGTTCTAGGGTTTGCTGTGATTGATAACATATTATTATTTTTAAATGCAACAACCTTAGCATTTTTATGTAAAAGTGGTTTTATTTTGGCTCTCAATACAGAAGCATTCGAACCTTTAAGTGTAAAAACAACTGTTTTCATGGTAGTACCACCAACATTAGTACTAACTTCTAATCCCTCTCCCGCAGCATCACCAGCTTTTATAACTTTATAAAAATCTCCCAAATCTATAAGTGTAAGCCCTTTCCCTGCAAGAATAGAGTTTGCTAAAGGGATTAAAGAACTTTTTTTGATTGGTTTTGTAGATACAAAATTTACCTTACCATTTAATTTACTATCAACTAAAATATTTTTATTTGTAATTTTACTTACCATCTCTATAAAATCTTTTAGCTCTAAATCTCTAAAGTTTACATCCACTTTATCTTCGGCAAAATTTAGTGATATAACTAATATCATACTTAATAATATTTTATTTAATTTCATACTCTAACTCCATTTCTTTATTTCTTCTTTTAATTGTAAGTGTTAAATTTTCTATAGTATCTATCTCTTTATATAAAGATACTGCACTTGAATAACTATTAAGCTCTTCACCATTTACAGCCATAATCGTATCACCTCTTTGAATCCCAAGCTTTTCAAAATCGCTACCTTTTTTTACAAATTTAACTTTAAATCCTTGGACAACATCTCCATTTTTAACAGCATTTATACCAATATCTTTCCAAATACTTTTAGCATTTTTTTTATAGTTTTGTAAAAGCCCTCTTTTTACTATTTTTGTATATCCATCATCTACAATTGCAGGTATATTATCAACTCTTCCCCCTTTTCTTTGGGGAACTTCTCTTACCATTGCTTTTATATTTGAATTTACTGATTTAGTTTTTTTAATAAATTGCACTGTATAACTTTTACCATTCTTTGTAAAAATTGCATAATCTCTTGTAGCACTATCTAAAATAAAGCCATTAATCTCTTCACCTTTTGCCAAAACTTTTATTTTAGCTTTTGATTGCACAGTTACAACTAGTCTATCTTTTGAGTTATATATTGCTAAAAGCTTAATACTATCAATACTGCTTTTTGGTTTTTGTACAACTTTTGGTGCAACATATTTAGTGTTTTTAGATAAATTTAGACGATAATATAATGCTTTTGCTTTTTTATTTGATGAAAGTTCTTGACCAGATGATGGTAAAAATATAGCTGTAATAATAACATATATTAATTTAATTACTAACATCACTATTAAAATAGGTATTATATTTTTAATACTCTCTGCATTAAATATTTTTTTCATAATACCATCCTTTTTCCCCTTTTTTCATAAAAGGTGCTAGATATTTTGTGCCATTTATATCTGACATCTCTACTCTTATTTTATTATCTATCATCTGTACTTTTGCCTCTTTTAAAATATCATCCAACTGAGCCGTTAAGTTTAAACTATTAAGAGAAAAAATATTATGAGATATTTTAATATTAAGAGTTTTAATTGGAGCAAGAGGTTTTACCATATCGCTTAAAGATACATCATATATTGTTACTATTGAATAAAATAAAAAAGAGTTAATATTTAACTCTCCGATTGTAGCTACATCCAGACCAGAATATGAAACTTTTGCATTTTTAACAGTTAAGCTAAAAAATCCATCATCTATACTCTCTTCATAAATTATAATAGAGTTATCTTTTAATTTATCTTCTAATAGATAATATAGCTCTCTTTTTGGTGAGAAAATTATAATAGATAAGAATATTGCTAGAATAATTATAAATATTTTTTTTACCATTTGCATTTTAACTCCATATTATATAAATCATTATTCTTTTTAACATCAAGAATAGTTATCTCAACTGCTATATTAGATATTTTTTGAAGTAATAGAGTAAGTTCTACAATTGTTAAATTAATAAACCTTGCTTTTAGCTTTTTACTTTTAATAGAAAATGATTTTACTTTTGAACTATTTACTATTGTTTTAAGTTTTGGGACTTTTGTAGATAGTTTCTTATCTCCCCACAAATCTTTCAAAGACGATATTTTAGATACTGCAGATAATGATGATGCCACCTCTATTTTACCTGTTTCAAAACTATTAATTTTACCTGTTTTATAAATATAAGCAGATAACATAAATAAGATAGAGATTAATAAAATAATCTCATTTTGATATTTCTTTAAATTTATATTCATATTTTATTTTCCAATTCTATATAAGTATTATTTTTAATGGATTTTATTTTTAAACCTAAACTCTTAGCTTTTTGTTTAACTTTTTGATATATACCATCTGTTTTGGTTTCTAAAACAACTTTTTGAGTAGAGCCTTTTAAAGTTAATTCAGATAATATCGCACCACCTCTTATTGGAGATGATAAATTTTTTAAAAAATCTCTTATTGCTCTTTGTTCTAAATCAATTTTGTGATATTTTTTTTCTATACTATCTCTACTATATTTACTAGCTAAAGATGGATAATCTTTAAGTTTTTGACTAAGCTTATCTTGTGATGAAGTTATCTCTTTTGAATATTGACCACCTTCAAAAATAAATATAAAACCAAATAACACAAATACTACCGAAAGGATGATTGAGCTTTTTTGATTGATAAGTGATGAAGATTCTCCTGATATTGAGATACCTCCACTAGAAGGTGTGAAAGAGTTATCTAAATAAGCATACCTTTGAGCCTTATCTAAAGCATTTTTCGGGATAATAGTAACTGTACCATTTAAGAGTCCAATAGCTTTTTTATCATCAAGAGATATTGGAGTGGAGAATTTATCTCTTATCTGTTGAGCAAAATATATCTTGTTAATTAAATCTAACTCTATACCACAATCAATGGCGAATGATTTTACTCTCTCTTCATCAAAAGCCACAAAAACCCATTTATCATCCTCTTTGAAAACGCTAAATTTATGCTCTTTATTATGAGGTAATAGCTCATCCATAATAGCAGGGGCAATTTTAAGAGCTTGACGTTTATATTTAATATCTAACGACTCTTTTTTGATTGTATAAAATTGAGGTGAAAGGAGAAGATTGATAGATTTATCGTGTGTAATTCGTTGCATATTTGCATGAAATAGGACTAAATCCTTATTATTATTGAGTTTGAAATTCAAAATTGTCTACCTTTTTATCTGTGTAATTAAAACTAAATCTGTACGATTGACTATTATAGCTATATGTTGTATCACATTCCATATGCTTGATTGCTGTTGAGGAGAATAATTTTTTATCATATAAACTCATATCTCCATCACTATCTTGTAGAAACTTAACTAAAGAATCACCTTCAATCCAATTTTCTAAAACATCTTCTAACTCTATATTAAAAAATAAAGATATAAAATCGGATGATAAATACTGGCTATCTATTTTAGAATTTTTACCTACAAAAGCGATATAATTACCCCAAGGAACCAAAAATATTTTACTATCACCTGTTTGAAGTTGATACTCTTTCAATATATTATTAAACTGTTTTTCTGAATGAATTAATTTTTTTTCTTTTATTCTTGATGGGATATTATATAAAATTTTATCACCTTCAAGTGCTTGATATATTAACTCCATCAATTTTGAAGCATCTTCAATATCATATTTATCTATAATTAAATCTAGCATATGATTGATTAAATCAAACTCTTTTACCTTTGTTTTATCATCTTTAAAAGACAACCAATTTATATCAATAGCATTACTATTAGGATGACAAGCTATATTCATATAAAACTCGCCACCCTCTTCTTGAATTACCACTGGTAAAAGATACATAGTAGATATTACCGAACTAGCATCTTTTGAACCAAGAAGCGAAACTAAAACCTTGGATATATCTTTGTATAAAATATTAGCTTGTATTAAAGCTGACATGTCAGTTGAATTTCGTTTTGCTTTATCAAGATAAGAAAATGATATACCAATAAGGGTGATAAGAGTTGTGATGACTCCTAGTGTGATTAAAAGGGCGACTCCTCTTCTCATTAAATTAAAATCCTATTTTATTATTATAAAAACTGTAGTTTAATCAAATATTACCCAAATTATACTAAAAACTATACAAAATTTGAGTATAATTATGAAATAACTACAAAATTATTAAAAATCAAAAAGGAATTATATTGAATAATCATAAAAATTTTAAAATCAAAAAAGCATTCTCATTGCTAGAATTACTAGTGGTAATTGTAATACTTGGTATTCTAGCATCATTTGTTGCTCCTGCTCTTATTGGTCAAGGTGAAGCTGCAAAAAGAAAATTAGTATGTATTCAAATGGATACAATTGGTGAAGCATTAAAAATGTTTAAACTAGATAATGGGATGTATCCTGATACAGAAGAGGGGATAGAGGCACTACTTGTAAATCCTGATCCAGATAAATATCCAAACTACTCAAATGCTTCATATATGGAGTCTATTCCTAAAGATTCGTGGCAAACAACTTTTGCATATATAAAAACAGATACAAAATATGAGATAATAAGTTTTGGAGCTGATAGAAAAGAAGGTGGGATAGAAGACGCTCAAGATATATTTTTAACTAAATGTTCAAAATAGATATATAATATGGAAAAGTACACAAAACAAAGATATGGTTTTTCATTATTAGAGCTTATTATTGTTGTACTTCTAATATCTATTGCAACTGGACTTGTTATCAATAATATAGGAACTAAAAAAAAGACAACTAATGAACTTACACCTCTAAATTTACGAGAAAATATAGTTAAACTATTGGGTAATGGTGGTGAGTTTTTTTGTATTTCAAAATGTCAAGAGTGTTATTATTCTAATAGTGCATATAAAGGGCAACTCAGACTGGGAGAGATTGAAGCATATATATTAGATGAAAGTGATAATCTTCAAAAAATAGATTTTGGGCGAATAGATGATGAAAAAGTCTGCTTAAGATACAGAGTTTATCCAAATCATAGTAGTTCAAAAATGGTTCTTAAAAATAATGAAGGTGTTTATCTTTTACCATCATATTTTGGCAAAACTCAAAGAGTAAAAGATTTACAAAAAGCAGAAGAGTTATGGCTAAAAGATACAGATATAGCATCAAGTCAAGGAGATTTCTATTGAAATTAAAATCAAATAAAAAAGCTTTTACAATAATCGAACTTTTAATATCTGTGGTGCTTATCTCTATTGTTATTGCTGCTATTTTACAAATGCAACAACAAACGCGTGATATGGCAGTTTACATCACAGACCGTTCTAAATCAGAATTTACAAATACCCTTTTTGTAATTGATGAAAGTGAACGATATCATAATAGTGAAAAAGATGCTTACACTCTTATTTCACAATCTTTCAAATTTGATGACTTTAAAAATAAAGAGATATTAGAGAAAAAAAAGAAAAATATATTTGTTACAGATGCTCTAAAATTAGTAGAAATAGAAGATATGCCACCAATTCCATTTGAAGTAAAAAAAATACTTTTAAAGGGTAATTCTTCATCTATATTTTATAGATTTAGCCAAAAATAAAGATATTTACTTGAAATATATAAAAATATTTCTAATTATAACATCTATTTTTTTACTCATTAGTTTTATCATCCCCAATATATATCCCCCAAATAAACCTTACAAAAAATATTTTATATGTATTCAAATGGATACAATTAATGAAGCATTAAAGATGTTTAAACTAGATAATGGGATGTATCCCGATACAAAAGAGGGATTAAAGGCATTGGTTTTAAATCCTAATATAGATAAATATCCAAACTATTCAAATACAGGATACATAGACTCTATTCCAAAAGATCCGTGGAGATGATGATGTAAAGGATATTTTTTTTAGTCAATGTAAAAAATGAAAAATATTTACAGTTGAATAATTAGGGTTTAAATAATATTCTTATATAATTGCATTCTCATTCTGAGAAATACTCATGTAATCGTTCCTTGAAAGGTTGCGTCAATTTTGGCGTTGATGATTGCAGAGGGTTAAACCTAGGGCAAAGCCCATAAAATTATATAATATACCAAGGAGAAAAAATGGTAACAATGAAAGACTTACTAGAGTGTGGAGTACACTTTGGTCACCAAACAAGAAGATGGAATCCAAAAATGAAGAAATTTATTTTCGGTGAGAGAAAAAATATTTATATTATTGATTTACAAAAAACTTTAAGATATTTTAAATATACATATAATATAGTTAGAGATGCAGCAGCAGAGGGTCAAACAGTACTATTTGTTGGTACAAAAAAACAAGCTAGAAGTGCAGTAAAAGAACATGCTCTTAGATGTGGAATGCCTTTTGTTGCAAATAGATGGTTAGGTGGAATGCTTACAAACTATCCAACAATGAAAAAATCAATCAGAAAATTAGAAATTATTGAGCAGATGCAAGAAAATGGACAAATTGATCTTTTAACTAAAAAAGAAACTTTAATGCTTCTTAGAAAAAAAGAGAAATTAAATGCATATCTTGAAGGTTTTAGAAATATGAAAAAACTTCCTGATATGATGTTTGTTATTGATGCTGTTAAAGAGCATATTGCAGTAAAAGAAGCAAGAAGACTTGGTATGAAAGTTATTGCTCCACTAGATACAAACTGTGATCCTGATATGGTTGATTATCCAATCCCTGGAAATGATGACGCTATTAGATCAATTAATCTTTTTTGTAAAGAGATGGCAGAAGCTATAATTGAAGGTAGAGCATCAAATGAAGAACCTGAAGAAGAAATTGTTGTAACCGAAGAAGAGATTTCTGAAGTTGTTGCGGAAGCAGTAAAAGAAGAGATTAAGACAGAAGAACCAAAAATAGAGGAAGCTAAATAATGGCAAACTTTGGACCAAAAGATATTAAAACATTAAGAGAGATGACTAGCGCAGGGATGATGGACTGTAAAAAAGCTCTTTCTTCTTCTGATGGTGATATGGATAAAGCTGTTGAATGGTTAAAAGAAAAAGGTCTTGGAGCTGCTGCTAAAAAAGCTGGTAAAGTGGCAGCAGAAGGTCTTATCTCTATTAAAATTGAGGGAGATAAAGCAGTTCTAGTAGAGATTAATTCTCAAACTGATTTTGTTGCTCAAAATGAAACATTTATTAATGTTACAAAAGAGATAGCAGAACATGCTTTTGATAATTCTCTTGAAGATGCTGATGCTATTAATAATTCAGAGATTAATTCTCAAAGTTTTGGAGATTATTTATCTTTACAAATCTCTAAAATTGGTGAAAATCTTGTTGTAAGAAGATCTGCACTATTAGAAGGTAATGATACAATTTCTGTTAATGGTTATGTTCATGCTAATGGTAGAATAGGTGTTATTATTGCTGCAAAATGTAGTTCAAAAGATGTAGCAGATGCTATTAAATCTGATCTTAAAAATATCTCAATGCATATATCTGCAATGAATCCTAAAACTTTAAGTTATAGAGATTTTGATGAAAAATTTGTTGAAGATGAGATAAAAGGTAGAATTGCATCAATTGAAAAAGAGAATATTGAACTTCATAGATTAGGTAAAAAAGAAAAAACTATTCCTCAGTATATATCTATGAGTCAGCTTACAGAAGAGGTTTTAACTAAAGCAGAAGATACTTTAAAAGAGGAACTTAAAGCTGAAGGTAAACCAGAAAAAATTTGGGATAGAATTCTTCCTGGTAAACTTGCTAGATTTATCTCAGATAATACAACTTTAGATAAAGAGTTAGCTCTTCTTGATCAAGATTTTGTAATGGATGATAAAATTACAGTTGCACAACATTTAGAAAATGTAGCTAAAAAAGCTGGTGGAACTGCTGAGATAGTTTCATTTACAAGATTAGAAGTTGGTGAAGGTATTGAAGTAGTAGAAGAAGATTTTGCTGCAGAAGTTGCAAAACAGATGGCATAATTTAGAAATAGAAATAAATTTGATGGGTACCCATAATGGAATACTCCTACAAAGGCTTATTATTTCGTAGGGGCAATCTTTTATGGTTGCCCTTTAATATTTATTCCTTATTATAATTAATTTAAAAGAGAAAAAATGAATAACTCTTTAGAATATCCACTTATTAATGCAATAGACTTATCTCACTCTTATGATTATAAACTTTATAGTAATATTGATTTTATACTAAATTCTAAGCAAAGTATTGCAATTTTAGGTAGAAGTGGTAGTGGAAAATCAACATTATTACACAATTTATCAACATTTTTACCTCCAGTCAAGGGGGAAGTCAAAATTTTAAATAAAACTATATATAACACTAATGAAGAATATATAGATAAACTAAGAAGATTTAATATTGGTATTATTTTCCAATCACATTATCTATTTAAGGGTATGAGAGCTATTGATAATATAAAAATTGCAACTATGCTCTCTGGAGAAAAACTTGATTTGGAGTTACTTAAAAAATTTGAGATAGATAATATTATAGACCAAAAAATATCAGAATTATCAGGTGGACAACAACAAAGAGTTTCAATCGTACGAGTTCTTAGTAAAAAACCAAATATTATATTTGCCGATGAACCAACAGGAAATTTAGATAATGAAACAGCTAACTTAGTAATGACAGAGCTTTTGGAGTATATAAATAAAAATAATGCTGGACTAATTGTGGTTACTCATGATGAAAGTATGGCTGAGATGTGTGACAATATATATAAACTAGAAAATCAAAAATTAATAAAACTAAAATAGCTACAAAGTTAAGATTAGATACATTAAGTCGCAGTTGTAACTATTAAATTAATAATTTATAATTTCAAAGCACTATTTAAGAGTCATAATATTAAAATGACATACTTAATATTAAAATTAGGAGGTATATATGGTAGAAATTAGATGGCATAGTCGTGCTGGGCAAGGTGCTGTATCTGGAGCTAAAGGTCTAGGTGATGTTGTAGCAACAACAGGTAAAGAAGTTCAAGCTTTTGCATTATACGGTTCTGCAAAAAGAGGTGCTGCTTTAAGAGCTTATAATAGAATTGATGATGAACAGATTTTTAACCATGCAAAATTTATGAATCCTGATTTTGTATTGGTAATTGATCCTGCTTTGGCATTTTCAGATAATATTATTGAACATGAGTCTCCAACTACTAAGTATATTATAACTACTCATCTTAGTAAAGAGGAACTTATAGCTGGTATTCCTACTTTAGAGGGTAAAGAGGATAGAGTATTTACTCTTGATTGTGTTCAAATTTCTTTGGATACTATTGGTAGATCTATGCCAAATTCTCCTATGCTTGGTGCATTTGTTAAAATGTCTGGTATGTTTGAACTTGAGTATTTCTTAGAAAATATGAGAAGAGTACTTTCTAAATTTCCACAGAAGATAATAGATGCTAATATGGAAGCTATTACTAGAGCATATAACGAAGTAAAGTAAAGAGGAATAAAAGATGAGTGTAGAAGCACAAGATTTAAAATTATTGGCAAATGACAATAGAGGTCAAAGTGGACTTGAAAATGGTAGTGGTCTAGTTGGTTGGGAAGAGGTAACTCAAGGAAGTGTATTGCAATCATTTGATGGTAATGCAACGGGTATTGCTCTTAAAAAACAAGAAGAGAGAGCTTACTCAGGATATAATTCATATACAGCGACTGTTGCTTCATGGAGAATAATCAAACCTGTTTATAACAGAGATGTATGTATTGATTGTCAAAACTGTTGGGTATGGTGTCCTGATACATCTATTATTTCAAGAGATAAGCAGATGCTAGGAATTGATTATGACCACTGTAAAGGGTGTGGAGTTTGTGTGGAAGTTTGTCCTACAAATCCAAAATCACTACTTATGTATGGTGAGAATACACCAATGGAAGATGCACTTTCTGCTTGGCCAGAGAAAAAGAAAAAAGAGAAATAAGGGGTCATTATGGCAGTAAAATTTGATTTAAATGAAAGAGAAGTGTGGGATGGTAATTATGCTGCATCACAAGCTTTAAGACAAGCTGATGTTGATGTTGTTATAGCTTATCCTATTACACCATCAACTCCAATTGTTGAGAATTATGGTAGTTATGTAGCTAATGGTTATATTAATGGTGAGTTTGTAATGGTTGAGTCTGAACATGCTGCAATGTCAGGTTGTGTTGGTGCATCTGCTGCAGGTGGACGAGTTTCAACAGCAACATCTTCACAAGGTTTTGCATTAATGGCAGAAGTTTTATATCAAGCATCTGGAATGAGATTACCAATTGTACTTAATGTTGTAAACAGAGCTTTAGCATCTCCACTTAATGTTCGTGGAGACCATGCTGATATGTATCTTGGTCGTGATAGTGGTTGGTTACAAATGGGTGCATTTAATGCTCAAGAAGCTTATGATTTAGCTCTTTGTGCCTTTAAAATTGCAGAAAATGCATCAGTAAGACTACCAATGATGGTTCATCAAGATGGATTTATCACTTCTCATACAGCTCAAAATGTATATCCTTTGACAGATGAAACAGCAATTAATTTTGTAGGTAAAATTCAACCAATTGATGATATGCTTGATTTTTCTAGACCTATAACTTATGGTGCTCAAACAGAAGAAGATTGGCACTTTGAACATAAAGCTAAACAACATAAAGCTATTATGGATTCTATGCCTGTAATAGATTCAGTTTTTGCAGAGTTTAAAGAGATAACAGGTAGAGAGTATAATAGAGTTGAAAAGTATGATATGGAAGATGCTGATGTTGTTATTGTCGGTCTTGGTTCAACAGTTGAAACTGCAAGAGTAGCTGCTAAAAATATGAGAGAAACAAAAGGTATCAAAGCAGGTGTTGTTGCAATTAGATGTTTTAGACCGTTCCCTTATGAAGAGGTAAGAGAAGCACTGAAAAATGCTAAAGCAATTGCTGTAACTGACCGTTCATCTCCTGGAGGAGCAATGGGTGCATTCTTTAATGAAGTTAGTGCTGCTATGTATACATCAATAAATAGACCAATTGTAACAAATTTCATTTATGGTCTTGGTGGTCGTGACTTCTCAATAGAAGAGGGAGAAAGAATATTTGCAGAGCAACAGGTTCACGCAGATGCTGGTTATATAACAACAGAAATTCAACAGTTTAGTGGTCTAAGAGGTCCTAAACTAGCATTTTTTAAAACAGAAAGGAGTTAATCAATGGCAATTACATCAGTTAAAAACTTAAAAGAGTTCTCAACAAACAATGATAGACTTGAAGGTGCTCATACTTTATGTCCTGGGTGTGCTCATTCTATGATAGTTAGAGAGCTTATGAATTGTACAGATGATAACCTTGTTATCTCTTCAAATACTGGTTGTTTAGAGGTTTCAACAGCAGTTTATCCATTTACATCTTGGGATACTTCTTGGATTCATATTGGATTTGAAAATGCTGCAACTGCCGTTACTGGTGCAGAAGTTATGCATAAAGTAAGAAAGAAAAAAGGGACACTTCCTGATAATGATGCACCTGTAAAATTTGTTGCATTTGGTGGAGATGGTTCTACTTATGATATTGGTTTCCAATGGTTAAGTGGTGCGATGGAGAGAGGTCATGACTTTACATATATCTGTCTTGATAATGAAAACTATGCAAATACAGGTGGACAAAGAAGTTCTGCTACACCAATTGGTGCAACAACTTCAACGGCTCAAGCTGGAACTCATAGTTATGGTAAAAAAGAGAAGAAAAAAGATATAGTAGCTATTATGGCAGCTCATGGTGCTCCTTATGTTGCTCAACTTGCTCCAAATAAATGGAAAAGTATGGCAAAAGGTTTTCAAAAAGCTCTTGAGACTGAGGGACCATGTTTTATAAACACTGTTTCACCATGTACAACAGAGTGGAGATTTGATCCAAAAGATACAATCCATATTACAGATTTAGCAACTGAATCTTTAATGTTCCCAATCTATGAAATTATTGATGGACATGAGCTTAATATTCTTTATCGTCCAAAAAATATTATTAAAGTAGATGATTATTTAGGCGCTCAAGGAAGATATAAGCACCTATTTAAACCAGAAAATAGACATGTAATTGATTTAATTCAATCAGACATTGATAAATACTGGACTATGCTACAAAGAAGAGAAGAAGCTAGAATATAGTTTTTCTCTCATTCTCACGATATTTCGTGGGGGTGATAGTTATTAAAAAATATATAAAATTATGGGCATCCTTTATGAGTAGTGTATAGTTTACGAGACCCTGAATCAAGTTCAGGGTGACGAAAGTCTGTCATTCCGTGTAATATAACCGTGTTTTGTCATTCCGTGTAATACAACCGTCATTCCGTGTAATATACAACCGTGTTGTCATTCCATGTAGTAATAACAACCGTCATTCCGTGCTTGACACGGAATCTCTGAAATCAGGAGTGTCTACTACTTTTGATACTCTATGAAGGATGTCAAATCATGAAATCTCTTTTATCATCATTTGTAATTGCATATCTCTCTTTTGGTCTATTTCTTTTTATTGCACAAGACAACTTTCTATACTTTCCAACACCAAAAACTAATAATAATTATAAACAAAAAATCTTTATTAATGAAGATGAATCTATATATACAACCGTATTAAATAGTGGGAACAAGAAAGCAATTATATATTTTGGAGGAAATGCAGAGGATGTAGATAATAACGCAAATATATTTACTAAAATATTTAAAAATCATACAGTATATCTTGTAAAATATAGAGGATATGGAAATAGTACAGGCAAACCAAGAGAACAGAATCTATATTCTGATGCATTGTATATTTACGATTCTATTAAGTTTAAATATAAAGATATATCTATTATTGGTCGTAGTTTAGGTTCAGGTATCGCCACACTCCTTGCCTCAAAAAGAGAAATTAATAAATTAACTTTGATAACACCATTTGATAGTATTAAAAATATAGCTCAAAAACAAATTCCATTTTATCCTATCTCCTTACTATTAAGAGATAAATATGATTCCATTAGCAGAGTCCACCTTATAAAAGCCTCTACTTTAATTTTAACTGCACAAAATGATAAAATTATAGATAAAAGCTACAGTGATAATCTGGCAAACAAATTTTTACCTTCACAACTTACAATGAAAATTATTAATAATGAAGACCACAACTCAATCTTATATAATACTAAATATTATAATTTGATAAAAGAGTTTTTTTAATTCAAATATATTTTATACTTGAGCTCCCATACTCATAGAGAATATTGGTAATAGCATCCCCACCACAATAACACCAACTATAGTACCTATTAAAAGCATCATAATTGGTCCTAATAGACTTAGTAAAATTTTAAGTTTATCATCATTTTCTTCATTATATAAAATAGCAACATTCTCTAAAATATGAGCCACTTCACTTGATTCTTCTCCTAAAGCAAGAGATTGCATAAAGTTTCTTTTTATCTTAATACCTTTTGTCATCATTAAAGCATTTGATAATCTATTACCCTCTAATACTTTAGTAGAAGCGTTAGTAAATAGCTCTTTAAGTGCCATATTTCCAAAAGTTGATGATGATAAATGAACAGCTTGTGCATAAGATACACCTGACTTTAACATCAAAGATAGGATATAAGAGAATCTTCCTAATTCATAATTTTGAGCAATCGTACCTATTAATGGAAGCTTTAGAACTATTTTATCAATAAGAAGATGAAATGAAGTTATAAATTTATAAGAGAGTTTATATATTATGATAATGGATACTATAACAAAAAACATCATTACATAATGCTCTTTAAAAAAATCACTTAAACCTAAAATAAATTGTGTAATAGGTGGTAATTCCTGACCAGTATCTTTAAATATTCCTGCAATTTTAGGAACAACAAAAACAATCAAACCAACACTCATAAATATTGCCACAGTAAAAATAAACATAGGATATATCATAGCATTACTAATCTGCTTTTTAACCTTTGATTGAGCAGAAAAGAAGTTACCCATATTTCTAAGAACCTCTGTAAGTTTTCCACCTTTACTCGCTACACTTACACTTTGTGTAAAAAAATCAGGCATCGCATATATTTTTTGAGTAGTAAGAGCAATAAATAAAGATTTACCCTCATCAATCATAGTCTTAATAGAGTTTAAGAATGACCTATATTTTTTTTCCTCTTCGTGTTGATTTTCTAATAATTTTATGGCTGTTAGCATTGCCATTCCAGAATTTAAATAAGAAGACAACTCTTTTGCAAATGAACTAATCATTACTCCAGACATCTCTTTTTTCGAAAACTCTTCCATTGATAACTTTTTGGTTGGTTCTAGGCTTTGATAATATATTCCACTAGATTTAAGCTTTGATTTTGCTTCTTCTAGGGTATTTGCAGTTATTGTACCTTTTGAATTTTTACCAAGCTTATCTACACCTTTATATTTAAAAAGCATTTTATTTAACCTTGTCTATTTTTTGATTAGTATATCTAAATTATTTTATATATTAGTTTGAAATAGAGTGAAATTAAAGATATAAAATAGTATTATATTTAAATTTTATTAATTATAGGGGTGATTTTTTGAAAAAAGAGATTATTATTTTTACTATGACTTTTTTTGTCTTAGCAATTGGTATGCATTTTGAGGAGTGGTTATCTCATCCAATTGAACATATGATGGCACTTCCTTCAGCAGGAGCTTATGGATTAGGTGCCTTTCATCCATTAATATTCACATTAATAGTATATCTGATTATTTTACTATTTAAATTTATAGGTAAGTTATTTAAAAGGCTATTTTAAAACTATATCTTTAAAACTTTTGATATAATTACCTTAATTTTAAAACAAGAATAGGAAAAATAGATGAGTTATATAAGAGTGGTTTTTTTGGTTATTATATTAAATGTAGGTGCCTTTTCATTTGGGCAAACAGAATCTTTTCATGAAAAGGCAAGTAGAGTAATTGTAAAATCTCTACAAAAGAGTTCTAACACATATCTAAAAAGTCTATATAATAGTATATATTATATCCCAATATGGGTAAATAAAAATCATATATCATATTTAGCAACAGATTTATTTAGAGAGATTAAAGAAGATAATACCATCTCTAAAACATCTAATATATATCTCTCTCTTATTAATATTGAACGTTTATCAAAAAGTTTATATTCAAATAGTGATATATCATTAAGTCAAAAAATATCTTTAGAGTTTAAAATTAGTAAGCTATATAACTCTTATGCAAAAAATTGCATATATGGTAATATTAATTGGAGTTCATTTCAAACAAAATTAACTAATCTTAAAGAGTCAAAAGATATAGATGGTAAATGGATAACACATAAACCGAAAATATCTCCTTTATCACTTATTCATAAAATAATAAATCAAGGTGAGGTTCATAAGAGTTTTGAGGATATAAAACCTAAAACATTTGGTTACCAGCTATTAGAAAAAAAGTTGGCTAAATATCGTGAATATCAAAAAGATGGTAAATGGACAAAACTATCTGCTTTTGGATCATTAAAAATAGGAACAAAGAGCGAGGCACTTCCTCAGTTAAGAGAGCGATTTAAATTTATGGGTGATTATGGTGAATGTAAAAATTTTTCAAGTAACATATCAGATAGTTGTATAAAAAATGCACTTATTAGATTTCAAAAAAGACATGGACTTGCTGTAACAGGTTTTGTAAATAAAAATACCCAAAAGCTTCTTAATGAATCTATTGAAAGTAAAATCAAAAGAATTATCTTAAATCTTGATCGTATAAAATGGCTTAATCCAAATAATTATAATAAACGAATAATAGTGAATATTCCTGCTTTTGAACTTAACTTTATGAGTAATGGAAAATCTATTCAAAATATGAGAGTTGTTGTTGGAAATAAAAAACATCCAACACCAATTTTTAATAATCGTGTAAAGACAATTGTTTTAAACCCATATTGGAATGTTCCTACAAGTATCTTAGAAAAAGAGTTTTTACCTCATCTTAAAAAAAATACAAACTATCTAAAAAAACAAAATATGAAACTATATAGTGGATGGGAGACAGAAGGGATAGAAGCATCTTCTGTAGATTGGAAACAATATAAAGCTGGTGATAAGGTACCATATAGAGTTGCTCAGCTTCCAGGAAAGGGTAATGCTCTTGGAAAAGTAAAATTTCTTTTTCCAAATAGATTTGCAGTATATATGCACGATACTCCATCAAAAAGTTTGTTTAAAAGAAGAGTTAGAGCCTTTAGTCATGGTTGTATAAGACTTAAAAAACCAAGAGCATTATTACAAATATTCTCTAGTTTTAATACAACAGTTAATTATGAAACTTCAATAAAAGTATTAAAAGGGCTGGATAGAAAGTTTTTAACTTTAAATGAGAGTGTACCTATTGATATTATATATCTTACTTCATGGGTTGATAATAATGGAATTTTAAATTTTAGAAATGATATTTATGGATACGATAGAATGCAACAAGTTTAAATAACTACAAATTATAAGTCTAAAATATTTATACTTATGTTGCATTTTGTAAAGAATTAATATATTATCATCAAAAAATTCATTATTTTTAATATGATAATGATTTTTTTATTTTTATTGAGATAAAATACATTTAATGATTATATTTTTTCGAAAAAAGGGTAACTTATGGATAAAAAGACTATGAAAGATAGTATAGATTTAATTGATGCACATTTCAAAAATGAGGGAATTTCTCGTCGTGAAGCAATTAAACTATTTGGAGTAGGTGGTGCTGCGGCATTAATGGCAACAGGAGCAACTACAGAAGTACAAGCAAGTAGTAGTGCTACAGGTAAAATTGTTATTATTGGTGGTGGTCTTGCTGGTATGAGTACTGCTGCTAGATTTAGCAATACTCTTGATAATGCAGATATTACTGTAATTGAACCAGGAGATATGGCAACTTCTTATCAGCCAGGACAAACACTAGTTGGAGGTGGAATTTGGGAAGGAAGTGCAGTAGATTATAAAACTGATGATTTTGTTCCTAGTGGAGTTACACTTATTAAAGAAAAAGCTGTAGAGTTTGATCCAGACAACAATACAGTAACAACTGCGAGTGGTAAAAAAGTTGGTTATGATTATTTAGTTGTGGCAGCTGGTCTTAAGCTTGACTTTGGAAAAATAGAAGGTCTTGGAATTACAGAAACAATTACTACTAGAGGTGATGATACAGCTGTAAGAAAAGTAGTTGGTAAAAATGGTATAAGTTCTATTTATTTTGCAAATGGTGCTATTGATACTTGGACAAATATGCAAAAATTTATTGCAGATGCTAAAAGTGGTAAAAAAGTAAAAGGTGTATTTACACACCCTAATACTCCTATCAAATGTGGTGGAGCTCCTAAAAAGATTATGTATCTTACAGATGCAAGACTTAGAGAAGCTGGTGCAAGAGAAAATGCAGAGCTTACATTTTATCCAAATGGTTCTAAAATGTTTGGTGTTGCTGAATATCATAATGCAATTCAAAGACAATTTGAAACAAGAGATATGAAGTGGAACTATAGACATAATTTAGTTGGTGTTGATGCTGATAAAAAAATGGCAACATTTGATAGACACTGGAAAGAAAAAGGTGCTTATGATGAGGATTTAGAAGAATTCTCAATTGTACCAAGAAGTGAAAAAATAGAAGTTCCTTATGACTTTTTACATATTACTCCTCCAATGAAAGCAGCAGAAGAGATTGCTAATTCTCCAATTGGTTCAAGTAAAGGATGGGTTCCTGTAGATAAAGAATCTCTTCAACATGTTAAATATCCAAATGTATTTGCACTTGGTGATATTGCTGCTGTTCCAATGGGTAAAACTGGTGGATCTGCAAGAAAACAATATAAAGTTGTAGTTGATAATATTGTTACTATGATGGAAGGTAAATCAGAATTACCATCAAAATATGCAGGTTATACAGTATGTCCATTAATTACAAGTATTGGTACTGTTATGTTAGCTGAGTTTAACTGGACTAAAAAACCAACACCCTCATTCCCACTTGATCCAACACAAGAGAGATACATTTGGTGGTTGTTAAAAGTTTATGCTCTTAAACCAATGACACAATATGGTATGCTTTCTGGTAGAGCGTAATTTTATAAATAATTATTAATAACGGAGATACAAATGAAAAAACTTAATTTAATTTTATTATCGGTAGGTGCAGTATTTGCACTTACAGGATGTAATGATGGACCAACTGGCGAAAAAATAACTTATTCTAAATCTTCTCAAGAGGTATATGAACAAAGTTGTAAAAAATGTCATGGTGATAATGGTGAAGGTAATACAGAGAAAAAAGCACCCGCACTTAATGATAGACAAGCTGGTGAGCTTGAGCTAGATTTATATGATGTTAAAAATGGTGGTACAAACCAATCATCAGGAACAGAGCATGATATTATGGAACATAATATGAAAAAGCTTATTGATAAAGGTTATGATTATGATCCAAAAGATATGGCTTTATATATAGAAAAGAATTTCTATAATAAAAAAGAAACTCCAGCACCTGAGGCTGTAGCTCCAGTAGCTGAAGAAACTGCTCCTCCAGCGGTTGAAGAAGTAGCACCTGTAGCAACTGAAGTTGAAGTAGCACCTGCTGCTACAACAACTGAAACAGCGCCAGAAGCAGTAGCACCTGCAAACTAATTTTTCTTAAGTAGGGTGCGATTGCTATCGCACCTTACTAAAATTTCCTTCTCATCTTTTTATTATAAATAAAACTTATAAATATAATTATAATTAATTAAATCATTACTATTTTAATGATATACTTACTTATTAAATATAATATGAGGAAAAAGTATGAATAGAGCATTAAATAAAGTTTTTGTATGGCCAATAAGTACAAGAATTATCCATTGGATGTTAGCATTATCATTTACTACAGCATTTATTACATCTAGATTTGAAGAGATGTTACATAATCATGTTGCATTAGGCTTCATCTTTGGTATTATGATTGTTTATAGAATTATTTGGGGTTTTATCGGTCCTAAATATGCTAGATTTTCTACTTTTAAACTACATCCCTCAAAATTAAAATTCTATTTTGTAGAAAAAATCCAAGATAGATGGAGAGCTATACCCGCAGGACATAACCCAGCTTCTAGTTGGTTTACTATTTGGGCTATGATTATGGGTTCTATTATAGTAACATCTGGAATGTTGCTTTATGGTATTCAAGAGGCAAAAGGGATACTATCTTTTTTAAATAATTCATATTATAACCATATGGATATTTTGATGATTATACATCAAATTGCATCTTATATATTTCTTTTTTGGGTCTTTTTACATATCTCTGGTGTATTAATAGAGCAATTCTATCATAAAACGAATATGGTATTTGCAATGATTACAGGTTTTAAAAGAGCAAAAGGGGAAGATACAGAGGTTAGCAAAAGACTTAACTTTTTTGCATATTCAATTATTATTATTTCTATAGGAACTTATCTATTTATTACAAGTAGTAACTATAATTTTTTAACATCTCAAAAATTTACATCAATTGATTATAAAAGTCAAAATCCTATCTTTGTAGAACAGTGTGGAGATTGTCATAAAATATATCCACCATTTTTACTTCCAAAAGCATCTTGGGGTAAAGTGATGAAAGATTTAGATAATCACTTTGGAGAAAAAATCACAGAAGCTAATATAACAAAAAGCCAACAATCTACCATTAAAGATTTTTTATATGCAAATAGCGCAGAGACATCAACAAGAGAGAGTGCCGTAAAGATAATGAAATCTTTAGATAAAAGAAGACCAAAAGCAATTACAAAAACACCATATTGGAGAGAAACACACAAAGATATACCAAGAAGTGCCTTTAAAACTAAAAAGATAAAAGATAAATCAAACTGTATCGCTTGTCATAAAAACTTTGATGAAGGTGTTTTAGATGATATGAATATAATATATACTATAAAATAGTATATATTTATTAATTAGAGTGTTATAAAATTAAACATAATAATGAAGTCTTAAAATAACCTATAAATTAAATTTTACTAAATAATTACAACTATATAATACAATCATCTGAAATTCTATAGAGCCAAAAATATTACCGACATTCATCACCCCTCTAAACTTAAACTAATATAAAACAACTAATCATAAAACTCTTCATAATCATCCCCTAAGCACTCCAAAATAATCTCATGATTTTCATTAAAATAGTCCAATTGA
>JAMOOQ010000025.1 GCA_027100635.1 Campylobacteraceae bacterium | reverse complement strand
TAGTTAGTTTCGGTGTAAGTGTTAATAGACTTACAACAGAAGGTAGAGGTGAAAGAGAACCAAAAGCTACAAATTCAACAGTAGCAGGAATGGCGATGAATAGAAGAACAGAAGTTCAACTAACATATCCAGCAGATTTAAGATAAGGGAATAATAGTGAAATTATTAGTAAAAAAGTTATCAATAGTAACAGTGGTTGCTTTGTTAGCTATGGGGATAAGTGGTTGTGGTAGTGATAGAGCAGATGATTTAAATAAAACTGCAGCAGAACAAGAGTACAAACCAGATGGCGATAATGATGGAGATGGTCTATTAAATGGACAAGAAGATAAAAATGGTAATGAAAAATGGGATGAGGGTGAAGAAACTGATTTAAATAACAAAGATACAGACGGTGATGGTCTTTGGGATGGTAATGAACTTAATGTTTATTATACTGATCCTTTAAATCCTGATACAGATGGTGATGGTGTTGATGATGGTAAAGAGGTTTACTCTTGTGATGAGGTTATTTATGATATAGAAAAGTATTCAAAGCATACTCCTACAAATGATAATTCTGTTGATTCTCCTGATGTTATTGATGCACTTGAGCCAAATAACGATAGTGATGGAGATGGTAGAACAAATATTGGAGAGAAGGATAAAGGTACAGATCCTTGTAATCCTGATGATGGTTATCCTTGGATATTAGATGCTTGTAAAGATAAGGCTGTTGAAGGTGTTGTTTATGTTCCAGGTGGATTTGATGTAGATGGAGATGGTGAAATTGAATCAGGTTTTTGGCTTTCTCAATATCCAGCAAGTGCAATAATGAGCGAACAACTTGATTCTGTAAGATATGAGCATTTTGAAGATGATATGAATGAAAAATTTGATGTTTTATCTGGAGAAAGAATTACTGAATATGAAGATGGAGAAGTTTATCATAGCAATGCAATATATAAAGCAAAGTTTACAGATGAGGGTACCAAACCTACTAATTATTTAAGTTCAATCTATGGTATGGATATTCCATTAGCATTTAAAGATTATGAAGAGTGTGTTGTAGAGGGTCAAACTCCACGAATAGCCACACCACCAACAAATAAACAGTTTATTCATATATTTAAATTACAAGAGGCTTATGAAGAGGCTAATGGTGGAGATGGTACTACTATTCAAAATTCTATTTTAGGAAATGATGTAAATGTTCCACCTGATTATAAAGTGGATATTTATTATATTGGTTTAATGAAAGAGTATACTAAAGATATAGTAAAGGTTGAGGGGTTTGAACCACCTGAATATTGGAAAACTAGAGGTGCTATTACAAAAGAAAATGATAAATATGCATGGACAGATATAGATATTGGTGACTTTACATTCCCTGGATATTCAGATCCTCATGCTCTTATTGTAAGAAAAGGTTGGGCGATTGATTTAACATTTGGTATTGGTTCGGGTGATGCTTCCTCTGGTAATGAGGTGGTATTTAGATTAGCTACCCCTTATACACAATTTTAGTAGTAAAACGAAAAATTAGGATTAAGATATGAAATTATTAATAAAAAAATTATCAATTTCAACAATCTCTGCTGTACTAGCTATCAATCTAGCTAGTTGTGGTAGTGATAGAGCTGATGATTTAACTAGACCTACAACAATTATTCCTGATCAGAAACCTCTCGATAGAGATAATAATATAAGTACAAATAATCCTGATATTATTGACAATGATAGAGATCAAGATGGCTTATTAAATGATATTGAGGATAATTCATGTACAGACCCAGATAATCCAGATACTGATGAAGATGGTCTTTTAGATGGATTAGAAGATTCAAGCCATAATGGACAACTTGATATTGGTGAAACTGATCCTTGTAATGGAGATACTGATTCTGATGGACTTCTTGATGGAATAGAAGATGCTAATCATAATGGAAAAGTTGATAGTGGCGAAACAGATCCTTTAAATCCTGATACAGATGGTGATTGGTTACTAGATGGAATTGAAGATGCTAATCATAATGGTATATTTGATAAAGGTGAAACAGACCCTTTAAATCCTGATACAGATGGTGATGGATTACTTGATGGTATAGAAGATTTAAACCGTAATGGTAACTTTGATAAAGACGAAACAGACCCTTTAAATCCTGATACTGATGGTGACTTAATTATTGATGGTGTTGAAGATATAAATCAAAATGGTATATTTAATGATGGTGAGATAGATCCTCGTAACCATGATACTGATGGTGATGGTTTAGGTGATGGTATTGAGGATAAAGACTTTGATGCTATTTTTGATGATGGTGAAACAAATCCATTAAATATAGATACTGACAGTGATGGACTAGCTGATGGTCTTGAAGATGCTAACCATAATGGTATTTGGGAGATAGATAATAAAGAAACAGATCCACGTAATCCTGATACTGATGGTGATGATTTAATTGATGGAATTGAAGATAATAATACAAATGGTAAGTTTGATATTAATGAAACAGACCCATTAAATGAAGATACTGATGGTGATAATCTTTGGGATGGTAATGAGGTTAAAAGATATGGTACTAATGCTGTTATTGCAGATAGTGATGATGATGGATTGGATGATGGATTCGAAGTATATAGTTGTACAGAAAAAACTTTTGATACAATAGCAATCTCAGAGCATAATGCTTCAAATAAAAATACGAGAGATGTACCAGATTTGATAGATGCATTAGATTTATATAATGATAGTGATGAAGATAATAGAACTAATATTGGTGAAAAGCTTAAAGGTACAAACCCTTGTGATCCTAATGATGCCTATCCTTGGATAACTGATGTATGTAAAAATTCATTTGAAGAAGGTATTGTATATATCCCAGGTGGATTTGATGTTGATGGAGATGGAGAGATTGAACCAGGTTTTTGGCTATCTCAATATCCAGCAAGTCCAATTAAGAGTGAAGAAATAGATATAAAATATGATCATTTTGAAGATATTATGAATGAAAAGTTTAATACTCTTGGATTTGATAAAGCTGATTATACAGATGGTGAAGTATCTAATAGTAATGATAGCTATAAAGTTAAATTTACAGATGAGGGTGCAGATTCATCTAAATATATGAGTTCTATGTATGCAATGGATGTTCCTTTAATATTTCAATCAAAAGAGTCTTGTACTATAGATGGTGAAGTATATGCTTCAAGTTTGCCATCAAATAAACAGTATCAGCACCTTAGAAAGCTTTTAGATGCTTATACAGATGATAGTACAACCGTTCAAAACTCTATCTTAGGAAATGATATTAATGTTCAAAGAGATTATAAAGTTGGAATATTTTATTTAGGTTTGACAAGAGAATATACAAAAGATATTGTTAAAATTGAAGGATTTGAAGCACCTGAATTTTGGGATGTTGGAGATATAAGTATTGATGAATCTAAAAAAAGTTGGGCTGATACAGATATAGGATATTCTGCACCAGGATTTGTTGATCCATATGCTGTAATAGTAAGACAAAATCAAGATATTGACTTAACCTTTAGTATTGGTTCTGGTGAATCAACTAAAGATAAAGAAGTTATCTTTAGATCAGCATCAGATTATGTAAAATAATTAAGATTATTATGCTTTTGGACACGGTGCTTTAGCTCCCCGTATATTAGGGAGAGGCTAATAAAGCCATCTCGTCCAAAAAAAAGCTTAATTCATTGGCATTAGGGTAGCCACAAGGGCGTACCCCTACAAAATCATTCCAATTTTGTTTTCATAAATAAAGGTAAAATATGCTAAAAAAACCAAAATTCTTAAAACCTTTATCCTCTTATCATCCAAAACTACTCTCTTTAGCTATTAAATTAAAACAGTTTGATAGAAAATTAGATCTTATATTTGATTCTCATAAATATAGTAAAAGAAAAGATTTTACCCCTTTATTATATCGTATTAAAAAACATAAGAGTATTCTTTTAAGAAAACTAGGTACAAGTGATATGTATATGCAATATAATAAGATTGAGAATCTTAAACTTGTCGTAAATTCATTAAATGGGATAATTATAAAACCAAATGAGACCTTTTCATATTTTGATATTTTAGGTAAACCAACAGCTAAAAGAGGATTTAAAGAGGGGATGCAACTTTCTCATGGAGAGGTTAAACCAGCGATAGCAGGTGGGATATGTCAATCATCTAATTTAATATATTGGATGGCTTTGCATACTCCATTAGAGATAGTAGAGAGACATCATCATAGTTTTGACCCATTTCCTGATGATGGTAGAGTCTTACCATTTGCAAGTGGGGCAACAGTGATGTATAACTATCTTGACTTAAGATTTAAAAATACCACACCACACAATATTCAACTTCTTTTATCAATTGATGATAAATTTTTGCATGGTGAATTTAGAATAGAAAAAGAGTTAGCACATAGTTATAAAGTGTTTGAAGATAATCATTATTTTAAAAAAATAGAAGATAAATATTTTAGAAGTAATGAACTTTATAGAAGAGTTATAGATAGAAAAACTGGAGATACTATTAAAAAAGAATTTTTGGTAAAAAACTATAGTGAAGTTAAATATATACCTACAAAAGAAAAATTTAAATCCATCAAAAGTTGTTAAATATCTATTTAAGGCAAAATCTCAATAAATTTGTGCTAAAATCATAAAAATTTATAATTTTAATATAAAAGGTAAGTAATGTCAAAAAAAGAGGTTAAAAAAGTAGTTTTAGCATATAGTGGTGGATTAGATACATCAATTATTTTAAAATGGCTTCAAGATGAATATAATGCAGAGGTTATCACATTTACAGCAGATTTAGGTCAAGGTGAAGAGGTTGAACCAGCTCGTCAAAAAGCACTAGATAACGGAATTAAGCCAGAGAATATTTTTATTTTAGATATTCAAGAGGAGTTTGTAAAAGATTATGTATTCCCTATGTTTAGAGCAAATGCAATTTATGAGGGGGAATATCTTTTGGGAACTTCAATTGCACGTCCTTTGATTGCTAAAAAACAGATTGAGATTGCAGAAAAAATGGGTGCTGATGCAGTAAGTCATGGGGCAACAGGAAAAGGTAATGATCAAGTTAGATTTGAGCTTGGATATTTAGGATTAAACCCTGATATTACAGTTATTGCACCATGGAGAGAGTGGGATTTAAACTCTCGTGAAAAACTTTTGGCTTATGCAGAAGAGCATGGTATTAAAATAGATCAAAAACATCTTGATTCAGATGGTAATCCAACAGTTAGCCCATATTCAATGGACGCAAATTTACTTCATATCTCTTATGAGGGATTACATCTTGAGAATCCAAATGTAGAACCAGAAGATAATATGTGGTTATGGTCAAACTCTCCTGAAAATGCTCCTGATGAGGCTGAATATATTACAATTGGATATAAAAATGGTGACCCAATATCTATTAATAACGAAGAGTTAAGCCCTGCTAAATTATTAAAAAAATTAAATGATTATGGTAACACTCATGGTATTGGTAGAATTGATATTGTTGAAAATAGATATGTTGGGATGAAAGCAAGAGGATGTTATGAAACTCCTGGTGGAACAATTATGCTAAAAGCTCATAGAGCATTGGAATCTATTTGTCTTGATAGAGAAGAGGCTCATTTAAAAGATGGGATGATTGCAAAATATGCTTCACTTATATATAATGGTTTTTGGTTTAGTCCTGAGCGAGAGATGATGCAAGCAGCAATTGATTCAACACAAAAATATGTTCAAGGAACTGTAAGACTTAAGCTTTATAAAGGTAATGTTATGGTTGTCGGACGAGAATCAGACCTGTCGCTATTTAGCGAAGAGCATTCTACATTTGAAGCTGATGAAGTTTATAATCAAAAAGATGCAGAAGGATTCATTAGGTTAAATGCGTTAAGATTTATTATTGAGGGTCACACAAGAGGCAATAAAAAGTAGATTATAATTAAAGAATATAAATTAAGGGCAACCATAAAGGATTGCCCCTACAGTATATTCCTAAAAGGACATTGATACACCCAAATGAACAGCATCAATATTATCTCCTGTTACATAGTTCGCATCAAAATAAACATTATCTACAAGAGGTACAATCGTATTTGTATATAAGTGAAATGCCATCCCCACAGTTGTAAAATTATCCATATCCATATTATCACTAATATCACCACCCAAAAGAGTTTCTTGTAAATATACTTCGGTTTTAAATGGTAAATTTAGTATTTTTAATAATTCAGGAGAATATACTCCAATTTTAAGATAGGATAATACCGACGATGAAGTTTCGGATAGATTATCAACTTCTGTATTATAATATGCTAAAGAACTTTTTAGATACGCATTATGATTATTTATAGTTTTATTATAATCATAGCTAAGAGCTGTTTTATATGTTAAAGCATCGCTACTATTAGTATATAAATTATCTATAATCTTTTTATCATCTTTTTTCATATCATTATTATGTATATAATTAGTTTTAAAATCAGAATATATAAGACTTGCACCAATAGATAAATAAGATTCTGGATTTATCTTATATCTTAGTCCACCACCAAGTTCTGCAACCATTGAATCAATATCTGCATTATCTCCCACAAGACCAGCTGATGGATTATTTGTATTATATGAACTAAGCCCTACACTTGCATTTACGAAAAAATTATAATTAGTGTTACTCTCAAAATTATAACCAAATGCCACGAATAAAGTTTGAATTTCATCATCTTTATTCTTAAGTTCATGAGTTCCTGATTCAAAAGATTTCTGAGATGTCATAAGTGTAGATTTTGATATATCTTGAACAAAAAGAGATTCCATATTATTTGCTTGAATAATAGTTGTAATGGTTGATAATGAAACAAAAAAGATTTTATATCTATTTAACATTTTAATACTCCTATTTTTAATTAGATTTTATCAAAATTTATTATATATATAGGTAAAATAAAGTAATTAATTTATAAATAATAGAGGTAGTTATAAAATGAAAGTAAAAAAGATTAAAATTGATTTAAGAGAAGAGAAAAATATAAAAGATAGATTAAATCAAGAGGTCTTAAATAGAAATAAAAATAGTGAATTATCTTATGAAAGACCTGATCCTCTTTTGGTAGCTTCAAGATATAAAGATGAAAATATTTCTTTAATTTGTGCATTATTTGGATATGGAAATGCAAAGTTAATTGTAAAGTTTTTGGATAGTTTGGATTTTGACTTACTTAAAAAAGATGATAATATTATTAAAAAAGAGTTAAAAAATCATTATTATAGGTTTCAAAAGAGTGAAGATGTCAGTTCAATTTTTATTGCATTAAAAAGATTAAAAGATATTAATAGTATTGAAAATATATTTTATCAAGGTTATAAAAAAGAGAATAATATAGTTGATGGGCTTTGGAATTTTATTAAAACTCTAAGAGATATTTATCCACAAAATACACAAGGTTATAATTTTTTAGTTGGAAGTTTACCAAAAAAGATAAATCAAGCAGGAACATATAAGAGATATTTTATGTATTTAAGATGGATGGTGCGAGACGATAATATTGATTTGGGATTATGGAATAAAATTGATAAAAAGGATTTGATAATGCCTCTTGATACACATACATTTAATGTTGCCAAAAGATTAGGGCTTCTTCAACGGAAAACTTATGATTTAAAAGCGTCAATTGAATTAACCAATAAATTAAAAGAGTTTGATATTAACGACCCTATTAAATATGATTTTGCATTATATAGATTGGGTCAAGAAAAATTGGCTTAAGCATAAGAATAACGATAAAATAATATAATTATATAAGTAATTAATAAATAAAGGTCTATTTTGAGTGAAAATCTGATAGGATATATAGATAATCAAGGTAATATTATAGATATTCAAAGTGCTAGTGAAGGCTTTGAAGGTCAAATGATAGAGTATGATAATAGTGAAGAGGCTTTGGAGATAATTAGACACTCTACTGCTCATCTTATGGCTCAGGCAATTGCAGAGTTGTATCCAAATTCTAAATTTTTTGTAGGTCCTACTGTTGAAGAGGGATTTTATTATGATTTTAGAAGTGATGAAAAGATAGGTGAAGAAGATTTAAAAAATATTGAAAAGAAGATGAAAGCTCTTATCAAGAAAAAATATAAGATAGAAAAATATGAGATAACAAAAGATGAAGCGTTAGAGAAATTTGCTAATGATGATTTAAAACTTGCTGTTATGAAGCGTATTCCTGATGATATTGTTTCTATATATAAGCAGGGTGATTTTGAAGATTTATGTCGTGGTCCTCATGTTCCTGCTCTTAGATTTTTGCATAATTTTAAATTAACAAGAGTTGCTGGAGCTTATCTTGGTGGAGATGAAAAAGCAGAGATGCTTACTCGTATTTATGGTATAGCTTTTGCAACAAAAGAGGCACTTAAAGAGCATTTAGTAATGCTTGAAGAGGCTAAAAAAAGGGACCATAGAAAACTTGGAAATGAACTTGAACTATTTATGTTTAACGAAGATGCAGGAGCAGGTTTACCATTTTGGATGCCAAAAGGTGCAAGATTAAGAGCAAAATTAGAAGATATTCTATTTAAAGCTCATCGTAAAAGAGGATATGAACCAGTTAGAGGTCCAGAGATTTTAAAATCTGATATGTGGCATACATCTGGTCATTATGCTTGTTATGGTGAAAATATGTATCTAACTACAATTGATGATCAAGAGTATGGAATTAAACCAATGAATTGTATTGGTCATATTGAAATATTTAAACAAACAAGCAAAAGTTATAGAGATTTGCCATATAAAATGTTTGAATATGGTGTGGTTCATAGACATGAAAAATCAGGTGTTTTACATGGACTTCTTAGAGTAAGAGAGTTTACTCAAGATGATGCACATATATTTTGTACCCCTGTTCAGATTAAAGATGTTGTTTTAGAAGTTGTTGAATTTGTTGATGCAGTTATGAAAAAGTTTGACTTTGAATATACGATGGAGATTGCAACAAAACCAGAAAAAGCAATTGGTGAAGATGATGTTTGGGAATTAGCGACGCAAGGACTTAAAGATGCTATGACAGAAAATAACTTGCCATTTAAAATTGATGAAGGTGGTGGGGCATTTTATGGTCCAAAGATAGATGTAAAAATTACAGATGCACTTGGAAGAAAATGGCAATGTGGAACAATTCAGGTAGATTTTAATTTACCTCAACGATTTAATGTTGAATATGTAGCAGAAGATAACACAAGACAACAACCTGTTATGATTCATCGTGCTATTTTAGGTTCGTTTGAGAGATTTATTGCTATACTTACAGAACACTATGCTGGAGAGTTTCCATTCTTTATTGCACCTACGCAAGTCATATTTGTTCCAATTTCAGATAAAAATGTTGATTATGCAAATAGCTTAAAAGATATGTTAATAGATGAAAATATTGATAGTGAAGTTTATAGTAGAAATGATAGCTTAAATAAAAGAATACGAACTGCTGAAAAGCAAAGAGTACCTTATGTAGTTATTGTTGGTGATGAAGAAGAGGCAAATAGTAGCGTAGCTATTAGAGATAGAAGACTAAAAGAGCAATATAATCTAACTAAAAATGAATTTATGGTAAAATTAGTACAGCAATTAAAAGAGGGAAAAATTTGAGTAGACATAATAATAACAGTGATAGAGGACGAAAACCAAAAGATGATGTAATCATGAATGAAAACATCAGAGCCACAGAATTAAGAGTATTGATTGATGGTGGTGAGCCAATGGGAATTATCTCAAGAGCTGATGCACTAAGAGAAGCAGAGAATTTAAATCTTGATTTAGTTTTAATGTCTCCTGATGCAAAACCACCTGTAGCTAAGATTATGGATTATGGTAAGCATAAGTATCAACTAGAAAGAAAAAAGAAAGAAGCTAGAAAGAATCAAAAAATCATTGATGTTAAAGAGGTGAAATTCTCTTGTAAGATAGCAGAAAATGATATTAACTTTAAAGTTAAACATGCGAGAGAGTTTTTAGAAAAAGGTAAACATGTTAAGCTAAGAGTATTTTTAAGAGGTCGTGAAATGTCAAGTCCAGAACTTGGAATTTTAGTTCTTAGAGAAAAAGTATGGCCACAACTTCAAGATATTGCAACATTAGAGATGGATGCTTCAAGAGAAGGTCGTTATGTTAATATGTTAGTTGTTCCAAATAAAAAATAGATTTTATTATTTTATAATTATTATCTAAACAAATTTTATACTTAAAAAAGAGGTACTTACCTCTTTTAACTTACAATATATCTAAATCGTTTATGGGAGTGTAAGAAAACTCCATTTTTAGAATTTTAAAGCCCTAAAAATAGGGGTTAATTTTCAAATTTGGTATTTCTTTCACAGTCTCAGGGGCAATGGGAATTAGAATAATCTAACTCACATTCACCACAACCTCACCATCAACCACATCAAACTCCACACTACTACCCTCAACCACCTTATCCTCCAATATCAAATCAGCCAATCTATCCTCTATCTCTTCATACAATGCTCGTTTTAGTGGTCTTGCTCCATAAACTGGGTCAAATCCTTTTTGGGCGATATACTCTTTTGCACTTTGAGTAAGGTTTATTTTAATCTCTCGCTCAATTAATTTATCTTGAATTGATTTAAATAGAATATCTACAATACTCGTAATAGTCTCTAGCCCTAATGGATTAAATATTACAATATCATCAAGACGGTTTAGAAATTCAGGTTTAAAGTAGTTTTTTAGTTCATTGTTTACCACTTTTTCACGCTCTTCTAAATCTTCTATATCCATTATTTTATCACTTGCAATATTTGATGTCATTATAATAATTGTATTTTTAAAATCAATTGTAATACCTTTATTATCAGTTAATCTTCCATCATCAAGCACTTGTAAAAGTGTATTAAATACATCAGGGTGAGCCTTTTCTATCTCATCAAAAAGCACCACAGAATATGGTTTTCTTCGCACGGCTTCTGTTAATTGTCCACCCTCATCATATCCCACATATCCAGGGGGTGCTCCTACTAATCTTGAGGCTGTATGTTTTTCCATATACTCACTCATATCAATTCTAATTAGTGCATCTTCGCTATCAAACAAAAACTTTGCCAAAGATTTAGCTACTTGTGTTTTTCCTACTCCAGTTGAGCCCAAAAATATAAAACTTCCAATTGGGCGATTTGTGTCGCTTAATCCTGCTTTATTTCGTTTAATTGCTCTTGAAATTGCTTTTAAGGCTTGATTCTGACCTATGACACTTTTGTTTAGAATATCTTCTATATTTAATATTTTATCTTTTTGAGATTGTAACATTTTATTTACTTCAATCCCAGTCCAACGGCTTACAATTGATGCTATCATATCCTCATCAACTGAATTTTTAAGCAAAGTTCCATGCTTTAACATCTCTGTCCATTTAGCTTCAAGTTTTTCTATCTCTAAAGTTTTATTTGGAATTTGCCCATATTCAATCTCTGCTGACTTGCTAAAATCTCCATCTCTTTGAGCTTGGATAGCTACACTTTTTAGAGATTCTATCTCACTTTTAAGAGATGCAATTTCATCAAAAACTCTTTTTTCATTTTCAAATTGATTATTAAGAGTTACCTTTTTCTCTTGTAAGTTTGCCAACTCCTCTTCAAGTCCTTCTAATCTTTGAGCATTTTTATCTCCATCTTCCATTAACAAAGCTGATTTTTCAACTTCAAGTGTGGTGATTGCTCTTTTAGTAACTGATAACTCTTTTGGTTCACTCTCAATTTGCATTTTAAGTTCAGCCGATGCCTCATCAATCAAATCAATCGCTTTATCTGGCAAAAATCTATCGCTAATATATCTATCACTTAGCTTTGCCGAAGCCACTAATGCACTATCTGTAATGGTTACATTGTGGTGAGATTCTAATCTATTTTTTAGCCCTCGCAAAATTTGTAAAGCCTCATTAATTGATGGTTCATCCACTTTTACTGGTTGAAATCGTCTTTGAAGTGCTGTATCTTTTTCAAAATATTTTCTATACTCTTTTAGCGTTGTTGCCCCAATAGTTCGCAACTCTCCTCTTGCAAGTGCAGGTTTAAGGATATTAGCAGCGTCCATACTACCTTCACTTGCTCCTGCGCCAATAATTGTATGAATTTCATCAATAAAAAGAATTATATTAGCATTACTTTTGACCTCATCAATAACAGCTTTTAATCTATCTTCAAACTCTCCACGATACTTAGCCCCTGCGATAAGTCGGCTCATATCAAGGCTAATTACCCTTTTATTTTGCAAAGATAAAGGCACTTCTTTATTGATAATCATCTGAGCTAAACCCTCTACAATCGCAGTTTTTCCAGTCCCAGGTTCACCAATTAAGATTGGATTATTTTTGGTTTTACGAATAAGAATTTGCATCATCCGTTGAATCTCTTCATCTCTACCAATTACAGGGTCAAGTTCCCCATCAATCGCTCTTTGATTTAAGTCAATTCCATATTTATCTAACGCTTCTAAAGTATCATCACCTGATTCACTATCAATAGATTTACCACCACGAATAGCCTCAAGAGACTTTTTAAATTCACTAATATCTAAATATTTATCAAATACTTCTACAAAAAAATTCTCACTAGCATTTGCAATTAACCAACTATCTACAGCCAAAAAGCTATCACCATTAGCACTCATTACACCCTCACCATTCTCTAGTGATTTTACCAAATTATGAGAAAGCTTGATATTATCCTTTGTTACACTTGATACTGTTGGAAATTTTGAAGAGAGAGACTTAGTTTCAAGTTCTATCGCACTCTTATCAATATTCATTTTATTTAATACTTGATTTAAAATTGATTGAGAATTTGACAATAAACCCCAAATAAGATGTAATGGTTGAACTTCTTGATTTTTATTATGAAGAGCAAGAGATAAAGCCGATTCGATGCTATCTCTCATTTGATTTGTTAATTTTTCTAAAATATTCATATTGATATCCTTTTTAATTTTATTTATAAGAGTATTATATCACCTTTAGTCTAATCTTGTCAAGTTGGTTGTGTAAAATTGGTTATGGTTATTTCTTATAAGTTTTACGACTATCATCATTAGAAGAATCAATAAAAATATTAGCATCTAAAAAGACTTGTTTATAGATAATGATTTGCATTAGGAATAGAAGTAAATTAAAACAAAACCAAATTTTAAGATATATTACTTGGACACGATGGCTTCAGCCTCGTCTATCTAGGAGAGGCTGAAGCCATCTCATCCGAAAATTTTTATAGGTTTTATTTATTTTCTAATCCTTAATCTCTTGAATTGTTAGTTCTCCAAAGAGTCCATTTCCAATTCCAGCAAATTTATAAAATACTTCAAGCTTATCCTCTTTTTATACCCCTTTTATATATTGTAGCATACATAAATTGTCAAAAATTAAATATGAATATAGAGGTAGAGAATTAACTTCTGTTTTTAGAGAACAATTTGAGTTTGAAATATAAAATATCATTTCAATAAAAGGTGCAATAGCAATCGCACCTTAGGATTAAAACCTACAAATCACAATTTGCTAAACTACTCTTTTTATACTCTTTACCCATCAATTTACAACTAGTCCTTACAACATTTTCAATTGTAAATCCAAATTTCTCAAACAGTAAGTCAGCAGGTGCAGATGCTCCAAATGTACTCATAGCAATTATATCATCAGCATATCTATAATATTCTGTTGCTACTCCTGCTTCAATTGCAATTACTTTTGTACTTGGGTCAATTACACCATCTTTATACTCTTGTGGTTGTTCATTAAACAAATCCAAACAAGGTACAGAAACAATATTTGCACTAATTCCAATATCATGAAGATGACAAGCACTTTGTAAAGCTAACATCACTTCGCTACCACTTGCCATAAGTGTAAGAGTTGCATCTTTTCTCTTTTTAAGTAGATATGCTCCATTTGCTACTTCACCAAACTCTTTTTTAGGCTTTAGAGTTTTAAGCTTTTGACGACTTAGTACAAATCCATGAGGTGCTTTCATAGTTAAAGCTTTTTTCCATGCTTCTACATTTTCTGTTGCATCGGCAGGTCTCCATAGATAGAAGTTTGGTAATGCACGAAATTGAGAAATATGTTCAATTGGTTCATGAGTTGGTCCATCTTCACCTACACCAATACTATCATGAGTCCATATAAAGAAATTTTGAATACCTGTAAGTGCAGAAATTCTAACACTAGGTTTAAGATAATCAGAGAATACAAAGAAAGTTGCATTAAACGGAATAATTGTTCCATAAAGAGCCATTGCATTTGTGATTGCACCCATTGCGTGTTCTTTTATTCCAAAGTATATATTTTTACCTTTTGGAAAAGTTCCCATATCTTTAAGGTCAGTCTTATTTGATGGAGATAAATCAGCACTTCCACCAATAAAGCTAGGAACTGCTTTTGCAATAGCATTTAAGATTTTACCATTACTATCTCTTGTTGCAACTGCTGGAGCATCACTAAAATCAGGATAATCAATTTTACTAAAATCAGGATTTAAAAGTCTTTCAAGCATATGGTTCTGTTCTATTAGTGGAGCTTCTTTAAGTGAATGTATCCACTCTTTTTGTTTTACTTCACCATCTGTTATAGCAGTTCTAAAGCTCTCTAATACATCATCAGAGATATAAAACTTCTCATTTGGAAATCCTGCTTTCTCTTTTGAAGCTGTAATCTCATCTTCACCTAAAGGAGCTCCGTGAGTATGGTGAGACCCCTCCATTGAAGCACTACCTTTTCCAATTTTAGTATGAGCTATAATTAAAGTTGGTTTGTTTGAACTTTTAGCATCAATAAATGCTTTATCAATCTCATCAAAATTATGTCCATTAATCTCTAAAACTTCCCAATTTTGAGCCTCAAATCTAGCTTTTACATCTTCACTCCAAGCAATATTTGTATTTCCCTCAATTGTAATCTCATTGCTATCATAGATTAATACTAAATTATCAAGCTTTAGATGCCCTGCAAGTCCACAAGCCTCATAACTAATCCCCTCTTGCAAATCTCCATCTCCACATAAACAATATACATTATGGTCTATAAATTTACTTGTTTCAGAATTTACTTGATTTGCTGTATATTTAGATGCCATTGAAAATCCAACTGCATTTGCGATACCTTGTCCAAGAGGTCCTGTTGTAATCTCTATACCATGAGTATGTCCATATTCAGGATGCCCAGGAGTTTTAGAATCTAGTTGTCTAAAGTTTTTAAGGTCATCCATTGAAATATCATAACCTAAAAGATGAAGAAGAGAATATATAAGACCAGTTGCATGTCCACCTGAGAATACTAATCTATCTCTATTTAACCATTTTGAATCTTTTGGATTATGGTTAAGGTGTTCGCTCAAAACTGTTGCAATATCAGCAAGACCCATAGGAGCCCCTGGGTGTCCTGAGTTTGCTCTTTGCACCATATCGGCTGCTAAAAATCTAATTGTATCTGCTTTTTTTTGTCTTAATATATTCATTGTTTCCCTTTTTTATTTATAATTATTTAAATCTTAGGGTACCCACAAGGGGATACCCCTACACATCATCAATATTTTGTAGTGGCAATCCTTTATGGTTGCCCTTGAATTTTGAAATTATATCAAACTTATCCTATTAAATTACTACATAAATCAAATCTATTATGTGTCATTAAGTGAACTTTCCCATGAAGTTTCATAACCTCATCAAAAATCCCTTTTGAAATTGCAAATCCTACCTCTTGCTCTTTATCTTCCCCATCCATAGAAGCTAAATTCATCTCGTCTATTATATCTTTTGGAACTGTAATCCCTGGAACTTTATCTGATATAAAATTAGTTGTTCTTGCTCGTACAACAGGAAACTGCCCTAAAATTAATTTTGCATCTTTTGCTGTTTCTCTTATACTTTGCTCTTTTGCCTCTTCAAAAATCTCTAATAACTCTTTGGCATTATCAATATCATAAACAGGTTGAGTTATTATTGCTCTGGCTCCATAGTTGAGCTTTTTTAAAATCTTTTTCTGAATTCGCCTCATATCTTTTGAATAAGCGTTAGCAACAGCAAATGGATAGATAGGATTTGGAGCAGGATTTAATGCTTTATTTGAATAATCCACACCACGGTTAAGATGATAAATAATACTTAAAAGAAGAGTTGAATCTCGCTCAAGAACACCTTTTACCTCTGGTTGGTCACTAAGTTTAGCAGGGTCTCCTGTAAGAGCCAAAATACAACGAAGGTCAAAATCATTTGCACCAAGAAGAGTTGATTGTAAAGATAATTTATTTTTATCTCTCATGCTCATAGTTGCAATTACAGGCTTACCAAACTCTTGCTGAATTTTAATAGCAGATAAAACTCCTGACATCTTAAGTTTTGCCAATGGATTATCAGTAACACTAAATCCATCCACTTTTTTATCTAATCCTAAATCTTTAATATTATCTATAACTGTATTTATAGTTGCACCATGTGGAGGAGTAATCTCCACTGTTATAAACTTCTCATCACTACATAATTTTTTACAAAATTTATCAAACATAATTATCCTATCATATTATTAATATGATATTTTATCTAAAAAAATATATTTTAAACTTTTAGCTCTATCTGTTAGTTATCTTTAAAATATTGCTTTTTAATTTTTAAGCTTAGATGCAGTATAGAAGAGTAAAATCAGCATTAAATAAAGATAACTAAATATTAATTTAGATAATTTGAAACTTTCACTAAAAACTATATTTGTAAATATCCTATCTAATAATATATTACATTATAAGGGATTAATTTTGATGAAGACAAGAGAAATATAACAAAATTTAAATGGGAGAGTATATAATGGGAACAACTGCAACAACACCTTAGCCAAAAAAGATTGACCAAAGCGAAGTTTTGATACTCTTTATCTACTATAACAAAAGAACTATATAAAATGATAACACAAATAAAAGAAGAAGTAACTAAAAGTTCTCTAAAGCAGATAGAATCAATAGCATCATCAATCCTAGCAATGACTGGAAGGGTCACAATGTTAGGAATATCAAGATGGAATGATACCATTAGCTATAAAACGATAGAGAGATTTTTTGACAATAAACTAAATTGGTTAAGCATGAATTATCAGATAATTAAACCAAAACTTGGCGAAAATATAATTTTAGTGGCAGATGAAAGTACAATTAGCAAGTTTTTAAAATATAGTGTAAATGATATTAAATCTCTCTTCAGAGCAGAGAAATATACTAGAGAAGTATTAAAATTATATGGAGAAAAAGTGGATAATATTTTAATTAATAAGGCAATTTGGAGAGTATCTGCATTTTCGATTATTCATGGAGATGTGGCTTGATAATTTAGGGTTTTTTTGGCTAAGGTGTTGATAGTATATACTATTTTTAAATTTATGTCAAGTGTGTAATATTTTTAAGATAATTTTTTAGAATTAATATTAATTTGATATAATCCATATTAATAACTTTATAAAATATGGAATAAAAATGATACAAATAACAAACCTAAGTAAAAGTTTTGGTGGCGAGAGCCTTTTTTATAATATGAATCTAAAAGTTCTACCTAATCAAAAGATTGGGCTTATTGGACGAAATGGTTCTGGAAAATCTACTCTATTTAAAATTATATTAAATGAGGAGAGTTATGATGATGGGGAGGTTGGGATTCCTAAAAACTATAAAATAGGAACGCTAAAGCAACATCTTACATTTAGCTATCCTACCGTAGAAGAGGAGTGTTCATCAGTATTAAGTGAAGATGAACAATATAATTTTTATAAAATAGAGAAAATTCTATTTGGATTGGGATTTAGTGCTGAGGATTTACAAAAAGACCCTTTAAGTTTTTCAGGTGGGTATCAAATTCGTATAAATTTGGCTAAACTTTTGGCAACTGAACCTAATATGCTTCTTCTTGATGAACCTACAAATTATCTTGATATTCTATCTTTACGTTGGTTGAAAAGGTTTATTAGAGAGTTTGATGGTGAGGTGATTTTAATTACTCACGATAGAGAATTTATGGACGCTGTTACAACTCATACTATGGGAATAGGACGAAAAACTCTTAATATTATAGAGGGTGGTACTAAAAAATTTATAGAAAATTTAGCACTTGCTGATGAAACTTATGAAAAAACAAGAGCTAATCAAGCAAAAAAGAGAAAAGAGTTAGAGGAGTTTGTAGCGAGAAACAAAGCAAGAGCATCAACTGCTGCATTGGCTCAATCAAAGCAAAAAATGCTTGATAAAATGGATAATATGGACTCTCTTGAGAATGAAAAAACTCTTGATTTTAAATTTAGCTACAAAGATACACCTGCAAAGATAACGCTAAGGGCAGAAAATCTTGGATTTGGATATGATGAGAATAAACCACTATTTCAAGATTTATCATTTGTATTAGAAAATGGTAAAACCTTAGCAATTATAGGTAAAAACGGAAAAGGAAAATCAACTCTATTAAACTATATAGCAAGTGAACTCCCTTTTCAACAAGGAAGTGTAAAATTTCATCCATCTACAAATTTAGCACATTTTGGACAAACTAATATTGAAAGATTAGATTCAAAAAACACAATTGTTGATGAAGTTGGTTCGGCAGATGATAAATTAGGGTTTGCACAAGTTAAAAATATATGTGGGACAATGATGTTTTCAGGAAGTTTATCTGATAAAAAAATATCAGTCTTAAGTGGAGGAGAAAAAAGCCGTGTAATGCTTGGCAAAATTATTGCCACTCCTGCAAATTTATTACTTCTTGATGAGCCAACAAACCACCTTGATATGGAATCAATTGATGCACTTTGTAATGCAATTGAGAATTTTGATGGAGCTGTAATTATGGTAACTCACTCAGAGATGCTTCTTCGTCGCTTAGCTGATGCGTTGATTATATTTCATAAAGGTAAAGCTGAATATTTTGATGGAAACTATAAAACATTTTTAGAAAAAATAGGCTGGGAAGATGAAGAAGATACAAAAAAACAGAGAAAAGCTAAACCAAAGATAGATAAAAAAGAGCGTAAAAAACTGCGAACAGAGATAATCCAAAAAAGAAGTAAAGAGAGTGCTAAGCATAAAAAAGAGCTTGATTTTTGTGAAAAAAGTATTATAAAATTAGAAAATTTGATAGAAAATGATAATACTAAACTAACCGAAGCCTCTAATAAATCTGACAACTCTTTGATGATAGAGTTCTCTCAAAATATATCTACAAATCAAAAAGAGATTGATAAGCTTTTTGAACGACTAGAGAGTGCTAGTGAGAACTTAGAAAATATTAATGAAAAATATGATCAAAAATTACAAGAGTTAGATTAAAAAACAAGGTACTTTATAGAGTAGAAAATAGATACTCTTGATTTCAGAGATTCCGTGTCGTGGCACGGAATGACGGACTGGATTGCATGGAATGACGGACTGGATTGCATGGAATGACAGACTGGATTGCATGGAATGATATACTTGGGCTTTGCAATTTAAGTCAATTTAAACCTAAAAAACCATCAAAATAAATATAGTTTTTTTCCAAAATATAGGATTAATCTTGGATACGACGGCTTTAGCCTCGTTAAAAGTTAGATAGTAAATAGAACTTAGATATAGATTAAACTATAAATTACCTTATTAAATATGTCAAAAATAATATAACTTTAAAAGAAATTTATTCTATATATGAAAATCTATTTTTACCATTTCTTTTAGAGATATACATAGCCTCATCAGCCTTATCTATGAGTTCATCTTTGGTTAAAGTATTATTTTTTTTTACTTCAATTCCACCAATACTAACGCCTATATTTATATTTTGATGCTCTATCAAATATGGTTGCTTAATATTATCTATAATTCTTTTTGCAATAAACTTTAAATCTTTTATATCTATATTAAAAAGTATAATTATAAACTCATCACCTCCATACCTTGATAAAATTGAATCCTTATCTAGCGACTCCTTTAATCTTTTAGATACATCACAAAGCAAAATATCTCCATAATGGTGTCCATAATTATCATTAACATATTTAAAATTATCTAAATCTAAAAACATTAAGATAAATTCTTTTTTTAATTTTATAAAAGTATTTAATCGGCTATCTAATCCTAATCTATTTAAAAGTTTTGTTAAATTATCTTTATTTGCGATATCATTAAGTTTTTTATTTGATATTTCTTGAAGTCTTATATCATAAGAAATCTCTTTAACAAGAAGTTCTTTATTATTTCTATCTTGCCAAATTTTATGCTGAAGTTTAGTATCATCTGTGATGTCTTCAATAAAAATAATAAGATTTTCTTGATTTGTAAGACGCTTGATATAAATATTAATATAAAATTCTTCTTTATTCACCCTCTCTAATTCAAAGCTTTCTGTACCATTGAGGTTTTCTATCTCAGCTTCATACCCAATAAATTCATAAAAATACTCCCTTATATCTTCACTTTTTTTCAATATAGAAGTTGTAAAATTGATAATACCATCGGAAAATTCTTCTATTTTAAAGTTTTTATCAACAACAATATAGTCTATATTATATTTTTTAGTTATTAAAATACATAATTCATTAAAATATTTCATGATTTTAACATCTCCTTAGAAAGTAAAGTAAACATATTTTCTACATTTAAACTATCTTTTGCTGATGTCTTGAAAGAGGCTAATAAGGAAGGATATTTATCAAAAATATCACTAATATCTATGCTAAAATCTTTATTCTTATCTATTTTATTAAATGCTATAATAGCAGGAATATCTTGTTTATTAACACTATAAAAATCTTCAAGATGTAGAATTAAATCCTCTTTAATACCTATTGATGAGATATCAGATACTATTATAACTCCACTAGCACCTCTCATATAGGTTTTATTTACCCTTTTAACTTTATTAACAGCACCTTCAATATCCCATATCAAAAGCATTAATATCTCATCTTTAATTTGGATCTCTTTTTTTGATATTTTCATACCAATAGTACTTATATATTTGTCACTAAAACTATTTTCTACAAATCTTCTAATTAGTGAAGTTTTACCTACAGAAAAACTTCCTATTAAAATAATTTTTTTTTGTTTTTTATTCACTACTATTTATCTCCCAATTAAAAGCAACACATCGTGATATATTCTTTTGTGTTAAAGTATCTAAAATATCATTTGGTGGTGCTGCAACAAAACTAATTATAATAGATTTTTTATTAATTCCTCGTTTTATTAACTCAGTTTTTACACTATTTGCTCTTTTAAAAGATAAGTTTTTATTAAATAAAGTATCTCCTTGAATATCAGTATATCCAGTAATTCTAATCTTGTAACTATTATGTATTTTTAATAATTTATATATATTATCTAAGATAATATTATATTTTTCTGAAATCTCAAAAGATGATACCTCAAAGTATATTCTATCTTTAAATTTCGGTAATAATTTAATATTAAACTCTAGTTTATAATCTTTAAATATTTTATTTAAATAATTAGCTAACTCATTTTTTGCGTTAATATCAATAATTGAACCCTTTAAAATAATTTTATTATCGTTATTTATAATATAAGAGATATTAGAGCCGTATTTATTATTATAATCAAATAATATTTTATTAAGTTGTAGTTTAATATATTGATTTAAAAAACTATAATTAACACAATCAACACTATTTACCACATTAGTATTTAACATTAATATATTAAGTTTATCTTTTTCATTTTGATTTAATACTATACCTTCTATTTCTATAATTTTATTATCTGTTTGTATTTTAAAATCATATATCTTAATATTATTCTTTTGGATTAATGAGATTATAGAATCCTCTGCCTTTTTTATTAAATATTCTTTATAGCTATTAAATCCACTCCAAGATAAAGGAGTTAAGATGAAAAATATTAATAGTATAGTACTAAAGATTGGAAATTTATTTTCTAATTTATTTTTATTTTTATTTTTTGATTTATTATAAAAAAGTGTTGATAAGATTTTGATAATATCATTTGACTTAATTGTTTCAGGATCTCCATCATATTCAGATATTTCTATAGCATGATTTAGTATCACTTTAGAAAGTGTAAATGAGATCTCTTCTTGTAGATTAAAGTCCGATTTTCCATCAATTACCACAGCTAAATAGACGCTTCCAGCACTTTCAATTAAAATAGATGAATTTCCATATTCTATCTCAGATACCTCACTCATCTTATCCTGATTACTAATCCAATCATTTACAAAACTTTTAATTGCACTTAGCATTGATGCAACCATCTCTGGTTCATCTATCTTTTTGTTATCTTCTCTATGAGCATCCAAAATTAACATTCCAGATTCTTTATGAATTAAAAATATGCTATTAACTTTGGCAAAATTAGACTCTTTTATCAAGAGTTCGGCTTCACTAATCTTATATATTTTAGATTTTATTTTTCTTTGGATTATTTCTGTAGAAAGAGTATCTTGAAGCTTATAGTTTATCTCAACCATCATATTTTTAAATGCATTAGTTACATATTTACTTACCATATTACCCATAATTGGATATAGTGCATCGACTATAGAATCTTTTTCTTTATGTACCTGTTCTTTAATTGATGAAGATATTAATGGTCCTAATATCTTAGAGATCTCATCATTAGTTCCATTTAATTCCTCTTTAAGCCCCTTAATAACAAAAGGGTGAACAACTGAATATATTTTATTTTCATCATTATTTATATTCTCTACTAAAATTTCAACAATAATCTTAGATAAACTCTTAACTAAGATATCTCTTTTTTGAGAATTTTCAATATTTTTAACTCTCAAGATAATATCATCAAGTTGGTCTATCTCTTTTTGAACAATCAGTTCTCTTAACTTTTCAAACTCTTTATTCATTTACTTTAAATTCTTTTTTAGTTTATCTTTTAAATTTTCATTTTTTAACTTTACAGCATAATCAAAGAACATAGATGCCATAGATTCTTTAGATACATTTTTTTGAGTATAATCATCTTTAAGGGTATTTAACCTTTTTTCAAACTGCTTTTTTAGAGTATTAAATACTTGCTTATTATACTCTTGCTGAATAAATATCTCTTGTCCTATAGATTTAAACTTATCCTCATTTATATCTTGTTGAGATTTTATTTGAGTATTAATACTATTTTCTAAATGCTGATATTTTTGCTGTAATAATTTGCTTAAATTATCTATATCTTGCTGATTTTTCTCTTTTATCTCATCTAGTTCTCTATATATAGATTTAAATTCATTTTTAGTTTCTTCTTTAAATTCCCCAAGTAAGAGTTCTCTTATTTGATCCATATCACTATCTATCATAAAAACTCCTAAATATTTAAAAAAATTATAACGAAATTATACGATATATTAGATGATTTTTATGCTTTAATACTATTAATAAAAAATAAATAATAAAATTAGGAAACTATATATCTAAAAAATAGCTTCTGCTTGTATTTCACAGAAGAGTCTGTTTATTATACAAAAAGGATTAACTAGAGGTTATACTGACTAGGTTAGTGTGAAGGTTAAGTAATTTTAGAGATAATATGATAGAATATAAAAATTTAATTATTAAAGAATATTATATGGATTTTACGAAACTAAGAAAAGACTTACTTGATAATTATCAAGATCATATTGGGATATATAATTTATTAAAAGATGGATTAGGTGCTAATAATATAGACTTATTCTATTATGATAATAAGAAAGGTATATTTTTTGATAAGATTAATAACTTAATTTTAAATATAAAACATTTAAACCAAAATAGTATATTAGGAAATGCTATTATGAAAAAAGAGCCTTGTTATATAAAAAATATAAAAGAGGAAAATAGATATAATAGTGCAATTGATAATCCATTTAATATAGATATGAATAATCAAATCGTTATACCATTTTTTATGATAAATGGAGAGATTAAAGGAATTTTGAGATTATCACAATTTCCATCTGCTTTAAGTGAGATAGACTTTAGGAATATAAATATATTGAGAAAAGTATTTTTTAAAATTTTTCTTTATGAGAATAGTTATAATCAAGAAGATATTAATTCTCAAAAAACAAACCAAGAGAGATTAGAAAATTATCACAATATAAAACAGATTGAAAAGATATATAAACAGATTTCAATAACTAATAAAAATTTAGAGGTAGATAAGTTAATTGGTTATGCTAGAGAAAATTTGAAAAATATTGTTACATATACAAATCCTAATCTATCTAATTCTATCAAAATAAAAGAAGAGATAAAAAAAATCACAAAAAATAATACCATGGAACAAACTGTAAATATTTTGATAGCTGATGATATTCGCATTAATGTACAAATTTTAAATGCTATGATTTCTGTATATAAAAATATAGGTGAGGTAAAGTTTGCTTATGATGGAATAGAGGCATTAGAGATTTTAAATAATTGTATACATTGTGATGATGATATTAATTTAATATTTTTAGACCATCATATGCCAGGTGCATTAGGTAGTGATATAGCTAAAGAATTAAAAAGTAATAAATATAAAGACAGAGATATAATTATAGTCTCTATCACAAATGATAAAGATATTTTAGAAAAAAACAGGCATCTTTATGATTATCATATTCCAAAACCATTTTCAAAAAAGAATATAGAAAATGTTATGCAAAAAATAGATATTATTAAGAAATAAATAGTAAAATTGTATTGAAAGAATTTATGATAACTTTTTCAAATTTTAAATTAGGAGATATTTTTATGGATATAAATAATATTGATGTATCTTTAGATGATATAATGAGCCTTAATGGAGCTTTAGCTGCTTCATTAATTGATTGGGATAGTGGAATGACACTTGGAATGAGAACAAATGGTAATTTTGATATTGAGTTAGCATCAGCTGGTAATTCGGAAGTGTTAAAAGCTAAAATGGGAACTATCAAAAGTGTAGGTGCCAATGAGAAAATAAAAGATATATTAATTACTCTTACAAACCAGATTCATATTATTACAATGGTAGAGGGACAAGATGAATTATGTTTATATGTAGCATTGGATTCTTCAAAATCAAATTTAGCACTTGCTAGAAATAAAATGAATTCTGTAGCGAAGGCATAATATAAAATGGATATATTTAAATATGAGTATATCCATTTTAGATTTATTAAGATATAAATAGATGGAAATAGAAAATAATTTTTTTAAAGATAAATTTATTGATTATTATAATATTGATATTAAAGTAATAGATAAGTTAGTAAATGATAATATTGGATTAGATGGGATATTAAGTATTTCTATTTCTGATTATCAAAGTAATATCATATTATCTTCAAAAAATATTGATATAGAAAATATATTACTAAATAATGATATATCACAATCTATGATTAAAAATTCTATTTTATTAAACCAATCATTTAATAAATATATACTTAGTAATACTTTTCAAATTCAGATTTCTCAATATATTAAATGGGAACGAGATATTATTTTGTATGTTATTTTTAATATAAAAAAAACAAATATAGCATTAGCAAAAAATAGAATAGAATATATAATTCTTGAATTAAATAATATACTTAACTTTCGTACCTAAATCCAAGAATCTTTAGCAATCTTAAATCTTACTCTTTAATGAACTGAAAAGTCAAGACAGAAATTAAACCTAATTTATTATATAATAGAAAAAAGGATAAATGTAACGAAAGGTGTAGGTAATTAAAAAATTTTAGTGTTAAAAAATATGGATATTGAATTTTAAATATTAGATATTTATGATAAAATGTTATTAACTAATGTTACATACTATATATTAAAATTTTGTAGGGTGCGGTTTTCAACGCACCATTATATATAGATTAGTGGTGCGTTGAAAACAGCACCCTACTATTTATTAAAATATGTAATATTAGTGATTATTAAAATTAGGAGATTATATGTCTAAAAAAATAGCTTCTGCTCGTATTTCACAGGAGAGTTCGAAATTGCTTCAAGAGTTAAATCAATCTTTACCATTTGATAAATTACTGTATAAAGAGGATATTAAAGGCTCTTTAGCTCATTCTAAAATGTTACAAAAACAGGGAATTATCTCAAAAAAAGAGTACAAAGATATAAAAAATGCTCTAAAACAAGTTAGAGATGAGATAAAAACTGGACAATTAAAACTCGATGGAGATGATGAAGATATTCATATGGCAGTGGAAAGTAGAGTTACACAAATCGCTGGAGATAGTGGCAAAAGGCTTCATACGGCAAGAAGTAGAAACGATCAAGTAGCTGTTGATTTTAGATTATTTGTTCAAAAAAACACTCTTGATATAGCCTCTTTACTTTTAAGAAATATTGATACTTTTATATTTATTGCTTCAAAACATACAAATACACTTCTCCCAGGTATGACCCATCTTCAACATGCTCAACCAATAAACTTTGGCTATCATTTAATGGCTTATGTTAGTATGTTTAAACGAGATTATGAAAGATTTATGGATGCTTATGATAGAAATAATTACTCCCCTTTAGGTTGTGCAGCTTTAGCAGGAACTCCACATAATATTGATAGAGAGATGACATCAAAAGAGCTTGGATTCAAAAAGCCTACTCTAAATTGTTTAGATAGTGTAAGTGATAGAGATTTTGCACTTGATATGCTTTATAACATCTCAACAATGATGATGCATATTAGCCGTCTTAGCGAAGAGCTAATTTTATGGTCATCTAGTGAATTTGGATTTATAACTCTTAGTGATGCTCATGCTACTGGTAGTTCAATTATGCCACAAAAGAAAAATCCTGATATTCCAGAGCTTTTAAGGGGTAAAACAGGAAGGGTAAATGGTAACTTAATATCGCTTTTAACTGTTATGAAATCTCTTCCATTAGCATATAATAAAGATATGCAAGAGGATAAAGAGGGGGTTTTTGATAGCATAAAAACTGCAACGCTTAGTCTTAAAGTTCTTGAAGAGATGATGGCTCAGATGAGTGTTAATGTGGATAATATGGAAAAAGCTTGTATGATTGGTCATTTAAGTGCCACAGATTTAGCTGATTATTTGGTGAAAGAGGTTGGTATCGCTTTTAGAGATGCTTATTATATTACAGGTGATTGTGTAAATTTAGCAGAGTCAAAAGGTGTTGATATTTCTGAATTGACCCTACAAGATTTACAAAGTATTGATAATAGAATCAAAAAGAATATTCTTGAATTATTAGATAATAGAGCATCTATGAATGCTAGAGATTCACAAGGTGGTACAGCAACTAAAAGAACAAAAGAGCAGATAAAAATTATGAAAAAATGGTTAAATAAAAAGGTATCCTTCATAGAGTATCAAAAGTAGTAGACACTCTTGATTTTAGAGATTATGTGTCTGTCAAGTACGAAATGACGGTTGTCAAGTACGGAGGAATATATGACGGACTTTCGTCACCCTGAACTTGATTCACGGTTGTCAAGCACGGAATACGACGGACTTTCGTCACCCTGAACTTGATTCAGGGTCTCGTAAACTTACACTACTCATGAAAGATGCCAATAAAAAAAATTAAAAAGTTATTTTTTAACTAATCATTAAAAGTTTGCAAGAGTTCTCTAAAATAGAGAGCTTTTTTGCCATCTCTACTAAATCTCTATCATAAGCAATAACACCAAAACCCTTTATAATCATAAAATGACTACTATTCTTTTTAAAAAAGATTGGAATTTCAAAAGGTGCTCTATCTAACCAATTATCAAAATTCTTAGGGTCATAAATGATTTGATTACCCAAAAGTGTAGAACCAAAATAGTCTTGTGGTATAATTTTGGAGTGCTTAAGAGAAAATGCTGTAATATAAGGGGACATTGTAAAAGATATATATTTTGCAGATGATATACTATTATAAATATGTTCATGAATATCTACATCTCCACTTGCTAACTTCCACCTATAATCTCGTCTTTGAGAATTTAAATATATCAAAGACTCTTGAGAAATATTATCCAAAATAGTATCTTTTTTATTGATTACAAAACCATATTCTGAAACTTTTGCAGATATAGAACCATGAAAGAATGTAAAAAAATCTGTATTAAACATCTCTTCTGATATATGTTTTATATCCTTAAATAGCTTATCATTCATAAATTACCTTTTATAATATTTTATTTATAAATAAAATGTAGATTCCCAGTCAAGCTGAGAATGACAAATAGATTCCCCCAGTCAAGCTGAGAATGATAAACAACCATAATGTCCAGTCAAAAGCTAAGAATGACAGAACTTTATCTATTTTATTTTACCCTACCTATAACTCTATATTTTTCCCAATAAATATCAATCGCTTCTCTAAGTTCACGGTTACTTATATCTAATGGTTTTTTAATTCCAATTGTTTGAATGAAAAGCTCTGACATAACCGATATCTCTTTATAAGGGTATCTCATATAATAGAAAAGTCCTGCTTTTGTATTTTTTTCACCGCTATAAACCAAAAGATAGTTAAAAAACATCCTTTGGAGTGTTGCAGGAAGTTGTTTATGACACTCTACACAATTTCTTTCAAATGCATCTGTAGAGTATAACCATGAAAATAAGAGAGTTATTAATATAAAAATAAATTTTATCCTCTTCTTGATAATTTTATTTACCCTCTTTTAAGCTTTTTACAGCTCCTGCTATATCATCTTGTCTCATAAAATGTTCACCAACCAAAAAGGCATCAGCTCCAACTTTACTAAGTTCTACCACTGTTTTATGAGAGGTTATACCACTCTCTGCCACAATTATTTTACTATTTGGAATTAATGGAATTAGTTTTTCACTAAGTTTCATATCCATCTTAAAAGTTTCTAAATTACGGTGGTTAATCCCAATAATATCAGCACCAGCAAATATTGCTTTTGTTAAATCTTTTTTATCATGAATCTCAACAAGTGCCTCAAGCCCTAAGTGTCTTGTATATTCAAATAAAGTTTTTAACTCTTTTGTACTAAGAGCAGTAGCAATTAATAATACATAGTCAGCACCATAAACAAGAGCCTCAACAAGTTGATATTTATCAACTATAAAATCTTTTCTTAGAAGTGGCATTGGAACATATCGTCTAATCATCCCTAAATATTCTTTATCTCCTTGAAAAAAATGAGGTTCAGTTAAAATTGATAAAGAATCAGCTCCACCCTTTTCATACTCTTTTGCAATTAAAACAGGATCAAAATCTTCTCTAATTATCCCTTTACTAGGACTTGCTTTTTTTACCTCTGCAATTATTCTATATGGATTTTCGGGTGTTGATTTAAGGGCAGAGTGAACATCTTTTGGAATAAATGGGTTATATGCCAAAGATCTACCCAACCAATCAACTGGAAATTCTATTTTTCTCTTTTCTAAATCTGCTTTTGTTTTTTTTATTATCTCATCTAATATCATTTTTACCTCTTTTATTATTATTTTATTTTGTACAATTTTTAATTTTATTCCAATGAATTTTTATATCTTCTTCTAATAAGTCACCTTGGTCAATAATCTTTTTCATTAGCTTATAAGCTTTTGTACAATCTTGCTTTTTATAATATCCCCAAGCCAAAGAATCTAAAAAATAACCATTATTAGGTTGCTGTTCAAGTGCTTTATTTAGAATATCAATACCTTTATCAATATCAATATTTTTATCGATTAAAGTATATCCATAATAGTTTAAATATATACTATCATCAAGTCCTAATTTTAAAGCTTTTTCAAAATACTTAATACTCTGTTTTAATATAATATTATTTTCTTTCTCTACTGATACATATTTTTCAAAACTTAAAACTCCGAGTTCTGCCAACCATCTAGCATCATCTGTAATTTTATATATTTTTTTGGCTAATAAAAATGCCTTATCATAATTTTGGTCTATTTTATACAGCTCATATAATATCTCTAAATGCTCACCATCCATCTCTAAAAACTCTATTGCACTCTTATAATCTTTAGAATTTATATACATATCAATTACAGCCTGAAGATACTGATCATCCCCTTGCATTAGGTATAACTCTTTATATATCTTAACAAGATTTTTTGCATCAGATGTCTGTATATATAAATCAACAAGATCTTTTAATATATCACTACTACTACCAACCATTCTTTTATGAGTCTCTAATCTCATAATAGCTTCCATATCTTTTTGTTGATACACCACAAGTATTGCTACTAATTTAAGTAATATCTCCTCTTCAAAATTCTTATTATATGCATAATTTAAAAGCTTTATTGCATTATCATAATCTTGTATCATAATATATGTATTAGATGCAAATTCTAAATTTAAAGAGTCATCAGAGTATTTAATTAATTCCTTAGTTATCTCTTTTGCTTTATCTATCTGCTCATCTTTTAGATATAAAGAGATTAATAATCTCTTCACAACCAAATCATATCTATCTTGATTTTTTAATGACTCTATCTTTTTTATATATTTATTTGTGTTACTATTGGCAAATATTCCAGCCATCACCTCTTTATAAAAATACTCTTTTTTATTAGTTGTTTTATATAGATAAGAGAAATATTTTTGAGTATTAATATAGTCTTCTTTTTCTTCATATATTATAGCTCTAACAATTAGTTCATCTTCAGTCATCAAATTTAAAAATAGCTTATTACTATTTTTTGCTTCTTTTGCAACGCTTGTTACACTCATTAAAACAGTGGTAACTAAAGAAAATATTATTTTACGGCTGGACACTCTTTTCTTGCCTCCATTTCATTACCTTTAAACTGTTCCCAAAAAGGAAATGTTTTACATTGATTTGGTCGTACTTCATATATACCACATCTATTTAACTTCTCATCAAAAAAGATACAAGCATAATCTTTATATCCTAATTGTTTTTCTATCAAAGAGTATCTATGTTTAACCTTTTTTATATATTTGTTACTAAATTCATCACGACTAAGAGATAGATGATTAGCAACTTTTACAATTTCTTGGTAATTAATCCATATATAACCACTCTCACCTCTGCAACAAAATCCCTGACAAGCACTACATTCACTGCTATCAAAAGAAAATTTATAACCATCTTGTTTAATATAACTATCCATCTAAAAATCTCCTTTTATACTATGTGTATCAGCTTTTTTAAAAATCTCTTGTACAGATTCTACGTAATCTCCATTTTTATCTAAAACAATCAAAGGGGCTGTAATTTGAGTAAGCGATTTTGAACCTAATCTACAAGCTATCATCACCAACTTAGAATTCTTATCTATTTTGGAATATACAAAAGTTACCTTTTCAGGATTTAAATTTTCTTTTTTTAAAACAAACATAAGCATATCTATCTGCTTTGAATCATAACAAAATATAAACCATCCACGAGGCTTTAAAATCTTTTTTACACTTTTAACCAAATCCTCAAATGGCAAATGATGGGAATACCGAGCTGTATTTAAATAAGTATTATTACTTTTTGTAACACTATTACTATCATAAAATGGTGGATTAGATATTATAAAATCAAATTTTTTATTAAATCTATAACCTACAAAATCCCCAAGATGTGCATCTGTTTCTATACTATTTATATAAAAATTATGCTTAGCATAATCTAACATAATACTTTGCTTATCTATAATTGTTGTATTTGTATCAAAATTACGACCTATTAACGCTGAAATGATACCAACTCCACAACCAATATCAAGTAAATTTCCTTTTGGCTTAAATGATGAGATAAATTTATATAAAAAAATAGAGTCACTATTATAACAATATCCACTAGTTGGTTGATAAAAAAGCATATAGACTCCAATTTTTATCTAATTTTATCTAATTAATGTAAAATATAGTTTTAATTTAATGATTTTTATCACCTCTAATGATTCTAATTAAATTTACGATTATATTTAGGTCAGGGTTAGGACTTGCAATTTAATCTATATTTAACTTCTATTTACTATCTAACTTTTGACGAGGCTAAAGCCATTGTATCCGAGATTAATTCTATATTTTATTTATATTAATAGTTTTTTAGCTTAAAATTGACTTAAATTGCAAATCCCACGACTGACATGTATTAAAAAATCCATAAATGATGTTTTCATATTCTCTCAGAGGTGGAATTTAGAGGTATTATAATATGTTATCTAACAGATATAACTTTATCTATATTATTAAAAATATCTTCAACTCTTTGTTGCCATAATACTCCAAACTCTTTTTTCTCTTCATTGGTTGCAATTTGTTGCATTATTTTACCCATAAGTTCATTTTGCTTAGGGCTGGGAGGACAAACATTAGGATTATAAATTAACTCTACAGTTTGATTATTATCTAATCTTGTTAATTTTATACTTGAATTTATATCATCGTTAAAGCTCATTAAATTATTTCGTGCAAAATTCCCATTAAGACCTTTAAATCCAAATGTTTCTGTTGCTCCCGTAATTTGAGTAACTACATTAGCTATAACTCCAGCTACACCTTCGTTACTATTTTCTTTAAAAGAAATTTTAACACCACCTCTTAAAGGTAGTTCATCTTGATATAACTCTTTTAATCCAATAAGGCTCATAATATATGCTCCTGCAACTGTTGGACAACTATGACCTGCACTTTTAACTACATCAAGATAATTAAATTCAACTATCCCTTGGTCTAAAGAGCCTAAAAAATTTGATAATGGGTCTTGTAGTGTTATAGTCTCTATATTATTAAAAAATTCTGGGTATTTCATTGTTTATCACTTTCTATTTAGTATTTTATCAAATTATATATAAAACTTAGAATAAAAAATTTGATTTAAATCAATATATAGATATAATTACTTATGATAAGAAAGCAACTAAGAAATGTTGATATATTTAACACATTAAGTGATATAGAATTTGAAAAAATAGATAAAATTACAACCATAAAAAAATTATCAATTGATAATATATTATTTTATGAGGGTGATCAGCCAAACTATTTTTATATTCTTTTAGAGGGATACCTAAAATTATATAAAACAGGTATTAAATCAAATGAAATTGTTTTGCATTATTTTACACAACCAACGATGGTTGCAGAGATGGCAACACTAGAAAATATGAATTTTCCTGCAACAGCTGTTGCTACAATAGATAATACAATGGTTGCATTAGTAGATAGAGCTAAATTTTTGGAAATATTAAAAGATGATTCCATTTTCTCTTTTTATATTATCCGTTCTTTAACAAAAAAGATAAAACATTTAGAGGTTGCTATAAATAGAAATCTGATATTTGATACAACATCAAAAGTATGTTCACTTATTAAAGATAATCCTGAATTTATAGAAAATTCAAAGAATATACAGATTGCAAATATTTTAAATATGGCACCTGAAACGCTATCTCGTACTTTATCTAAATTAAGAAAATTAAAAATAATAGATAAAAATAATAAAATTATAGATGAAGAAAAGATAAATATATTCTTAGAGTTTTAATATAACAACTGCTATAGCAAAACCTCTATCATGGCTTATAGATAAAGATGAATCTTTAATATTATGAATATTTTGTGCTTTTAAAGATAATCTAAAGTATGGAGCATTTTTTTTATCTTTATATATTGTAATATCTAAAAAGCTAAGTTCTGCCCCTATTCCACAACCTAAAGCTTTTGATATTGCTTCTTTTGCAGCCCAATATCCTGCAATAGATTCTGTTCTTTTAGCTTTTTGTATCTCTGATGGATTTAAAAATCTTTTTTTATATCTATCTCCAAATCTATCAATTGATTTAGCCACTCTATTTATTGAAACTATATCTGTACCTATTCTCATTTTAATATTACAACCTATTTTTATAAAAGTATATAATATTTAATATATAAATACTCTTTATATAAATAATTTTTTCTTATATTTCAACTCATATATAGCATATTTTGAGTATCATACTTTTTAATATAAATCTGTTATTAAGAGAATTCTAAATGATACAAAAACTTATATATATAATACTCTTGTTTACTACTCTCAATGCTCAATCAATTGTAGATATTAAGTCTAATAATATAAAAATTAATGATTTTAAGATAGGCTATTTTATTGATACAACCAATAATATGCAATTAGATAATGTAAAAAAGCAAAATTTTATAAACTCTTCGAACAGTTTATCTTTAGGATATAATGCAAAATATACTTGGGTAAAAATAGTAATTAAAAATAGTACAACCAAAAACCAAAATATATTTATTCACAATATTGATGCTTTTCATAGTTCATCAATTAAATTTTATGAATTAGAAGATAATAAAATTTTAAATGCTCTTCAGATAGATCTAAAAAATAATATGAATAGAGTTAGTATGGATGGTGCTAATGCTATATTTGATATATATCTTAGGTCAAATCAGACAAAAATTGTATATATGAAATCAGAAGCTATATCATCACAATTTTTTAAACTTCTAATTTTAGATGAAGAGAACTCTAAAAAAGTCTTAATCAAAGAGTATGTTCCAATGGTATTCTTAATGGGTGTATTAATGACTTTAGCTTTTTATAATCTTATTATTTATATATCGTTAAAATATAAAGAGTATCTATACTATTCACTATATCTATTTAGCTCCTCTATTTGGATAATATATATGTATGGTCCATTAGCACACTATTTTGAAGTATATGGAAGTATTGTTTACATTTTTAGTAATATACTAATATTATTACCAATTCTTTTATCATTTTTCATTAAATCTATATTTAAAACAGAGATAAAATATCCAAGAGAAAATAAACTAATAGATTCAATTATATATCTATTTTTATTTAATTTACTTTATACTATGTTTGATTATGAAGGTGCTACAAGATTAACACATATACTATTTTTATATTCATTTATTGTATTTATTAGTGTTGCTATCTCTATACATAAACAAGGCAATAATTTAGCAAAATATTTTTTAATTGCTAATATATCTTTTGGAGTATTTGAAACTATTGGTATGTTATTTTATAATGGTTTTTTAAATTATACACATATTACAAGCCATGCAATAGGTATTGGATTATCGCTTGAAGCTATGGGATTAACATATCTATTATCATACAGAATAAAACTGATTCAAAGAGCTAAAAGAGAACTTTTTAAGACTTTAGAAGAGAAAGTAAAACAAAGAACTTCAGAGCTTGAATTTTCTAATTATGAATTTCAGCATGTATTGGACACAACAATGGAAGGGATTTGCATTATTGAAGATGGTAAATGTATAGATATTAATAATGCTGGATTAGTAATTTTTGGTTTTAAAAATAAAAAAGATATTCTTGGAATTAGTTTAATCTCTTTTATCGCCCCATCTTATAGACCCCTTAGTATTAGAAATATACAACAAGCAGTAGAGGAACCTTATGAATCTATTGCTTTAAAAAGTAATGGTGAAGAATTTCCTGTAATGATCAAAGGTCATAATTTCAAGAATAATAATAGAACTATTCATATCATGTCATTATTAGATTTGACAGATATGAAAAATAATGAAAAAGAGCTGAAAATCTCAAAACAAAAAGCAGAAGAATCAACAAAAATCAAATCAAATTTTTTAGCAAATATGTCTCATGAGATAAGAACTCCAATGAATGGTATTGTAGGTATGACATATCTTATAAAGCAAACTAATCTAAATCCACTTCAAATAAATTATATTAATAAAATAGAAAAAACATCAAATAATTTATTAGATATAATTAATGATATATTAGATTTTAGCAAAATAGAAGCTGGTAAAATAGAGATAGAGAAGATACATTTTGATATGAAGGATATAGTGAATAATATTATAAATATAGTAGAGTTAAAAGCAGAAGAGAAAGATTTAGAGTTTAAGATATCTTGTAATGAAAAATATCATATATATTATGGTGATGCTTTGAAAATATCTCAAATAATATTAAATTTAATTACAAATGCAATTAAATTTACACATAAAGGTTCTATAAGTTTTAATATAGAGAGAATTGATAATGATAATATTAGATTTATAGTAAAAGATACAGGGATAGGATTAACTACGCAGGAGCAATCAAGACTTTTTAGTTCTTTCTCTCAAGCAGATAGTAGTACAACACGAAAATATGGTGGAACAGGATTAGGGCTTAGTATATCAAAAGAGCTTGTTTATTTGATGAACGGTAAAATATGGGTTGAAAGTATAAAAGGTAAAGGGAGTAGTTTTATGTTTGAAATAGAGTTACCAAAAGGTGAGAAAAGTAAGATAAAAAAGGTTAGTAATAAAACTAGTCTAAAAAAATTAAATAGTAATATAGCATCCTTAAAAGGTTCAAATATTTTATTAGCAGAAGATAATGATGTAAATAGAGAGATAATCCATGCATTACTTCAAAGTAGTGGGATAAATATTGATGATGCTTATGATGGAAAGATGGCACTAGATTTATATAATCAAAATAGATCTAAATATGAGCTTATATTAATGGATATTCAGATGCCTATAATGGATGGATATGAAGCAACAACAAAGATAAGAGAGATAGATAAAAATATTCCAATTATAGCTCTTAGTGCAAATGCTATGAAGCATGATATAGAAAAAAGCAAAGAGATTGGTATGAATGCACACTTAAGTAAGCCGATAGAGATAGAAAAAATATATAAAGCACTTATTAAATATATTAGAGTTAAAGATACTATAGATGATTTAATTGTTAATGAGTTAGATGGTATTGAACTACCAAATTTTACATATCTAGATATTAACATTGGTCTTGATTATTTAGGTGGAGATAAAAAGTTATATATTGAAATTTTAGGTCATTTTATAACTAGGTATAAAAATTTTAATATAGATAATTTAGATAAATTTGAATTTAAAAGAGCGACACATACACTAAAAGGACTAAGTCAAAATATAGGTGCATCATCTCTTTATATTATTACCAAAGAGTTAGATAAGACACAAGATAGAACACTGCTAGAAGAGTTTTATTATAAGCTGGAACTTGTGGTAGATGAATTACTGGTTAAGATAGAATCTTAAAGATAATCAAAAAGGATTATTATGCTTTTTGATATGACGACATGGTGCTTCAGCTCCGTATATTAGGGAGAGGCTAAAGCCATCTCGTCCGAAAAAAAGCTTAATTCATTGGGCATTATTAAGGTAATCCCTTGTGGTTGCCCTTTAGAAGTTAATCCTAAAAGAAATAGTGTATACCAAGGGTTACACTATTAAAATTATCAACACTATCAATATTATCATCTGTTTTAAGATATCTATATGATAAATCAAGATCAATGGTATCGCTAACATAATACATCATTCCAATAGTTGCACCATATACATAACCTATATCTTTACTATCTTTATCAGACCTTTGTTGAGACATGGCACCAATTGCTAAACCTACATACGCTCTTAGCTTAGATGTTCCAATAGAATGGAGTAATATCTTATCCATTTGTACTATTAAACTTTGACGACCATGCTCTCTATTTTCTAATGTAAAAGTGGTACGCCAATCTTGAGTTTGCTGACCATACCTAAGCCCTATGGTATTTATTCTATTACCATTAATATCTGCACTATTAATTGATATACCCAAAAATGGATATTTATCCACACCTAAAGAATTTGTAACAATCCCTGTTAAAATAATAGATATTAGAGTTAGTTTTTTTATATTCATTAATTAGTTATATCCTTATTGAGTTCTTTGTATTCGTCACATCTCTTTTGAAGTTGAGATTGTGTTCCTTCGCATAAAATTTTACCATCTTTAAATAAAAATATATTATCTGCGTTTTTAACGGTACTCAATCTATGTGCAATAGATATTATTATCATATCACTTTTTAGCTCATAAAGTGCTTTAATAATTAGTGATTCACTTTGATTATCTAGTGCTGATGTTGCTTCATCTAATATTAAAATTTGAGGATTTTTATATAATGCTCTAGCAAGAGCTAATCTTTGTCTTTGACCACCTGATAAATTTCCTCCACTTTCACTTAAAATCATATCTACTCCATCTGAAAATTTATTAACAAATTCAAAAGCATTCGCCTTTTTAAGTGCTTTAATAACTTTATCTTTATCTATCTCTAAACCATAAGCTACATTAGATGCAACTGTATCATTAAATATAAATATTTTTTGTGTTACGAAGCCAATATTATCATGAAGAGATTTTAAACTAAAATTTCTAATATCTATACCATTTATTTTGATATTACCACTATTTGGATTATAAAATCTTACTATTAAATTTACCAAAGAGCTTTTTCCAGAACCACTATTACCAATTAATGCAATAGATTCACCCTTTTTAACACTAAAATTAATATCTTTTAATACTTTATCTTTCCCATATTTTAATGATATTTTACTAAATTCTATTTTTTCTATATTATTATTTAATTCTATATTTCCACTAACAATAGTTGGTTTTTTAGAAAAAAGTTCTTGCATTCTGATATTAGCAGATACTGCATCTTGAGCTTTATTATATAATGATGAAATTCGTCTAATTGGGTCATATAGCAAAAATAAAGCTGTTGCAAAAGCAAAAAAACTTCCCACACTCATATTACCATCAATAACCTCTCCACCCCCCACAAATATTACCATACCAATGGCAACTGCTCCAATAATCTCCATCACAGGTGAGGTTAAAGCATTTGTTTTAATCTGTTTCATCAGAAATCTAAATACAGAATAATTTTGAATAGAAAATTTTTCATGCTCATATTCTTGTGTAGAATTAGATTTAATCATCTCTATATTATAAAAAATTTCCCCAAGTCTTGTTGTCATATCCGCCATACTTTCTTGAGAAAGATTAGAATATTTACGCATTTTTTTTGCCAATATTGAAACAGGATATATTACAAGAGGCATAAAAATCAAAAAATATAAAGCAAGTTTTGGACTAAGATATATAATATATGCAGTTAAAACAATAATAGTAAAAATTTCACGAAAAAAGTTTGGAATAATTGTGGCAACAACAGTTTGAATACGAGATATATCATTTGTAATTCGTGATAAAATTTCACCTGTATGAGTTTGATTAAAAAATTCAATATCAAGATGAGTAAGATGTAAAACCACATCATCACGCATTTTTCGTACCACATCTTGCCCAATATATGCAGTATAATATGTTTGAATATATTTTCCGATACCTTTAAGAGTAAAAACAAAAATAAACATAAATGGTAAAATTGCTAACATATCTCTATCTTTATTAATAAAAATATCATCTAACACGGGTTTAATTAAATGAGCCGTTCCTGCTGTTCCAACTGCTACTGCAATCATCCCTAAAATGGCATAAAAAAACTTCTTTTTATATCCAAATAGATATGGTAGATACTGACTAAAGAGACTTTTCATCTATTATATATTTTCCTTCTTAAATTCTATATATACTTCTTCTAATTTCTCTAAATCTTTATCATTTATTTCTAAAGTATATTCATTTTCTTTTTCTCTAAAATCTTTTAAACCATCTTCAATTGTGCCTTTTAATGCAACTGCTATTGCTTGAAGTAGCAAAGTCTTACCATCACCATTTTCACCAACTATATAAATTTCTTTTTTATCTTTTAAATTAAAAAGTTCTATATCTTTTATAGAAAAAAAGTTTTGGATATTTATATTATTTATTGTCATATTTTACCTCTATTCGTTTGGCAATGCAAAAACTTCATTCAAATCTATCTCACAATCTAAACACTCAACTCTCATTTTATCATCTATTCCATAAGCTCTATCATACATATATTTATTATCCACAAGTACAAATCTATCAATAGTTTTAAAATCACTATTAACTAAAAAATACTCTTTTACTCCACTTACTTCATATAAATCTTTTTTAACTGTTTTATCTTTATATGTCGTTGATGGTGATAAGACTTCAAATATAGCACAAGGTAGATTTTTATTTTAACATAAAAGCATAATATCTGGTTGGACTACGCTTGTATCTTGATTTATTGTAAGCTTAATATCAAAAGGGGCAATTCTTGGAATACATTTTTTATTATCTTTCGTAATTAATTTAAACATATACCCCAAATTTAATAGAATATCTTGATGCACGGCACTTGCCCCTGCCGCCGCCATCATATGAATATCTCCAAAAATCAGTTCTACTCTCTCTTTGGTACTTTTATCTATATCTAAATAATCTTCATAACTATAATTTTCTAACTTAACTGCTTCATTCATAATCATCCCTTTTAATAATAAAACTAATTAGCTTTATTATATCCAACTTTTTACTGAATATTGCTATAATTTGGTATAAAATTTTGATAACTAAGGATATATAATGGAATGTGAAATGCCAAGAGTAAATAGTAATGATTCAGAGATAATTGAGTATTTAAAAGAGTGTAAAACAATTGCTGTTGTAGGTGCTTCTCCAAAACTAGAGAAAGATAGTCATAAAGTAGCTAAATATTTATTAGAAGTAGGGTACAATATGATTCCTATTTATCCTAAAGAGAGTGAAATTCTTGGACAAAAAGTTTATAAATCCCTAAAAGATATTAAAGAACCAGTTGATATGGTTGTTGTTTTTAGAAAACCTGAAGTTGTTGATGCTATTGCTGATATCTGTATAGATAGAGGTGATGTAAAAGTATTATGGACTCAAATAAGTATTATAAATAATAAAGCTACACAAAAAGCTAAAGATACTGGTATTAATATTGTACAAAATCAATGTGTTATGGTTGAACATAAAAAATTGATGGTTTAATAGACTTTCTTTCAAAACTCATTTTGAGATTCCGTGTCAAGCACGGAATGACGATTGATAGTCAAGCACGGAATGACGATTGATAGTCAAGCATGGAATGGCGATTGATAGTCAAGCATGGAATGACGATTGATAGTCAAGCATGGAATGACGACGGTTGTTTGTCATTCTGAATTTAATTCAGAATCTAGTTTTAAAAGAAGTCTAGTTTAAAAACTTTATTATACCTCTTTGGATAAAAATCAGATATTATTAAAGGTCTAAAATGAATGAAGTTATGATAATAATAATATCAACATTTGCAATAGCAACTTTATTGAATATTATACTAAAAAAATTTGATATACCTACAATTATAGGTTATATTTTTACTGGTATTATTATTAGTAAGATATTTGTCTTAGATAGTGGACACAATGAAGATATAGCCCATCTTGCAGAATTTGGTATTGTATTTTTAATGTTTACAATAGGCTTAGAATTTTCCATAGAACATCTAAAACAGATGAAAGTTGAAGTTTTTGTAAATGGTTTATTACAAGTTATTCTTAGTTCATTTTTATTTTTTATAATCTCATATTATATTTTAGATATAGATATTAAAAGTAGTTTGATTATAGCAACAGCACTTTCTCTTTCATCGACAGCTATTGTTTTAAAAATTATGAATGAAAATGAAACAATTAATACAAAATTTGGTAAAAAATCATTAGGAATATTATTATTTCAAGATATTGCAGTTATCCCTATTTTAATAATGGTTGATATTTTAATCACTACAGAGAAGTCAATATCTAGCATCTTAATAACTACAGCAATTCATGCCATTATTGTTCTCGCTATACTTTTTATCTTTGGAAAATATATAGTGGAAAAATTTTTAAAGGTTGCCTCAGTATCAAATGAGATATATATTGCATCTATATTATTAATAGTTTTGGCATCATCTTATATCGCTCATGCCTTTGGATTTTCATACTCTTTGGGTGCGTTTATTGCAGGAATGACAATTGCAGAAACAAAATATAAGCATCAAATTGAGGCAGATTTAATACCATTTAGAGATATATTATTAGGACTATTTTTCATCACTATTGGTATGCAGATAAATACAGATGTAATTTTTAATAATTATCTTTTAATTTTATCTCTTTTAATCATCATTATGACTCTTAAAGGTTTTTTGATTTTCTTTATAATTAAGTATAAATCATCAGCAAGAACAGCTATAAAAACAGCATTTAGTTTATCTCAAGTTGGTGAATTTTCTTTAGTGGTATTAGCAATTGCAAGTAGTAATTATTTGATTGATTTGGTAATTATAGAGATATTTATACCTATAATTGTTTTATCAATGATAATTACACCATTTATCTTAAAAAATATTGTTACATTATCTAATTTAATTATTAAAGAAGAAAAAATGATAGATATTGATATTAAGGGTGATCAATACTCTGGACATATTATAATATGTGGTTACTCTAATACGGGTAAAGATATTGTTAATAAATTGGAACTAAAAAAATTATCTTATGTTATAATAGAACATGATATTAAATTGGTAGAAGAGGCTAAAAAAGATAATAAAAATATTATATTTGGAAATGCTACACAAATATCACTTCTTAATGCACTTAACATAAAAGAGGCTTCAAGTGTAATTCTTGCTATTGAAAAATTTAAAAAACTTCAAATGGTAATAGATACAATAAATTCAATAGATAAAAATATAGCTATAATTGCAAAAGTATCAAATCAAGATGAGTATGATATATTAAAAGAGTACAATATAAAACATGTATTAAATAGAAGCGAAGTAATGTCTGATATTCTTTTGCAAGAGGCACTTAAGTGTAGGTTATAAATAAGGATTAAAATATAAATAACCTCCAAAGGGCAACCATAAGGGATTGCCTCCTACATGATGTTATTTCGTAGGGGTATCCCATGGGGTATCGGGGGGTACCCTAAAGTTTGGTTTTAATTTACTTCTTTAGGGTACTACAAAAGTACAAGAGGCACTCCTACGAGAAGACGCTATTGGCAATCCCTTGTTGTTATGGTTGCCTAATCCTAAAGAGACTCTACAATTCACATAACTCTTTAGATATAATATTAGATGTTTTTTCTATAATCATCTTAGCTAATGCTACATTACCATCATCTCTAAATATAGCAAAAACATTTATTTTAGAAAATTGGTCACTTGTACTATCTCCTGCACTATTAATTAAAAATATATGACCATCTTTTGTTTTAGTCTCTAAAAAAGAGGTTTCACTAAAACCAATATCTAAAGATGATTCCGATACCATTTTAAATGCATCATTAAAGATACTCGCAGAATATGCAATATCAACTCCTGTATTCTCTTCATCCATATAAAGAGTTTCTCCAGCAAAGTTTAAAACGGCTGAACCCAAATAACCACTTACTGAGCGTAATTTTTTCATTGAACTATCAAATTCTATCATTATCTTATCCTTATTAGTTATTCTGTATTTTTACCATAGCATTGTTAATTGAATCTAAATCATCACCATTTTTAGCTAAAAATTCTTCAAGAATTTTTTGAGAAATTATTATTCCATCACTATTTTCTATCTCTATAAGATTTGCATACAGAGGCTCTATTATATCTCTTGCATTTTTACTCATAGTTTTTCTAGTTGATACAAAGTTTCTAAAAGAACCATCAGGATTTGTAGCTACTTTAACCTCTGCAAATACCCAATAAAACGATCCATCTTTGCATAAATTTTTTACAAAAACTTTAATATTCTTTCCTGCTTTAAGATTATCCCATAATAGTTTAAATATAACTTTTGGCATATCAGGATGACGGATAATATTATGTGGTTGATCAATTAACTCTGATTGCGTATATCCTGCTATCTTAAAAAATATTGGATTTGCATAAGTTATATTTCCTTCCCCATCACCTCTTGAGACAATAATATCAATATTTCTTATCTCTATCTCTTTATTTATAGGTGTAATTCCCATCTTTTCTCCTTTTTAAAAATATAATCATACTTTAAATTATATTAATAAAAGATTATAACTGACATTCATCACCCCTATAAACTTAAAGTAATATAATAAGAAATAAATATATATATTAGGAATATACCATCTGTTTTACAAAAATAAATAAAATAAAAACAAAAAAGTTAGGACATCTA
>JAMOOQ010000024.1 GCA_027100635.1 Campylobacteraceae bacterium | reverse complement strand
AGCCTAGATGTCCTAACTTTTTTGTTTTTATTTTATTTATTTTTGTAAAACAGATGGTATATTCCTAATATATATATTTATTTCTTATTATATTACTTTAAGTTTATAGGGGTGATGAATGTCAGATAATAAATAAATTTTTATTTAATTTATATATTTTTAGAGCCAACAGAGTGTTTTTACTCTGTCTCCTAGATACAATCATCGATATGACTATAAAAATAAAATTGATAAACCCAAAGTAAAACCATAAAATTTGAAGTGTTATATTGGCAGGTTCATTACTTTCAGGTAAAACTAAATAGATTAATATGGAAAGAATAGAGATTAAGATAGTTATAATAAATAAAAACAGTGACCATCTCGCATTTTTTATTATTTTGTTTTTCATAAAAACTCCTAAATTATTTTAGTATATTTTAGTATATTTTTGCTAAATAACTCTATATTATGATTTTTTATAATATAAATATTTAATGAGTATCTTTGTATCATCTCTTCAATTTTTATAATAAATTTATCTTTTATTGATTTAAATCAATCCTTTCTTACTAATAAAAAGATAAACTATACCTTGATATATGAAATTTTCAATCTAATATTTTTAGGTATATATTTGATTTTTTGTATAAAATAAAAAAGGGGAAAATATGGCACTTTCAAGAAGAGACTTCTTAAAAAGTTCAGCCGCAGCTTCAGCAGCAGCAGCGGTTGGTATGAGCGTTCCTGCTCCATTACAAGCAGCTTCAAATGAGGCTCAAAAAGAATGGCGTTGGGATAAAGCAGCTTGTAGATTCTGTGGTACTGGTTGTGGTATTATGATGGCTACAAAAGATGGTAAAATTGTAGCAGTAAAAGGGGATCCAGCAGCACCTGTAAATAGAGGGCTTAACTGTATTAAAGGTTATTTTAATGCTAAAATTATGTATGGGGCTGATAGACTTAAGCAACCATTATTAAGAGTTGGTTCTGATGGTAAATTTGACAAAAAAGGTCAATTTAAGCCTGTATCATGGGAAAGAGCATTTGATGAGATGGAAGTTCACATCAAAAAATCTCTTAAAGAAAAAGGTCCTGAGGGAGTAGCTGTATTTGCATCTGGTCAATATACTGTTATGGAAGGTTATGCCGCTCAAAAGATGATGAAAGCTGGATTTAGATCAAATGCAATTGATCCAAATGCTCGTCACTGTATGGCATCTGCTGTTGTTGGTTTTTACCAAACATTTGGTATTGATGAGCCTTCTGGTTGTTATGATGATATTGAGCTTACAGATACAATTGTAACTTGGGGTTCAAATATGGCAGAGATGCACCCGATTCTCTGGTCTCGTGTAACGGACAGAAAATTATCTGATCCAGATAGAGTAAAAGTTATTAATATGTCTACATATAGACATAGAACTTCTGATTTAGCTGATATTGAGATTATCTTCTCTCCAAATACTGACCTTGCTTTATGGAACTATATTGCTAGAGAAATTGTTTATAATGCACCTGATTCTATTGATTGGGATTTTGTAAATAAACATATGGTATTTGCTGCGAGTCCAGTAAATATGGGTTATGGTATGAGAAATGCTAAAGAGTTTAAAAAATATCCAGAAATGGCAAAAAAATATACAGCTTTAGAGAGAGAAACAATAAGTCAAGAAGATGAACATATTGTATCAGCTAAAGAAGCTCCTGCTCTTGCTCCTTATGGATATAAAGAGGGTGATAAGATGGTTAATAAACCAGCTGGTCTTAAGCACTGGGAAATCTCTTTTGAAGAGTATAAAAAATTCTTAGACCCTTATACACTTGATTATACTGCAAAAATTTCAAAAGGTAACCCTGATGAAGATATTGAAGAATTCAAGAAAAAACTTCAAACTTTAGCAAACCTTTATATTGAAAAAGGTAGAAAAGTAGTAAGTTTCTGGACAATGGGTATGAATCAACATACACGTGGTACTTGGGTAAATACACTTTCTTATAATGTTCACTTTTTACTAAATAAACAAGCTAAACCAGGTTCTGGTGCATTCTCATTAACAGGTCAGCCATCAGCGTGTGGTACTGCAAGAGAAGTTGGAACATTTGCTCATAGATTACCAGCAGATATGATGGTTAAATCTCCTAAGCATAGAAAAATTGCAGAAAATGGTTGGAAAATCCCTGAAGGAACTCTAAATCCAAAAGGTCACCAACATATTATGAAAATTCATAGAGATATTGAAGATGGTAATGTTACATTTGCATGGGTAAATGTATGTAATCCTTACCAAGATTCAGGATCAGCTAAACACTGGATTAAAGCAGCACGTGAGATGGATAATTTTATTGTAACTTCTGATGGATACCCTGGTATTTCAGCTAAAGTTTCTGACCTTATCTTACCTTCTGCTATGATTTATGAAAAATGGGGTGCTTATGGAAATGCTGAGCGTAGAACACAACACTGGAGACAACAAGTTTTACCAGTAGGTGATGCGATGAGTGATACATGGCAGTGGCTTGAGCTTTCTAAAAGATTTACAGTTGCAGACTTATGGGGTGAACAAACTCTAGTAAGTACAGGTGGAAAGAAAAAGCTTCCAGATGTTATTGCAGCAGCAGAAAAAATGGGTTATAAAAAAGATACAACTATGTTTGATATTCTTTTTGCAAATGAAAAAGCTAAATCTTATAAACTTGATAAAAATAATCCAGTTCAAAAAGGTTATGATAACTCTGAGGGTTATGGAGATAGTAGAAAAGTAAAAGGTTCTGATGGTAAAGTCTTTGAAGGTTATGGTTTCATGATTCATCAATATTTATTTGAAGAGTATGCTTCATTTGGTAGAGGTCATGGTCACGATTTAGCTGACTTTGAAACATATCATAAAGTTAGAGGACTTAAATGGCCAGTTGTTGATGGTAAAGAGACACAGTGGAGATTTAATGCTAAATATGATCCTTATGCAGCAAAAGCTACAAAAAAGAGTGGTAATTCACATGCATTTTATGGAACTCTGGCAAAAGCACTTTCTCAAGGTGACTTGATGGGTATCAAAGATAAAAAGAAAAAACCTTTACCAAATAAAGCTAAAATTTTTGCAAGACCATATATGGATCCACCAGAAATGCCTTGTAAAGAGTATGATACTTGGTTATGTACAGGTAGAGTTCTTGAGCATTGGCATTCAGGTACAATGACAATGAGAGTTCCAGAACTTTATAGAGCTGTTCCTGAAGCACTTTGTTATATGCACCCAGAAGATGCTAAAACAAAAGGTCTTAAACAAGGTAAACTTTGTTGGGTTGAGAGTAGAAGAGGTAGAGTTAAAGCAAGAGTTGAAACTCGTGGTAGAAATAGACCTTCAAGAGGACTTGTATTTGTTCCTTGGTTTGATGAAAAAGTATTCATTAATAAAGTTTGTCTTGATGCTACTTGTCCTCAGTCTAAACAAACTGACTACAAAAAGTGTGCTGTAAAAATTTATAAAGTATAAGTAAGGGGGTGCGTTGTATTGAGCAACGAAAATCCTCAAATTAAAAAGAAAAGAGAACAAACTATGGTAGATGAACGGAGAAAGTTTATTTTGGGAACTGCTAGGGCTGTCGGAATAGTGGCTTTAGGAGGTCTTGTATGGAGTGCTTATGTTGATGAAGTTACTGCGAATAAGCTGATTCTTCGTCCACCAGGTGCATTGAAAGAGGATGATTTTTTGGCAACATGTATTAAGTGTGGTATGTGTGTTGAAGCTTGTCCTTTTGATACCTTAAAATTAGCAAATCCAGGGGATAATAAACCTTTGGGAACTCCATATTTTGAGCCAAGGGATATACCATGTTATATGTGTCCAGATATTCCATGTGTTCCTGTGTGTCCCACAGGTGCATTGGATGAAGCATTAGTTACAACAGATGGAAAGCTAGATATTAATCTAGCTGATATGGGTGTTGCTGTTGTGGATACAAAAAACTGTATAGCTTTTTGGGGTATTCAATGTGATGCTTGTTATAGAGCTTGTCCTTTGATGGATCAAGCGATATATCTTAAATATGAAAAAAATGAAAGAACAGGAAAACATGCATTTTTAAAACCAATTGTTGATAGTGATTTTTGTACAGGTTGTGGACTTTGTGAAAGGGCTTGTGTTACAAAGAAGGCGACAATAACAATCGTTCCTAGAGAAATTGTTATTGGTTCGCTTGATGATCATTATATCAAAGGTTGGGATAAAAAAGATGAAAAAAGACTAAAAAATGCTAAAGCAGATATAACCACTACAGAGTTAAGTAAAGAGAGTGCAATGGATTCTTTAAATGATATGGGAGGTTTATTAGATGACTAATTTTTGGGAACATTATAGATTCCTTGTTTTAAGAAGATTTACACAAATTTCTCTTATGTTACTTTATATTGGTGGTAATTATTGGGGTTGGAACTTTGTTCAAGGAAACCTGAGTGCTTCAATGCTTTTTGGTGTAGTACCATTAAATGATCCTTATGCAGCGTTACAAATGTTTGCAGCAGGAGCAGTTATTACAACAAATTTATTTGTAGGTGCATTAATAGTTACTATTTTTTATATGTTATTAGGTGGTAGAACTTTTTGTTCTTGGGTTTGTCCTGTTAATATTATAACAGATGCAGCAAACTATTTACGAAGAAAACTCCATGTTAATCAGGTTGAAAAAAAACAACCTGCTAGTAGAAATATTAGATATTGGGTTCTTGGTCTTAGTTTGGTTCTTTCATATATTTTAGGCGTAACAGCATTTGAGTTTATCTCACCAATATCAATAACTCATAGAGCTATTATTTTTGGTGTAGGTCTTGGATGGACTGCAATGCTTGTGATCTTTCTTTTTGATCTATTTATATTGAAAAATGGTTGGTGTGGTCATATATGTCCTCTTGGTGGCTTCTATGGAGTTATCGGAAAAGTGGGTGCTGTAAGAGTTGATCACGATGAAGAGAAGTGTACAGTTTGTATGAAATGTAAAATAGTTTGTCCTGAGCCTCAGGTTCTATTTATGGTAGGGAAAGAGTCTTTACAAGTATTAGACGGAGAATGTACAAATTGTGGAAGATGTATTGAAGTGTGTGATGATGACGCTTTAAACTTCTCTATTAGAAAACTCGCAAAGGAGAAAAGAGATGAAAATAATTAGTAAAATATCGTTAAGTTTAGTTCTTGCATCTAGCTTATTTTTGGCTACAGTAAATGCTGAAGAAGTAAAAGCAGATGGTGTAAAAAGTGTAACAGAAGCGTCTTTAGGACTTAGAAAAACAAACCTTTATGTAGAAGAGGCGGAAACAGAGGGTGCAGCAACAAAATATAGTGATGCACCAGCTGGAACAAGTAAAAAAATTAAAAGAGCATTTCAAGATGCACCACCAATGATTCCTCATAGTGTAGAAGGTCTCATACCTATTAAAATTGGTAATAATGCTTGTGTTGGTTGTCATATGCCAGCAGTTGCGACAGCTGTTAATGCTACACCTATTCCAAAATCTCACCTAATAGATTTCAGACCAAAAACTGCAATTGGTGATGATGGAAGAATTACAAAAGATGGTCATGCTGTTGATAATACATCAAGTCAAGAGAGAAAAAATATCTCAATAAAAGAGAATAAAGAAGAGAAGCTAACAGGTGCAAGATTTAACTGTACTCAGTGTCATGCTCCTCAATCAGATGCAGAAGCTCCTGCAAATACTTTTGAAACAGTATACTCGGATAAAGATGGTGCAACTAAGTCAAGCTGGATAGGTTCTAGAATGACAGATGATTTAGATACATTAATTAAATAGATGAAAAGAAGAGAACTTTTTGGTTCTCTTGTCTCCTCTTTTAGGGGAGAGAAACAAGAGAGTTTAATAATACGACCACCATACTATCAAGATGAAACTGATTTTCATAAAAATTGTATAGACTGCATTGATAAGCCGTGTATTAGTGTTTGTGAAGAACAGATAATTAAACTATTAGATGATGGCACTCCTAGTATAGATTTTACTATTACTGGATGTACATATTGTGATGATTGTGCAAAGGCTTGTGAAAAAGATGTTTTAAAAGTTGAAAATCTATCAAATATAAATGCTTCCATTAATATAGATATATTAAAATGTTTTAGTTGGAATCAAACAATGTGTTTTAGTTGTAAAGATCCATGTATTGATGATGCAATAGAGTTTTTAGGAATGTTTAGACCAGAGATTATCCAAGATAAGTGTACAAGTTGTGGTTTTTGTGTTAGGGTGTGTCCTGCAGGAGCTATAACTATTAGTGCAAACAACCAAAAAGAGGAGAATATATAATGTCAGCAAAATTTACAGCAAATATAGAAGAGGATACTAGTGATGGAGGTTGGTTAATACGTTTAACTGATACTTTGGATAATAGAGAAGAGATTTGTAAGTCATTAGAAGAATTTGAAACTAATATTAATAAAATGGGCGATGATTATGGTGGAGATGTTGAGGTTATTTGGAATAAAAATCAAGATGTAAGTGATATTCACTTTAAAGAGATTCACGATGGTATGGCAAAATATAAACAAGAAGAGGTAACAGATGAGGAGGTGGGACTTCATGAATAAAAAAGTATCACTTTTTTTTGTATCTTTACTTTTAACAATAAATGTTAATGCAATAGATTTAATACCAACTACTATATATGAAGCGACAGGAGGGGTAACAGATATAGTTATTGATAAAAATAGAATATTCGTCTCAACCTCTACAAGTAGCGTTGATATTTTTGATTTAAATGATACCAAACCTATTAAAAGTATTAAAGTACCTCAGATAAAAGATTTTATGGGTGATATTATTGATACAAAAATTTATAATCTTGATGTATATAAAGATAAAGTGTTATTAACTTCTCAGGGTATTAAAGGTTTTCGTGAAATTAATATATACTCTAATGGTACACTTGAAACTGTTATTAGTGTGAAAAAAAAGATGTTTATATCAAAAGCTAAATTTATAAATGAAGATAAAATATTATTTAGTTTACTTGGTAATGAGATGTATCTTTATGATTTAAAATCTAAAAAAATCATTTGGAAAATTGATGTTAAACCAAATGATGCAGTATTTAACTCAACTTTCTCTGATTTTGCACTTAACGAAGATAAAACAATAGCTGTTGTGGCAGATGAGAGTGGTGATTTAAAAATTGTAGATATAAATAAAGGTAAAGTTATAAAAGTATTAGCTAATAAAAATCTTGATAAAGTTTTTAAAGTTGATTATAAAAATAATAAAATTATTACAGCAGGTCAAGATGGAAGATGTGTTATATATAATACTAAAACTAATAAAGATTATTTTTTAAGAAAAAAGGATTGGTTTTTAATTTATGGAGCTGGTTTATCTCCTAGTGGAAAACTTGGGGCATTTTCAAGTGATGAAAATAACAATGTAACAGTTTTTAATACAAATACAAAATCAAAGCTTTTTAAATTAACTCAAAATCCTATGACTTTATCATCTATACTATTTATTAGTGAAGATGAGATATTTGTAACAACAGATTCTAATAAATTTAATTACTATAATTTAAAGGGAAAATAATGGAATATAACGAATCAGAATTTCTATTTGAAACAGAAGTTCCAGAAAATGAATTGATAGTCTCAAGAACAGATTTAAATGGTATTATAACTTATGTAAATGATACATTTATAAAAATAAGTGGATTTAGTGAATCTGAACTTATTGGAAAAAATCATAATATTGTAAGGCATCCAGATATGCCAAAAAGTGCTTTTATTGATTTATGGGATACAATTAAAAAAGAGAAAAAATGGAATGGAAATATTAAAAATATCCGAAAAGATAAAGGTTTTTATTGGGTAAATGCAACAATATCTGGTGTATATAAAGATGGAAAATTAGTTGAATATAAATCAATTAGAATTCCTCTTAACAATCAAGAGAAATTAGAATCTCAAAAAAAGTATGATAGAGCTAAAATTAATAATAACGAAAAATTAAGACATATTGTCTATAAATAAGGATAAGAAATGAATATATCAAGTATCGTAGTACAAACTGTACCAAAATTCTTGGCTGATGTTGTAGCAAGTTTAAAAGAATGTGAAGCGTGTGATTATCATCTTCATGATGAAAAAGGTAGAATTATTATCACTATTGAGGGTGAAAGTGTATCTGAAGAGTTGGCGAAAATGAAAATTATTGAATCAATCCCTCATATTGTATCTGCTGAGATGCAAATGGCATATAGTGAAGATGAGCTTGATAGACATATGGAAGTTTTGAATAATGCTGATTTAGTACCAAAAATGCTTCATGATGATAGTATGGATGTTGATAATATCGTTTATAGAGGTGATTTAAAAAAGAAAGATTTAGAAGGTTTTGCAAAATCTTTTGATATAGTAGATTAAATCTCATTCTTTTTCTCTTTATATTATCAAATATTTAATATAATATTAAAGAGAAATTGTATATAATATTATTAACTTAACTAGATAGATTTTACTAACACTTACAAATCTAAATTCCAATAATTAATTTTTTTGTTATAAAAGATAGTCAATATGATTATTATAGTATAATTTATTAAATCAACTTAAGAAAGGTTATTATGAATCCTAATAATAGTTTGAACCAAAGAGAGATATCACTTATTGAATTTGTAGATGAGATATATATAGATATACTTAAAAATCCTGATACAAAATATATCTTTTTTATAGGTTCTGGATGTTCTGTTAGCTCTGGAATTCCAAATGCATCATCTTTATCTATGTCATGGTATTCAGAGATTCAAAGTTTTCAAAGATCAAAATTAAATAAACTAAAAAATGATAATATTTTGGATAAAAATACTCTAAGAGAAAACCATTATAATATATTTGAATCTCTTTATCCTGATAAAGTATCTCAACAAAAAGCTATACATAAACTAACAGATACAAATAAACCAAGTGATTCTTACTCTACATTGGCTTTAATTATGCAACAAAGAGCATTTAATACAGTTATCACAACAAATTTTGATGATTACATACAAGATAGCCTTATATTAAATAAACTTAGAAGAGCTTCTGTTGTCTATAACAATAGTATGTCTTCTCTTATAGATAGATGTGATATTCCTTTGATTATTAAGCTTTATGGTGATTCTTATATACCACTATTTTTAAATCAACAAGATAATAATAAATTACCTGATCCTCTTAAAGATAGGGTTTCTCATCTTCTTTTTAATGCAAAATTGATATTTATTGGATATAGTGGAAATGATAATAGTATTATTGATCTCCTTAACTCATCAAAAGATATTAGACATACATATTGGATTAATAATTCAGCTCCGAATAATGCTAAGATAAAAGATTGGTGGAATAAATCAGATTGCAAAACACATGTTAAAAATGGTAGCTTTGATGATGTTATGAATGCTATGAAAATAAGATTTAGTAAAAAAATATCAAAATCAATTACTAAAAAAAGTAATATAAATATTAAAATTGATACAGATTATATAGAAATGGGAAATACTCTTTTAAATAATAAACAATATGTTAGTGCCATCGCATCATATAAAAAAGCTATTAAAACAAAACCGATAGAGGCATATAAAAAGTTAGCAAATACATATACAACAATGAAAGAACATCAAAAGTCTATAGATATATATAAAAAAATTATAGAACTTGATATAGAAGATAATTTTGTATATCATTCAATTGCAAAAAATTATCTTTTGATGGATGATATACCTAATAGTATAAAGTATTATAAAATATTACTAGATAATAATCCAAAGAACGAATTAGCTTATATTGAATTGGCAAATATTTATCTCTCCATTGATAAAACTAGCGAAGCTTTAAAATTGTTTGAAAAAGTACAAAATCTAAATCCTAAATCAAATGAAATTAAAGATAATATAGAGAAATTAAAACCAAAAGAAGAAAAGATAGTGGAATATACTCCTGCGGAACAGAGTTTAACACTTAAGAGTATATTGGATGATGTAGTAGAATATATTCCATTAAAAGAAGAGATAGCTAAACCTGAAATAGAACTAGAAGAGGAGGAGATAAAGAATAGTCTAATTTATAAAGAAGAGGAGAAACAAGATTTAACTTTTATTATAGCAGAAGATGAGATAGAGATTAAAAAATTAAATATAGAGCCTAAGATACTATATCCTATTGAAAAAGAAGAAATTATCTCTTTAGATTTAAAAGAGGATAATCAAAAAGATGAAGAACAAGAAGAACTTATTATGGAAGAAGAAGATAAAGAAGATAAAAAGATAAAAGAAGATCCTTTAAATCTAATTATTGATTCTCATATAGATTCAATTGAATTAAATAATAAAAAAATGGACAATCTTTATGATTTAGGAATATTTTATTTTAAATCAAAAGAGCATGTAAAGGCTTTAAAATATTTAAAACAATCTATAGAATCAGAACCATTTAATTATTATGCTTATATCTCTATTTTTGAAATCAATTTGATAGAAAATGGTTTATTTGATGAAGATATTAAAAAAATATTTTTAACACAATTTAACAAAAATAATAAAAATATTATAGAATTTAAAATGCTTACAACTCTTTTATTAATTTGTAATAAACAAGATGTATATATGAATAATTGGGTAGATAAATATAAAAATTTAAAGATAGACCACTGGCCATTTTATTCTATTGAATCTTGGGCAAAATCAAAAGAATTAGATATACAAAAAAAATTACTTAAAGCTATATCTATATTTAAGAATATGGTTAAAATAGAGATTAATAAATAAGATATGGTGTAAATAATTAGAATTTTAAATAATTTAAGTTTAACTGTGTTAAGTGTTGGATTTAGGTTGTGACTCAGTTTGCAATGAAGATAATTTTTCCTTTTATGATGGAAATGATATTCCATCTTATAGTGATAATACAGATGCTAACTAGCATTCCCATCAAATCTAATAGGTGCACTGCTGAGCCTACAATAGAAATGGGCAGAAAGTTGAAGAGATAGTTACTCAAAATCAACAATCAGTTTACTCATTTAATGCTAATAATTTACCAAATAATCAAGATATTGCTTTAACAATAAATAAATTAGTTGCAAACAGCAAGTGGGGAAAATAATGCAAAAACACTTTTAGATATAGATAATCACATTAGAAATTGCTATCTCTTTCATTTTTTTAGATGGTTCAACACCTATCTTTATACCAATAGGTATAGCAAATTTTCCAGTTCCTACACCTATTTCTAATCCATTTTTAGTATCTTTAATCCGACATTCATCACCCCTCTAAACTTAAACTAATATAAAACAACTAATCATAAAACTCTTCATAATCATCCCCTAAGCACTCCAAAATAATCTCATGATTTTCATTAAACTGACATTCATCACCCCT
>JAMOOQ010000023.1 GCA_027100635.1 Campylobacteraceae bacterium | reverse complement strand
CAATTGGACTATTTTAATGAAAATCATGAGATTATTTTGGAGTGCTTAGGGGATGATTATGAAGAGTTTTATGATTAGTTGTTTTATATTAGTTTAAGTTTAGAGGGGTGATGAATGTCGGTTATAAGATTAATAAGCTATTTCATATATTACAAAATTTAATTGAATTAGGAAAAAAATCTAATCTAAACTTCAAAAATGTATCTATCTCTTGTCCTTTTTTTAAATTATGTTTAATATCTTTAATTATTTTTAACTTGTTTCTTGAATTTATTAAATCTACATCTCTTCTGGATAAAAGTTTACTTCTAATCTTTATAGCTTCTAACATTAATATATATGCTCTATCATAATATTTTTTATTAAAATAACAAACAGATAAGTTATTATAACTTAACGCCGTATTTAGATGCTCTTTCCCTAATACTTCTTTAGAAATATTCAATGACTTTTTATATAAATTTAAAGACTCATCATCTCTTGAAAACTCAGCATATACTTTTGCTAAATTATTATAGCTTTCAATCGTATCAGGATGATTATCTGTTAAAATAGTTTTTCTTATATTTAATGCTTCTTCAAAAAGTGTCAAAGCCTCTGAATGATTATCAAGCAGATAATAGATTGTTGCTAAATTATTTCCACTCATTGCACTACTTAGAGTTTTTTCTCCTAGTGTATGATTAAAGATATGAAGAGATTTTTTAAATAAAGGCTGTGCTGTTATATATTTTCCCATAGTTTTATAAAGCATACCTAGATTATTATAACTTTTTGCAGTATCTGGATGGTAATCGCCTATTGTATTCATCCTTGTATCCAAACTCTTTTGAAAGTAATATAAAGCTTGTTTATAGTTTTTCATATCCATAAATAGAAATGCTAATTTATCATAACTATCAATTGTATAACTATGACTATTTCCAAATATATCTTTATATATGCTAGAGCATTCTTTTAATATGGGTAGAGCTTTTGAATTTTTATTCATTAAATGATATAAATTTGCCAAACTAATATAACTTTCAAGAGTTTGTATATCAGTTTTTCCTAGAACTTTTTCTCTTATTTTTATCACTTTCATAAAAGCAGAATATGCTTTTTTATATTCTTTTGTACTTTCATATAATAATGCTATATTATTATGATTATATGCCGCTAATATATCGTTCTTTCCAACAAGGTATTCTTTTAATTTTAAAGATTTTTCAAAGAATTTTAAAGCTTCTGAATAGTTTCCCATTAATTTATATACTAAACCAATATTATTATAGCTCCAAGATGTTTCAATATGATCATCTCCTAAAATTCTTATCCTAATATCTAATGTTTTATAAAAAAGTTCCAATGACTCATCATATCTGTTTAGTAATTTATATACTAAACCTAAGCTATTATAAACTGATGATATATCGAGATTATCTTCTCCTAATATATCTTTTATTATTAACATTGCTCTATTTAGTAGGTCTGCTGATTTATCATAATCACCTAAATGATAATAGATATTTCCTAGATTTTCATAAAAAGTTGATACCTCTATATTTTTTATATTAAACATATTAATTGCATTTTTTATTGATTTAAAATAAGATAAATTCTCTTTTGCTTTTGATACAACATCTAAATTATGACTATCAGAGATAGATTTATTTAGATAATTTAATATTGGTCTAATATCAAAATTAGTAATCTGATTTGTCTCTAAAATATAATTTTTAATTATATAATGTAACTTATAGCTATCTCCATTATTTGTAAGCCAACCACATTTTGATAAAATATCTAATCTATTTTTAATCTTTTCATCTATAATCTTTTCTATAAATTGATAATTTATCTCTATAGATGGTAAAATAGCAAGTTTTTTAAGTAATGATATATCTCTTAAAGATAACTTTTGCATATTAAGAATTTCTTTTAAATTTGTATTAATAACTTTTTTATCTATCTCCTTATCTTTATTCAATATATTAAATCTTAATAGCTCTTTATTCTTAAACTTATCTAATATAGATGATAAAGAATATGCAGTACTATTAATTGTATTTGCAATTAATTTAATAAAAAATGTATGATTATTAAGATATTCTAAAAGTTGATTAACATTTTCTATTTCATCTGTTTTATGATATTTTAAAAATAGAGCTTTTGCCTCTTCTGAAGATAAAAGACCTATCTCATAACTAATTACATCATTAATTTTTCTTTTGGAGATAAAAAGTATTTTAAAATCATTATTAATCAATTCAAGAATAAGATTTAGCTTATCTTGATTGAGTTCTATATCTTTAGAATTATCAATAATAATAAATTTTTTACCTTTTAGATTATTTAATTTTGTAATAGCTTCTATAAATAAGTTATCTAAGGTATTTTGTTGTAAATTTAGACTTTCTTTAAATGCTGATGTAAAATCTTGTTTAAAGCTATCATTTATTTTTACATAACCATAATAATTAAATAGGTGTTTTTGTTGAGATAAATAATATGACGCTAAACTACTTTTTCCTAGACCTGAAATACTACTTACTAATACTAATGCATTGGAGATGTCAAAAAATTTATCAATAATATTTAATTCATTTTTTCTACCTACAAAAGTAGATTCATTAGCTGAGTTTATTATTGTAGTTAAAACCTTTGGTGGAAGATTTGAAATATTATAGTTCTCTCTAAAAGAGTCTTGTTCTATTATGTCGCAGTTCATAATTATATCCTTTGGTGGTGATTATTTTAAGTGGAGTATAAATTTAAATATCTGATAAAAAATTATTGAAGTTTTTATTATATAAAGTTAGGGTTATTTTAAATAGTTATATATAAATAAAATTATATCAAAAGATTACTTAAATAAAAACAATTTATTCTATATTTAAGAGTTTAAATTAAATTTATTGGGTATCATAATAATAACTAATTATTGAATTGGAGTGAAAATGGAATATTATCAGTGGGTTTTAACCTTTCATATTATGAGCGTTATGAGTTGGATGGCGATGCTATTTTATCTACCACGACTTTTTGTTTATCATAGTGAACATAAAGATAAAGAGGATTTTGTAACTGTTGTTAAAATTCAAGAGTTTAAACTATATAAATATATAGGATTACCAGCAATGTGGGCTACTATTCTTAGTGGTATATGGATGCTTTATGTTAATAGTGGTCTATTTTCTACTGGTGGATGGTTATATGCTAAAATATTTTTTGTGGCATTATTGATTGCTTATAGTTTTTCATTAGAGTATTATAGAGTAAAATTATCTAATGATAGTGGTTACAAAAGTGGAAAGTTTTTCAGATTTTATAATGAAGTTCCAACTATATTATCTATAGCTATAGTGATATTTGTTATAATTAAACCATTTTAGATAAAATCAAATGAAAAAGGATAAATAGTGTTAAATGAAAAAGATAAAAAGTTTTTAGAAGATTCTATTAGAGATATTAAAGATTTTCCAAAACCAGGAATAGTGTTTAAAGATATTACAACACTTTTATCTAATGCAAAAGCTTTAAAGGTTCTTATGAGCCATTTAGAAACAAGATATGCATCTTATAACCTTAATTATATTGCAGGAATTGATGCAAGAGGATTTATATTTGGTTCAATTTTAGCAGATAGATTAGGATTAGGATTTGTCCCTATTAGAAAAAAGGGTAAACTCCCATATAGTACTGTTTCTGAAAAATACTCTTTAGAATATGGTTTTGATGAAGTTGAAATTCATATTGACGCATTTGGTAAAGATGGATTAACTCATCATAAAAAACCATCTAAGGTTCTATTAATAGATGATTTAATAGCAACAGGTGGAACAGCAAAAGCTGCCGTAAAACTTATTGATAGCGTTGGAGCTGAATGTGTGGAGTGTTGTTTTATTATGGAGTTATCATTTTTAGAGGCAACTAAAGATATAAAAGTACCAGTATATTCTGTATTAAATATAAATTAAGGGGATAAATTTGAGAACTAATAAAATATTAAAAGAGATAATAGAAGCGTTAAACTTAAAAAATGAAGATATACAGTCAATATTTAGGCTTGAAAATCATCCTATAGAGATAAATTATATATCAAATATGTTTATAGATGACCAAAAAGATGATTTTATATCTTGTAGTTATAATGAACTAGGAATGTTTCTTGATGGATTAATCACTTTAAAAAGAGGGGCTAGTACTTCTAGTAAAAAAGATGAGATAATTGAACTCTCAAATAATGTAATTCTAAAAAAACTTAGAATTGCACTAGAGCTAAAAAGTTCAGAACTTGTGATATTATTTGCTCTTGTTGATATAGATTTTAAAGTTCATGAGGTAAATGCTCTTTTCAGAAAAGAGGGGACAAAAAATTATAAAGTTTGTAGTGATCAAATTTTATATCTATTTTTGGAAGGACTTGATGAGTTTTATTATGATGGAGTGTAGAAGATAAATTGAAAAGAATATCTGTGAACTCTGAGTGTCCTTGTGGAAGTGGTGTCAAATACAAAAAGTGTTGTCACAAGTTTCATAAAGGTGCTAAACCATCTTCTGCTTTGGAGTTAATGAAGTCAAGATATTGTGCTTATTCTATTGGAAATGCTAAATATATTATAAATACAACTCATCCAAATAATTCTGATTTTAGTTTGGATAAAAAAGCTTGGGCAGAATCTATTATGGAATTTTGTAACTCTACAGATTTTTTATCTTTAGAGATATTAGAAGTAGAAAATAAAATAGATGAGGCATTTGTTAGATTTAAAGCATCATTTTCAAATACCTATATGATTGAAAAAAGTAGATTTTTAAAAGTTAATAATAGTTGGTTGTATGAAAGTGGAGTTTATAATATGCAAAAAGAGAAGTAAAACTTAATTACTTTCTTAGAGTTCTTTAAAAACTAGATTCTGAATTAAATTCAGAATGACAAAGAATCATTGCATAATGACGAAGAATTAAATTCAGAATGACAAAGAATCATTGCATAATGACGAAGAATTAAATTCAGAATGACAAATAAGCATTTTGAAATAACAAAAATTCGTCATTCCGTGCTTGACACGGAATCTAAAAATTAAGACTATAGAGTGTCTTCGTGACCTGCTAAATATTCAGCAACACCTTCTGTAGTTGCCGTCATACCATCATCACCTTTTACCCAACCAGCTGGACAAACTTCACCAAACTCATTAGTAAATAGCATTGTATCAACCATTCTAATCATCTCATCAATATTTCTACCTAATGGTAAATCATTAATTACTGCATGTCTAATAGTTCCATCTGCATCAATTAAAAAAGAACCTCTAAGTGCTACTCCACCATCTAAAAGAACATCATAATCTTTTGAAATTTGTTTTGTAAGGTCAGCTACTAAAGGCATTTCAACTCTTCCAATACCACCTTGATTTACTGGTGTTTCTCTCCATGCGAAGTGTGAAAATTGTGAATCAACAGAAACACCAATAACATTAACACCTCTCTCTTTAAAATCTTTAACTCTTTTTGAAAAAGCTATAATTTCTGAAGGACATACAAAAGTAAAATCTAATGGGTAAAAGAAAAGTACTGTACCTTTTTCACCATAATTTTCTGATAATTTAAAATCGTCTACGATTTGACCATTTGCCAATACTGTTGTTGCTGTAAAATCTGGAGCTTGTTTTGTTACTAACATATTTTTATTCCTCTAAATGATAATTTTTATTATTTAGAAGAATTATAACGTATAAATATTAAGATAAACTTAAAATTACTTTTTACTAACTCTTTGACACTCTTTTACAAAGTGAATTGCATTTTCAACTGGAACATCAGGTAAAATCCCATGACCTAAGTTAAATATATGTCTTTTTGTACCCATAGTCTTTTGTATAGCCTCTACACATTTTGTAGTCTCTTCTTTTGAGTATAATCTACATGGTTCCATATTTCCTTGAAGTACATACTTATCACCTAATTTCTCTTTTGCCATAGCCATAGGAGTACCCCAGTCTATACCAAATACATCAAAGTTACCATATACTAGGTCTTGTTGGATAAATGCACTTACACCTTTTGGAAACATTATAATAGGAGTATCAGGATATCTTGATTTAAGATAATCTGCAATCTCTACCATATATTGCCATGAGAATTCATTATATTTAGATGGTTCTATCGCACTTGCCCAACTATCAAAAATTTGAACTACATCAATACCAGACTTTATCTGCTTTTCCATATATAATTTTACAACTTCTGTTACTTTTCTAAGTATTTTATGTAAAAGTTCAGGATTTGAGTACATCATTTTTTTACAAAGATTATAAGTTTTTGTACCCTGCCCCTCTATCATATAAGTTGCAAGCGTCCATGGAGCACCAGTAAAACCTATGAGTGCCTTATTATCACCTCTCTCATCTAGCTCTTTTCTAAGTAGCTCAATCGTCTCATATACATAAGTAAGCTTTCTACTAGCTTCTTTGCCACCAATTAATCTATCTATATCAGCCTCACAAGTGATAGGGTCATTAAACTTTGGTCCAAAACCCTTGATAAATTCCAAATCCATACCCATCTCATCAGGAATTACTAATATATCACTAAATAAAATAGCAGCATCAACACCTACAATATCAAGTGGTTGAAGTGTTACTTCACAAGCTTTTTTAGGGTCATGACATAGGTTCAAAAAGTTCCCTGCCTCTGCTCTTACTGCCATATATTCAGGAAGGTACCGTCCTGCTTGTCTCATCATCCATACTGGAGTATAAGGTGTTTCTTTTCCTAAACATGCATCTACAAATATTTTACTCATAAGCTTTTCCTATTTTTTATTTCATAATTGTACCATATTAATAATCCAAATTAGACAACCAAAGAAAATTAAATATCTCTATTTCTCATAATAGCTCCAACTTCATTCTTCATCAATACTATCTTTTCTAAACTATGGAAAAATCAAAACCTAATGAAAAATATGCTTTAATATGGAAAAAAGAGAATAGTATAGAGGAATTTAGCCATTTGAGTCAGGTGTGGGTGTGGGATTTGCAGTTTAACCTATATTTAAGTTCTATTTACTATCTAACTTTTGACGAGGCTAAAGCCGTCGTGTCCAAGCTTAATCCTATATTTTGGAACAAAAACTATATTTATTTTGATGGTTTTTTAGCTTAAAATTGACTTGAACTGCAAATTCCAAGTCAGGTGATAATTCACTACCTTTAAAAGTAAATAATAATTTATTCGGAAGTGATGGCTTTAGCCTAATGCCAATGAAATAAGGAGTTTCTTGGACGAGATGGCTTTAGCCTCTCCCTAATATACGGAGCTAAAAGTAGCACCGTGGTGTCCAAAAGCTTAATTCATTGCCCTTTGGTAGGGATATCCCTTGTTGGTACTATAAAATGTGGATAAATCTTTATTCCGTATTAAACACGGAATGACGAACTTTCGTCACCTTGAACTTGATTTAGGGTCTCGTAAATTACTTATGAAAGATGCTATTAAAAATATTATTTAACACTCTGTAAAAATTTATTTAAAGAGTTTGCAAACTGCCCTGCATCTTTGGTTGTAAATGGTTTCGGACCTTTTGTCATCTCTCCACTATCTCTTATGCTTTCCATAAGGTTTCTCATCGCTAAGTGTTGTTTTATGTTCTCTTTAGTATATGTTTCACCTCTATGATCAATTGCGTGGGCATTTTTAGATATAGTTCTATCAGCAAGAGGAATATCAGCTGTTATTACTAAATCGCCTTGATTCAACATATCTACTATATGATTATCAGCCTCATCAGCTCCTGCATCAACTATAATATAATTTATACTTTTAGAATTACCTATAGATACTCTTTTATTTGAAACGACGAAAGTCTCTAAAGTAAGTTTTTCTATTGCTCTTAATAGTATTGGTTTTAGTATATTTGGTAATGCATCACCATCTATATATAGTTTCATATTAATATCTTTATTTTTTAATTTTCTTCTATGCTAAATACAAAATTTATATCATCATTATTTAGCAATTTTGATACTAATATATAATATACACCATATGGCAAATCTATACTATGTTTTTCTGATGTATCATTATATATATTTAATATATCATGGTCATAAATTTTTATTGATATATCTCCACTTGTTGTATTTAAAGAGATTCTAGAGTTATCAACCAATACCACTTTATATAAAATATTACTAGAAGACATTATCGCTCTTGTTGAATCTTTAAGAATAATAGGATATTCGGGAGTTCCATTTGATTCATCAAGACATGTAGAAAAAATACCAAATTCATTAACTGTATCATTATCATTTACACTATTTTCTACTATAAGGTTATACTTATCTTTAATAAATGTACTGTATGTATAGTTATATGTAGAATCTATCTCCTCTTCATAACCAGAATCAATCAAAAGTGCATCATCTCTTGTTTTAAAATCTCCCACTCCATATATTAGAATATTACAATCATCTTTAGTTGTTTCTAGTTCATAATATCTTCTTCCTGTAAACTTATAAAGTCCACTACCAACCAAATATGGATCTAAAAAAGTCCCTGTACCAGTATCTGGATAACTAATAATAACCTCTGTTACATTTTTATTTTCATATTCATCACTTCCACAAGAAGCTAAAAACATAGATACAATACCTAATAATACTAAAGAACTTTTCATATAAATATCCCTTCACATTTAATATATAACTATTTTATGATTACTTCCAAAAGGTAACCATAAAGGATTGCCCCAATGCCAATGAAATAAGGATTATTATGCTTTTGGACACGGTGCTTCAGCTCCGTATATTAGGGAGAGGCTAAAGCCATCTCGTCCAAAAAAAAACTTAATTCATTGGTGTTGTGCATTGAGGATTGCCCTTACACACCCTAAAAATTACGACTTAACATATAACTATAGATTTAATCTCTGTAAACTCTTCTAGTGTATATTTTGGTCCTTCTCTTCCAACTCCTGAAAGTTTAGAACCACCATAAGGTTGAACATCAAATCTAAGTGTTGGAATATCATTTATCACTACTCCTCCACAATCTGCATCTTCAATAAATCTTTGTGTCATTTTTAGGTCATTTGTAAAGATTGAAAACTGTAAACCATAATCTGAATTATTAATTTTTTTCATAGCCTCTTCATAAGAATCAATTGCAATTAAACTAACTATAGGGGCAAAAACCTCTTCGCAAACTATCTTCATATTATCTGTTACATCTACCATAATTGTAGGATTAAAGATATTATTATCTTGTGAATTTTCATCTTTATCCTTTTTTTCTATCTCTTTAACAGAAGATACAATTTTTGCACCCTCATCAATTGCATTTTGAATCCAATCATTAGCTCTTTGTTTAGAATCACTATCTATTAATGGACCAATAAAAGTATTTTCATCATAAGGGTCACCCACTTTTAGTTTCGCCGTATGTTCAGCAAGAAGCGAACTAAACTCTTCATATACATCTGTATGAACATAAATTCTTTGCAAAGAGATACAAACTTGACCACTATTTATAAATGCACCAAATGCACATCTTGATGCTGCTAAATCTAAATCAGCTGTCTTATCAATAAGTGTTGCGGCATTTCCACCAAGCTCTAAACTTACTTTTTTGATTCCAGCTTGACCCATAATAATCTTTCCAACAGGAACTGAACCTGTAAAAGATATAACTCTAGGGATATTACTACTTACAAGAGCAGAACCAACCTCTGCATCTCCATATACTAAACTTAAGGCATCTTTTGGTGCATATTTTGACTCAATAAATACTTTTGCTAACATAAAAGCAATCATTGGAGCTTCTGGTGTTGGTTTTAAAACCACTGTATTCCCAGTACCAAGAGCAGGTGCAATCTTATGAACTACAAGATTAAGAGGAAAATTAAAAGGTGTAATACATACAACAACTCCTACAGGTTCTCTTCTAAAAAATGCTATTGTTTTTTTCCCACTTGGCATAATATCAGTTGGAATTGTCTCACCATTGAGGTTTGCCAACTCATAAGCAGTAAGTTTAATCGTCTCAATACATCTATCAACCTCTATTCTTGAAAATGCTATTGGTTTTGCTACTTCATCTGTTAATGTTAATGCAAATTTCTCTTTTTTAGACTCTATAGTTCTAGCTACATCTTCAAGCCAAGATATTCTTTGAGAGAGAGATGTTAATTTACTATTTTTAAATGCATCTTGAGCTATTTTTAGAGCTTTTATAGCATCTTCTTTGCTACAAATAGGTGCAGAACTTACACCTTTTTTAGTATATGGATTGGAGATATATCTTCTATCCTTTCTACTTTTCATAATTGAACCAAAATATATATTCGCCTCTTTTAAAGGTACAGGAATAATCTTCTCTTCTATAATATCTTTTTCAATCTCTTTTTTTGATTTAAAAAATCTAAACATTTATATCCCTTATATCTTATGTTTATTTTTCTTAAATATTCTTTTCATTGTATTAAAGAAAACCTTCTTAATACCAGCAATACCGATAACCTTAGCTATATATTTATCATAAGTTACACCTTTTTCATTAAGAAAACCAGAGAGATATTTTTGGGAACCTTCCATTCCTGAACTCTTTTCAATCTCAAGAAGTTTTTGATATAAAGGTTCTATCTCTTTAATCACTTTATCTGAAGCTGCTTTTCTATATGCAATATATGATTCAGGTTTATTTGTTAGAGCATCAAAATTAGGCTCAGTTTCAGTGATAACCCAATAATACTTGCCATCTTTAGATAAATTTTTAATAACAGCATATATATTTTTACCGTCTTTTATTCTATCCCATAGAAGTTTAAAAATAATTTTAGGCATATCAGGATGTCTTATAATATTATGTGGTTGTCCCAATAATTCTGCATTAGTATAACCTGATATTTCAGTAAAATAGTCATTTCCATACTCTATAATACCTTTTGTATCTGTTTTACTAACAATATATTTCTTAGGATCTAATTGAATTTTATTTTCATCTATAGTCTCTTCTTTAGCTGTTCTGGGCATTCTGGGCATAATGATTTCTCTCTTCTCTTGTAAGTTTTGATTTATTATATCAAAATAAATATTATAAAATAGCTAACTTTTATTGAAAAAACGATAAAATTAGTTTTAATTTAACTATGTAGGAGCGTTGAGATGTCAAGAGAAGAGGAATTAGCTAGGCTTAATGATGCAAGAGTATTTCACATTAATACAATGAATAAAGTTAGTAGAATTATTAGAAATGGATCTTTTATGGGAATTCCCCCTAAAGTAGATTATGAGAATTGTAGTTTTCATCTTTGGCTAACTGCAAATAATAATGATTTAAGTAATATTATTGGTTCTATATTTCATAGTGAATTAGTAGATATGCATAAAAAATGGCATGATTTATATGGAAGTATATATAAAGATTTTTTTGATTCTAGAAAATTAATAGCTATATTAAATAAAATAGAAAACAGCACTAAAGAAACAGAGAAAGCTAAACTCTTAGTAAAATTAAATAAAATTAAAATTAGATTATCAGCTTATGAAGAAGAAAGATTGATTATGATGCAACATGAGATGAAAAATGTTTCTGCCAAATTATTGCTTATATTAGATAGTTCAGAGCGAAAATTAAAAGCAGCTTCAAGTTCACTATTTTAGATTAAATTTAAGTGCCTAAAATTTAATCACTTTTTCTACTATAAAAAAATAACTTCGTGTTATAATTCTTAAATTAAAATATTTAAGGAGATAATACAGTGAAAGAACTGGTAAAATTGGTGATGGTAAGATTTTTGTTTCACCAATTGAAAAAATTTTAAGAATAAGAACAGGTGAAACAGATGAAGATGCTGTATAATATAACCGTCATTCCGTGCTTGATACGGAATCTCTGAAATCAAATCAAGAGTGTCTACCAATTTTTTGTCCCCAATAATTGCAAGATAATCTCCCCCTTATTTATCTTGTAATAGACCTCTTTTAAAACTTGTAAATTACCAATAACTGACATTCATCACCCCTATAAACTTAAAGTAATATAATAAGAAATAAATATATATATTAGGAATATACCATCTGTTTTACAAAAATAAATAAAATAAAAACAAAAAAGTTAGGACATCTAG
>JAMOOQ010000022.1 GCA_027100635.1 Campylobacteraceae bacterium | reverse complement strand
GACTCAATTGGATTATTTTAATGAAAATCATGAGATTATTTTGGAGTGCTTAGGGGATAATTACGAGGAGTTTTATGATTAGTTGTTTTATATTAGTTTAAGTTTAGAGGGGTGATGAATGTCGGTATTAAGCTTTTCAAATGATTATATATAATTTAAGACATCCTTTATAAGTAGTGTACAGTTTACGAGACCCTGAATCAAGTTCAGGGTGACGAAAATATGTTATTTAGAATTATAAAATCCGTCATTCCGTGCTTGACACGGAATCTCTGAAATCAAAAGTGTCTACTACTTTTGATACTCTATGAAGGATGCCTAATTTAAGGCTAATATCAAAAGCTTAAAATAGAGTTCTTTCAACACTTTTTTAGAAAAAAATACTTTGACCTCACCAATAACTAGAACTAAAGCCATCTACACAGTTTTTTATATAAGAAAAATACGATAAACTAACTCGCTACACCTCTAGTTCCACCTCATAGAGAATGGAACTAAAGGTGTATTGAAGAACTATTCTTTATATTATATTTAAAAATATATTGATGTTCCTCTGGGAGAGCTTTATAAATAGTATGAGCTAACTCTTGAATTTCCCAAAGTGCAGATTTATCACTTCTTAGAGATAAAAAGTTTTGTAGACTTCTTGCATTAATACTCCAAGTAAGTTCTGTTTTGTAACTCTCTGGCAAACAGTATTTAGCCTTATCATTACTAACTCCTGATTTTAATATCTCTTGCAGATTATTTAAAGCTTTAATAGAAGCAATATCCACTATCTCAACACCCGTTAAAGTTATAAAATTAGATGCTCTTTGAAAATTATCTAACATAAATGGCTCAATATTCTTTAACTCTTTTAGAGTATATCTACTGCTTTTTACACTTAAATTTGCCATTCTATGACGAGCTAACTCTTGTAGTAAGGCTCTGCTGATTCCACTAATATAAAAATTATAATTTAAATGTTCTAGTGTTGATGAGTGTTTAAACTTATTTCCTACTCTATCTATCAGTTCTTTATCTTTTTCTCCACCATTATCACTGTTATCAAAACTTTGCCAACAAGTTCTTATAGCATGAGAAGCTATATTTAATGGTGTATGGTGTAATAATTCTACTTTCATACTAATTAACCCTTTTTAAATCTTAAATTTTATTTAAAATATTATACCACAATTATATTTATTCTAAAATCTCCTAAATATTATAATTATATTCCTTTTAAAAAGGAAATACTTTTCAGAAATAGTATCAAATATATTGATAAAAGTATTAATTTAATGTATAATTACACTCCAATAAATATGTCAATAGAATTGACGAGTTCTTTATGTAAGGGTAAAAATGGAAAAGATTAGATTAAAGCTTAAAGCTTATGATCATCGTGTATTAGATAAGTCGGTTGCTGCTATAGTAGATGCAGTTAAAAGAACAGGTGCGGAAATTAGAGGTCCTATTCCAATGCCAACTAAGTTTAAACGTTATACAGTTCTTAAATCTCCACATGTTAATAAAGATTCAAGAGAACAGTTTGAGATTAGAATTCATGGAAGAATGCTTGATATTGTTTCTGCTACATCGGATACTATAGATTCACTTATGAAGTTGGATTTAGCTCCTGAGATTGAAGTAGAAATAAGATCAATGGATAAATAAGGGGAGAATGATGGAATTTTTAGTAGAAAAAATTGGTATGAGCAGAACTGTTACTGTACCAAGTGTTCCTGTTACTCTTCTTAGAGTTCATGAAGTTAAAGTGTGCGAAGTACGCGAAGATGGTAAAGCATTAGTTGCTTATAATGGAAGTAAAAAAATCAATAAAGCAATAGAAGGGCAACAAAATAAGTTCTCTATTCCTGCTGATTTTAATAAATTTATGACAATTGAAGTGGCAGAAGGTACAGAAGCTGGTGATTTAAACACAGCTGTTTTATCTGAAACATCTTTGGTTAAAGTGTCTTTTAATAGCAAAGGTAGAGGTTTTACTGGTGGTATGAAAAGACATAACTTTGGTGGTGGTCCAGGAAGTCATGGTCATAGATTTGGTAGAAGAATTGGTTCAATTGGTAATGCTGAGTGGCCAGGTCGTGTAATGAAGGGTAAGAAAATGCCAGGTCAATACGGTAATACTAAAAATACAGTAAAAAATGATGTTCTATCATTTGATGCTGAAAATAGTATTTTAGTATTAAAAGGCTCAGTATCAGGTTATAATGGTGCTATGGGTATTATAAGGATTGTTAAATGAGTAAACCAGTATTAGTAACAACAAGTGAGCTTCCACAAAATTTTTTAGAAGTTCACCCACATAATTTATATCTATATTGTAAATCTTATTCAGCAGCCTTAAGAGCTAACTCTGCAAAGACTAAAACTCGTGCAGAAGTAAGAGGTGGTGGTAAAAAACCATGGGCTCAAAAAGGTGGCGGTCGTGCAAGAGCAGGTTCTTTAAGATCTCCAATATTTGTAGGTGGTGGTGTGGCTTTTGGTCCATCAACAGATAGAAACTACAACCAAAAAGTAAATAAAAAGCAAAAAAAACTTGCTCTTTATCATGCATTAGCTGAAAAATCAGCAAATGAAAAACTTTTTGTAATTGACACTGTATCTATAGAGTCTGGTAAAACAAAAGATGCTATAAGTTTTGTAACTGCTTTAGGACAAAGAGATGTTCTAATAGTAAAAGAGATGATAGATGATAAGACTTACTTAGCATTTAGAAATATTCCAAATAGTTATCTAGTAGAAGCAAATGAGTTAAATGCTTATTTAGCCGCTGCATACCATTCAATAGTAATTGAAAAAGCAGTTTTAGATAAATTGACAAAAGTGAGTTAAGATGGCAGATATTACAGATATTAAAGCGATTATGTATACAGAGAAGAGTATTGAACTTCAAGAAGATGGTATCATTGTTGTTCAAACAAGTCCAAGAATGACTAAAAATGGATTAAAAGAAGTTTTTAGAGAGTTCTTTGGAATTAACCCTTTAAGAGTAAATTCACTTAGAGTTAATGGTAAAGTGAAAATGTTTAAAGGTAAAGCTGGTAAAAGACCTGATTTGAAAAAATTCTATGTTCTATTACCAGAAGATGCTAAACTAGAAAGCTTAGCGGTATAAGGGGAGAGTATGGCAATTAAAACTTATAAACCAACCACACCAAGCCGTCGTTATATGACAAACTTGGATAGTGGTGATATTACTGCTAAGGCAAGTGTAAGAAGTCTATTAAAGAATATTTCTAGAAAAGCTGGTAGAAACAGTAATGGTAGAATAACTTCAAGACATAGAGAAGCTGGTGCAAAAAAATTATACAGAATTATTGATTTTAAAAGAAATAAATTTGGTGTTGAAGGTACAGTAGCAACCATTGAGTACGATCCATATAGAAACTGTAGAATCTGTCTTGTTAAATATACAGATGGTGACAGAAGATATATACTTCAGCCAAAAGGTCTAACAGTAGGTGACAAAATAATGTCTGCTGAATCTGGTTTAGACATTAAAGTTGGTAATACAATGAAACTAAAGAACATTCCAGTTGGTACATTAGTACATAATATTGAGATGAGTCCTGGTCATGGTGGTCAAATAGCTAGAAGTGCTGGCGGATATGCTCAAATTATGGGTAGAGATGGGAAATATGTATCTTTAAGATTACCTTCTGGTGAGATGAGATATATCTTAGGTGAATGTTTATCTACTATTGGTACTGTTGGAAATGAAGATTTTTCAAATATCGTTATTGGTAAAGCTGGTAGAAGTAGACATCTTGGTAAAAGACCTCAAACTAGAGGTTCTGCAATGAACCCAATTGATCACCCACATGGTGGTGGTGAAGGTAAAACTAACTCAGGTCGTCATCCAGTATCTCCATGGGGTATGCCAACTAAAGGTTATAAAACTCGTAAGAAAAAATCAAGCGATAAATTAATAATCTCTAAGAAAAAGAAATAAGGGGCTTAAATGGCAAGATCTACAAAAAAGGGTCCATTTATTGATGGTCACCTAATGAAAAAAGTATTAAAAGCAAAAGAAGAGGGTTCTCATAAACCTATTAAAACATGGTCAAGAAGATCAGTAATTTTTCCTGAGTTTATTGGTTTAACAATCAATGTTCATAATGGAAGACAATTTGTTCCTGTATTTGTTACAGAGAACCATGTTGGTTATAAGTTAGGTGAATTTGCACCAACTAGAACATTTAAGGGTCATAAAGGCTCTGTTCAAAAGAAAGTGGGTTAAGGTATGAGTAGAGCATTATTAAAATTTTCAAGAGTATCTCCTATAAAAGCTAGACTAGTAGCTAGAGAAGTTCAAGGGATGAATGCTGAACTTGCATTAGCATCTTTAGAATTTATGCCAAATAAAGCTGCAAGAATTATATCAAAAGTAATCGCTTCTGCTGTTGCTAATGGTGATTATGAACCTCAAGAAGTTATTATTACATCTTGTAGAGTTGATAAAGCTTCTGTTATGAAAAGATGGAGACCAAGAGCTCGTGGTACTGCTACAAGAATTCTTAAACCAACTGCTCATATATTAGTTGAAGTAGCTGAACCAGTTATTGAAGACGCAAAAAATAATGGGAAGGATGCATAACCATGGGTCAAAAAGTCAATCCAATAGGTCTTAGACTTGGAATTAACAGAAATTGGGAATCAAGATGGTTTCCAGCAAAAGATAGAACAGCTGCTTTTATTGAAGAAGATTACAGAATCAGAAAATTTCTTAAAAAAGAACTTTTTTATGCAGGTGTTAGTAATATCATCATAGAAAGAACAGTTAAAAAATTAAGAATTAATATTGTAACAGCAAGACCTGGTATTATTATTGGTAAAAAGGGCGCTGATATAGAAAAACTTAAAGCTAATCTTACAAAGATGCTTAAAAAAGATGTTTCTGTAAATATTAAAGAGGAGAAAAAACCTCAAGCTTCTGCTCAATTAGCAGCTGAAAATGTTGCAACTCAACTTGAGAGAAGAATTGCATTTAGAAGAGCTATGAAGAAAGTAATTCAAGGTGCTTTAAAATCAGGTGCAAAAGGTATTAAAATATCTGTTTCTGGTCGTCTTGGTGGTGCTGAGATGGCAAGAACAGAGTGGTATCTTGAGGGAAGAGTTCCTCTTCATACACTAAGAGCAAAAATTGATTATGGATTTGCAGAAGCTCATACTACTTATGGTATAATAGGTATTAAAGTATGGATATTTAAAGGTGAAGTTCTTCAAAAAGGTATTCAATCAGAGCCAAAAGAGGAAAAAAGTTCTAAAAGATCAAGATCAAGAAGAGGTGAATAGTTATGTTAATGCCTAAAAGAACAAAATGGCGAAAGCAAATGAAGGGTCGTAATAGAGGTAAATCTTTTAACGGCAATAAAATTGAATTCGGTGATATTGCGTTAAAAGCAATAACAGCTGGTAGAATTGATTCAAGACAAATTGAAGCTGCTAGAATTACAATGACTAGAAAAATTAACAGAACAGGTAAAACTTGGATTAGAGTATTTCCTGATAAGCCACTTACTGCTAAACCACTTGAAACAAGAATGGGTAAAGGTAAAGGTCCTGTTGAAAAATGGGTAATGAATATTAAGCCAGGTAGGATTATTTTTGAAATGGCTGGTGTTGATGAGGTTTTAGCGAGAGAAGCTTTAACACTTGCTCGTCATAAATTACCTTTCAAAACTAAGATAATTACACTAAAGGATAGTAATGAACTATACTGATATTCAAGAAAAAAGTGAAGCAGAATTACTTGAGCTATTAAAAGAGAAGAAGTTAGAGCTTTTTACTTTAAAAGCAAAGCAAAGAACTATGCAACTTCAAAATACTAGTGAATTAAAAGTTGCTAAAAAAGATATAGCAAAAATTAATACAGCATTGACTGCAGTAAGGGGTTAAATAATGCCAAAAAGAGTAATACAAGGTACAGCAATAAAAATAGCAGGTGATAAAACTGCTACTGTTTTGGTAGAGAGAAAAGTTCTTCACCCAAGATACCATAAAACTGTAAAAAGATTTAAAAAATATTTAGTTCATGATGAGAAGAATGATATTTTAGTTGGTGATGAAGTAAGTGCTATTGAGTGTAGACCTTTATCAAAGAGAAAAAACTTTAGACTTCTTGATATAGTAAAAAGAGGTGAAGTGTAATGATTCAGGGTTTTACAAGATTAAATGTAGCTGATAACAGTGGTGCAAAAGAGATTATGTGTATCAAGGTTCTTGGTGGTTCTAAAAGAAGATATGCAACAGTAGGTGACATTATTGTTGCTTCTGTTAAAAAAGCACTTCCAACTGGAAAAGTTAAAAAAGGTAAAGTTGTAAAAGCTGTTATTGTTAGAACAAGAAAAGAGATTCAAAGAGAAAATGGTTCACTTATTAGATTTGATGATAACGCAGCTGTAATCATTGATGACAAGAAGAATCCCATTGGTACTCGTATTTTTGGACCAGTATCTCGTGAAACACGATATTCAGGTTTTATGAAAATTGTATCACTTGCACCGGAGGTTTGGTAATGGCAAATAAAAAGTTTAAAATCAAAAAAGGTGATGAAATAGTAGTAATTGCTGGAGATGATAAAGGTAAAACAGGAGAAGTATTAAAAGTACTTACTAAAAAAGATGCAGTGATTGTATCTGGTCTTAAATTGGCTAAAAAATCTGTTAAACCAAATGAAGAGAATAAAGAAGGTGGCTTTGCTGATGTAGAGATGCCAATTCATATCTCAAATATTAAAAAAGTAGAAGGTTAATATTATGGTTAGAATGAAGCAGAAATATAATGACATCATTCCAGCTCTTAGAGAAGAATGTGGTATCACAAATGCTATGCAAATACCTAAGCTAGAAAAAATAGTAATTAGTGTTGGTGCTGGTGAAGAGGGTAAAGATAACAAACTTATTGCAAATATGACAGATACTATATCTAATATAGCTGGTCAAAAAGCGGTTGTTGTTATGGCTAAAAAATCTGTAGCTGGTTTTAAAGCTAGAGAAGGCGCTCCAAGTGGAATTAGAGTAACTTTAAGAGGTGCTAAAATGTATAACTTTTTTGATAAGTTAGTATCAATTGCACTTCCAAGAGTAAAAGATTTCAGAGGAACACCTAGTAAAGGTTTTGATGGAAGAGGTAATTATAACTTCGGTCTTCAAGAGCAATTGATGTTTCCAGAAGTTGTTTATGATAATATCTTAAAAACTCATGGTATGAATATTACAATTGTAACAAGTACAGAAGATGATAAACAGGCATTTACACTTTTAGAGAAGTTAGGTATGCCTTTTGCTAAAGGGAAGAAGTAATGGCTAAAAAGTCTATGATTGCAAAACAAAAAAGAGACCCTAAATTTAAAGTTAGAGGTTACACAAGATGTTCACTTTGCGGAAGACCACATTCAGTATATAAAGATTTTGGTATTTGTCGTATATGTTTAAGAAAAATGGCTAATGAAGGTCTAATTCCAGGCATGCGAAAAGCAAGCTGGTAATAAAGGAGTAGAAGATGATGACAGATATAATTGCAGACTCTCTTACTCGAATAAGAAATGCTGCACAAAGAAGATTAGATACAACTACTCTACTTCACTCAAAATCAATTGAGGCAATTGTTTCTATTCTTGTAAATAAGGGTTATTTAGAAAGTTTTAGTGTAATAGAGAATGGTGTGAAAAAAACTATTAAAGTTACAATTAAGTATGATGAAAATGGTCGCGGTGTGATCAATGAAGTTAAAAAAATATCAAAGCCTGGGCGAAGAGTTCATAAAGCTAAAGCTGATATTAGATTCTTTAAAAATGGATATGGTACACTTATTGTATCAACTTCACAAGGTGTGCTTCCAAATGATGAAGCATTTAAACGCGGCATTGGCGGCGAAGTAATTTGTAGTATTTGGTAGGGGTTGATTAATGTCTAGAGTAGGTAAAAAACCTGTAATTATTGCAAATGGTATAGAAGTAACTCTTGATGGTGATGTTATTATTGCTAAAAAGGGTAAAATAGAAAAGAGATTAGATACTCATGGTAGAGTTGAAATTTCTGTTGAAGGTAATGAAGTTACTTTTACAAGAGTTGGTGATTCAAAAGAGAGTTCAGCTTTTTGGGGAACATACAGATCATTATTAAATAATATTATTATAGGTCTTGACAAAGGTTTTTCTAAATCTTTAGAGATTAATGGTGTTGGTTATAGAGCAGCTGTTAAAGGTAAAGTTCTTAATCTTCAACTTGGTTTTTCTCATGATATTGACTATCCAATAGTTGATGGTTTAGAGATGAAAGTTGAAAAAAATATTATTATTATCACAGGAACTGATAAGCAAGTTGTAGGTCAAGCAGCAGCTGAAATTAGAGACTTTAGACCACCAGAGCCATATAAAGGTAAGGGTGTTAAGTATACTGATGAAGTTATTGTTAGAAAAGCTGGTAAAGCAGCTGGTAAATAGGAGCGATAGATGTTAAAAAGTATTCAAAAAAGAAAAAATAAACTACGCGCTCAAAGAAAAGCTAGAGTTAGAGGTAAAATATTTGGTACAATAGATAAGCCTAGATTATCTGTATTTAAATCAAATAAATATTTTTATGCTCAAGTAATTGATGATGTTACTGCTACTACTTTGGTAAGTGTAGATGGCAAAAAAGTTGGATTAAAAGCAAATATTGAGGATGTAAAAGTTCTTGCTAAAACTTTGTCTGAATCTATGTCATCAAAAAATATTGATAGTGTAGTATTTGATAGAAATGGTTATCTATACCATGGCGTTGTTGCTTCTTTTGCAGATGCAATTAGAGATGCTGGTATCAAGTTTTAAGGAGACATGATGGAAAATATTGACAGAGAAGAGTTTGAAGAAGTAATTGTAAATATTGGTCGTGTTACTAAAGTTGTAAAGGGTGGTAGAAGATTTAGATTTACAGCTCTTGTAGTTATTGGCGATAAAAAAGGTACAATTGGTTATGGTTTTGGTAAGGCAAAAGAGGTTCCTGATGCTATTAAAAAGGCAGTTGATGATGCATTTAAAAATTTAGTAAAAGTAAATATTAAGGGTTCTACAATTGCTCATGATATTGAACATAAATTTAATGCAAGTAGAATTGTTTTAAGACCAGCTAGTGAAGGTACAGGTGTTATTGCAGGTGGAGCTGCTAGACCAGTATTAGAACTTGCAGGAATTAAAGATGTTCTTAGTAAATCAATTGGTTCAAATAATCCAAACAACTTAGTAAGAGCAACAATTCAAGCACTTACTAGAATTAAAGCTTAGGGGGTAAAAATGTCATTACATAACTTACAACCAGCTCCTGGCTCAACAAAAAATAGAAAAAGAGTAGGACGTGGTCAAGGTTCAGGTACTGGTAAAACAGCTGGACGAGGTAACAAAGGTCAAAAATCAAGAACTGGTTACAAAAGAAAAAGAGGGTTTGAAGGTGGTCAAATGCCACTTATGAAGAGAACTCCAAAAGTTGGATTTACTTCTAAAGTTGAAAAACCTTATGTAATTAATATAGATAAGATTAAATCAGTAGCCGAACTTGATGAGATTACAATTGAAACAATTAATACAGTTCATCAAATGAAGGGTAAAGTAACTAGAGTTAAATTAATAGGTACAAATGCAAAAGATTTGGCTTCTAAGATAAAAGACGAATCAGTTACAACAAGCGGCAAATAATATGGGTAATGCTTTAACTCAAAAAATTCTAATAACTTTAGGATTTATTTTTGCTTATAGAGTTTTAGCATATATTCCAGTTCCAGGTGTTGATTTAGGTGTTATCAAAGAGTTTTTTGATGATAATGCCAACAACGCTTTGGGACTTGCAAATATGTTTTCAGGAGATGCAATTCGTCGTCTTAGTATTATCTCATTAGGTATTATGCCTTATATTACCGCTTCCATCGTTATGGAACTTCTAGCAGCAACATTCCCAACATTAGGTCAAATGAAAAAAGAGAGAGATGGGATGCAAAAATATATGCAAATCATCAGATATTTCACAATTTTCATTACAGTTATTCAAGCAATTGGTGTATCTATGGGACTTCAATCTCTTACAGGTCAAGCAGGTCAAAGTGCTATTATGATTGATCCTACAATGTTTACAGTTGTTGCAACATTCTCTATGCTAACAGGAACAATGTTACTTATGTGGATTGGTGAGCAGATTACTCAAAAAGGTATCGGTAACGGTATATCATTGATTATTTTTGCAGGTATTGTTTCAGGTATACCATCAGCAATATCAAATACGGTTCAGTCAGTTAATAGTGGTGAGATGAATTTCTTATCTATAATAATGATTTTAGCAATTATGTTTGTTACAATATTTACAATTATATATGTTGAACTTGGTGAGCGTAGAGTTCCTATTAGTTATTCAAGAAAAATTATGATGCAAAATCAAAATAAAAGAGTTATGAACTATATACCTATTAAAGTAAATCTATCTGGTGTAATTCCACCAATATTTGCTTCTGCAGTATTAATGTTTCCTCTTACGATGTTGCAATCTAGTAAGTCACCATTTTTACTTCAAATTGCAGATTTATTATCCCCTGGTGGATTAATATTTAATATTGTAACTTTCTTATTAATTATGTTCTTTGCATTTTTTTATGCTTCAATTGCATTTAATGCAAAAGATATATCTGATAATTTAAAAAAACAAGGTGGATTTATCCCTGGGGTAAGACCTGGAGAACATACTAAAGAATTTTTAAATGAAGTTGCTAGTAGATTAACAACAACAGGTTCATTTTACTTGGCTATTATATCAACTTTACCATTTGCATTTATTAATATGATGAATGCTAGTTTTTATTTTGGTGGTGTCGCTGTACTTATTATAGTTCAAGTTGCTCTTGATACTATGAGAAAGATAGAAGCACAAAGAACTATGAATCAATATGATACATTAGGTAATGTAGGTTTATAATGGCTATAGTACTTAGAAAACCTCAAGAGATTACTAAGCTTAAAAAAGCTGGTAATATTGTTGCTCAAACACTACAATATCTTCAAGATAATGTTTCAGAGGGTATGAGCTTAAAAGAGATTGATAGTATGGGAGACAGTTATCTTAGAAATCTAGGAGCTATCCCATCTTTTAAAGGTCTTTATGGCTTTACAGGTTCAGTATGTACCTCTCTTAATGAAGCTATTATTCATGGAACTCCAACAGATGTTAAAATCAAAAATGGTGATATCTTAGGATTGGATATTGGAAGTAAACTAGATGGTTATTATGGTGATGCTGCAATAACTATGGCAATAGGTGAAATATCATCAAGAGATCAAGAGCTTATTGATTGTTCAAAAGATGCTTTATACCATGCAATTGATTCAATTAAAGTTGGTATGAGATTTAAAGAGTTGGCAAAAATTCTTGAAGATTTTATTGTTGGAAGAGGATTTATACCTCTTAGAGATTTTTGTGGACATGGTATTGGGGTAAAACCTCATGAAGAACCAAATATTCCAAATTATCTTGAAGGAAAAATAAATCAAGGACCTAAAATAAAAAATGGAATGGTATTTTGTTTAGAACCTATGGTTTGTCAAAAAAGTGGTATACCAGTCATATTAGATGATAAGTGGACAGTTGTTAGTGAAGATGGACTAAGAACAAGTCATTATGAACATCAAGTAGCTATTGTTAATAACAAAGCTGTAATCTTGACTCAATTATAATTATAAGGAGCAAAAACTATGGCAAAAGATGATGTTATAGAAATTGATGGGAAAGTTGTAGAGGCATTGCCAAATGCAACTTTTAGAGTAGAGTTAGATAATAAACATATTGTATTATGTCATATTGCAGGAAAAATGAGAATGCACTATATTAAAATACTTCCAGGAGATAAGGTAAAAGTTGAATTAACACCTTATAGTTTGGATAAAGGTAGAATTACTTTTAGATATAAATAGAATCTAATTTGTTTGTTGGGTAATGCCCAACAAACTTTATAAGATAAAATCTACATATCCAAGGCTAAGAATCTTAGCCTTACTTCATCAGTCATTATAATCCTCTTCTATTCTGAAAACTACGGAAAAATCTAAAGCTAATCAAAAATATGCTCTAATATAGAAAAAAGAGAACCAATGACCTTACTTCTGACATTCATCACCCCTATAAACTTAAAGTAATATAATAAGAAATAAATATATATATTAGGAATATACCATCTGTTTTACAAAAATAAATAAAATAAAAACAAAAAAGTTAGGACATCTAGGCTT